>NZ_LDTF01000026.1 GCF_001477495.1 Sphingomonas yabuuchiae
ACGCTGACCAGCACCGGCGTGTATAACGGCGTGGGCGGCGCGATCCTCAGCCGCCCGATCAACGCGCGCAAGGGCGAGCTGTACGGCGTAGAGCTGAACTGGCAGCAGCATTTCAGCTTCCTGCCGGGCGTGCTGAGCGGGCTGGGCGTGTTCGCCAACTATACCTATACCAAGGGCAGCGCGACCTTCGACGCCGCCTATGGCGGGCGCAGCCGCTTCGCGCTACCGGGCCAGTCGACGCATATGTGGAACGCCAGCGTCTTCTACGAGCGCGGGCCGGTCAATGTCCGCGTCGCCTATACCAAGCGCTCCGACTATCTGGACGAGATCAACGCGACCAACCCCGCGCTCGACCTGTATTGGGAGGGCCGCGGTCAGCTGGACGTCACGGGCAGCGTGCAGCTGGCGAAGGGCATTAACCTGTTCGCCGAGGGCAAGAACCTGACCAACACGCCGGGCGTGCGCTATTTCGGCGAACGCTTCCGCACATATGAATATGAGAAGTTCGGCTACACGCTGTTCGGGGGTGTGCGGGTCAAGCTGTAAGGGGC
>NZ_LDTF01000027.1 GCF_001477495.1 Sphingomonas yabuuchiae
GGGTATAGGTTGCGGTGCCGGTGGCACCATGCGCGTCGGTGACCGTGACGGTGACGGTGTAGCTGCCCGCCGTGGTCGGCGTGCCCGACAGGGTGCCGTTGGCGGCCAGCGTGACGCCGGCGGGCAGACCCGTGGCGCTGTAGCTGTAGGGCGCGGTGCCACCGGTGCTGGTCAGCGTCGCGCTATAGGCGGTACCGACGGTAGCCGTAGGCAGCGGACCCGAGGCCGGAGAGACGACCAGCGTCGGGGCGGTCACCGTCACGGTGACGGTCGCCGCCGCGCTGGTGCCCGAGGTATTGGTCGCGGTGTAGGTGAAGCTGTCGCTGCCCGAATAACCTGCCGCCGGCGTGTAGCTGATGCCGGTGCCCGACACGGTGGCGGTGCCATGGGCCGGCGCGGTGGCGACGGCGACCGAGGTCGCAGCCCCGCCCGACAGGGCGAGCGTCACCGCATTGGCGGTGCTGTTGGCGGCAACGGTCGTGCTGACGGCGCCCGCCACCGGTGGCTGGACGGCAACGGTAATGGTATAGGCGCGCGTGACGGTGAAGTTCTGGGCGTCAGTCGCGGTGATCGTAAAATTGAATGCCCCCGATGTGGCGGGCGTGCCCGACAGCGTGCCGGTGCTCGACAGGGTGAGGCCGTTCGGCAACGCGCCAGCGGTCACCGCATAGTTGTACGGCGCGGTGCCGCCCGAGGTGCTGAGCGCTTGGCTGTACGCAGTCCCCGCAGTCCCGCTCGGCAGCGTTGCCGGCGCCAGCGTCAGCGTCGGTGCACTCACCGTCACGGTGACGGTCGCAGGCGCACTGGTGCCCGACGCATTGGTCGCGGCGTAGGTGAAGCTGTCGCTCCCCGAATAGCCCGCGGTCGGCGTGTAGCTGATGCCGGTGCCCGAGGCGGTGGCCGTGCCGTGGCTCGGCGGGGTGGCGACGGCGACCGAGGTCGCAGCCCCGCCCGACAGGGCAAGCGTCACCGCATTGGCAGTACTGTTGGCAGCGACGGTCATGCTGACCGCGCCCGCCACCGGTGCCTGGACGGCGACGGTGAGTGTGAAGGCACGAGTAGCCGTGAAATTCTGCGCGTCTGTCGCAGTGACGGTAACGTTGAACGTGCCCGCTGTAGTTGGCGTGCCTGACAGGGTACCGGTCGATGACAGGGAGACTCCGGCGGGCAGCGCGCCAGCGGTGACGGAATAGCTGTACGGTGCGGCGCCGCCCATGGTGGCGAGGGCTTGGCTATACGCGGTCCCGGCCGTCGCGCCCAGTAGCGTTGTCGGGCTCAGCGTCAGAGTCGGTGCGGTCACGGTGATGGTAACCGTTGCAGGCGCACTCGTGCCACTGGCATTGGTCGCGGTGTAGGTGAAACTGTCGCTTCCCGAATAGTTCGCGGCAGGCGTGTAGGTGATCGCGGTGCCCGAACCAGCGAGGACGCCATGGTTGGGTGGCGTGCCGATCGCGATTGAGGTCGCGGTACCACCTGAAAGATTGAGCGTCACAGCATTGGCGGGGCTGTTGGCGGCGACGGTCATGCTGACCGCGCCAGCCACCGGTGCCGGGGCGGCAACGGTAAGGCCATAGGCACGCGCGGTGGTGAAATTCTGCGCGTCGGTGGCAGTGACGGTCAGGTTGAACGTGCCCGAAACAGTTGCCGTGCCGGACAGTGTGCCGGTGCTCGACAGGGTCAGCCCGGCCGGCAGCGCCCCTGCAGTGAGGGCATAATTGTACGGTGCGGTCCCGCCCGAGGTGCTGAGCGCTTGGCTGTACGCAGTCCCCGCAGTCGCACCCGGCAATGTTGCCGGTGCCAATGCCAGCGTCGGCGGGGTTACAGAAACGGTGACAGTCGCAGGCGCGCTAGTGCCTGAGGAATTGGTCGCAGTGTAGGTGAAACTATCGTTGCCCGAGTATCCGGCGCTCGGCGTGTAGGTGATGCTGGTGCCACTGGCCGTTGCCGTGCCATGAGTTGGCAAACCCGAAACAGCCACCGAAGAAGCCGAGCCGGAAATCGAAAGGGCTACGGTGTTGCTCGAACTGTTGGCTACCACTGTTGCGGCAACATTGTTGGCAATCGGTGCAGCTTCGGCTCTCGTCACGGTGATGGAATAAGATTTGGTAGTCTGGCCATCGGCCGCCCTGACGATGATCGTAAGCGAGTTTGAACCGACTGCGAGGTTGATCGGACCTGAGGTATTGCCCGACGCAACCAAGGAGCCATTGACGTTAATGGTGCTTCCGCTGTCTGCGGCAGTGGGCATAACCGTCAGCGATGTCGTCGCGTTGCCGACGACGGAACTGTAATTGGTCGTGCCGCTGGAGAAGGCTGGCGATAGATTGCCCGTGGAAAGCGACAGCCCCGAAAGGGTTGCGTCCGTGGAAGCGGCCGAACGACTAGTGCAGGTGAACACCAGGTTGCTGATCTGACCACGAGAGGTGCTCGCTCTTATGCTAGCCCCATAAGTCTCGAGGCTGCCAGCCGGAACAGTAATTGCGACGTTGTTCGTGGTGTTGCTGGTGGAATTCGTCGCGTTATATGTTTGGGCATTTGAAAGGTCGTATCGTGCTATGGATAAGCTGTCTGTATTCGTAGGGGGCAGCCCCTTGCCAGCGCCGCTATCTGTGAAGCGTAGCGTCAAGGAGTCACCAGTCGCAAACTCTGAGGCCCTGTATCTATTGCTGCCGTAGGAAAGAGACGAAGAACCGGAGAGCGCGTTGATAGCGCTGCAGCCATTCGACATTGCTAGAGCGGGATTGATGTTCACAAACATCAATAATGAAAGCAAGGCGGTAGGGAGCAATGACCGTTTGATTGCGCCACAAGCTTTAGCAGGATGTTTTCTACCCGAAAGGGGCGAGGATCGAACATCGGTCGCGCCGACAGTCATCGCGACGACGGCTAGCGTCGGAGTGCGCCGATCATTTTTGTGTTTTGCATGGAACGCCATATCGATCAAGGTGGCTATGATTTTCATCAAAGTCTCTCGATGCATTCGCGATGGCATTCGATATTCGCCTTGTATTACGGAGACTTATAAAGTCGCTGCCGGGGGTAATTACGTTTATTTGATTGTCTAGGGGAAGCCCCAGTGGCTGCGTAATTCCAGCCGTATGTACGGCGAAGATTAGCCTGCAACGGTAAAAATTCGTTTAAATACGACTTAATATGGATACATCATCGTTTTTGATATTGGTGTCTGTATGTCGCTTTCGTCGAATTTGGCCATGTGTGGCCCGGTGGCGGCTTTGAGCCCTTGTTCGAAGGCGGGTGTGGGAGCATCTCGATCTGCGGTGCTAGCGCCCGGTGAGGAGGTCGATTGCGTCTACGTTCATGAAGTCGGCGACCTTGGTGCCCTCAACACGCAGACACTAAGTGACGAGGCGACATCACGATGGCCACCGCCACCAATGCCCTCATCGTCAAGCGGAATGGTGCGACAGCCCATTTCTTCTCTTTGCGGACGGTGCAGGGCGTCGCACAGCCCTCGCGCGCGACCTTGATCGACGGCATGGTGATCGGCAGCCGACCCATGTGCTTTCTCCCATTGGGAAGGTCGCGTGGGTCGGCTGACGGCGGCAAGCCCCGCTCGATAGCAACGAGGGCGCTATTGTCACAAAATTTGCTCCCGATCGGATTTTCCCGGAAATGTCCTGTGCCAATGGAGAAACGGGACAACCTATGGCCGTCTGATCAACCTCCCGCTGGTGGTCGAAGCTGTTGGAAAATAGCGTAAGCAGGAAATCGCGTTGTTGGCGAGCAGACCCCGCTACGACTGCAAGCCTCTTTACATAGGGCATGTTCGAAGGGGGGCTTGTCGAACCCCGGTCCGGGCTGGGACAATGACTGCCATGGACCCGTTCGACCCCGCGCCCTATCCCGAATTCGCCCATCAGGTCGCGGCGCGTCTGGCACGCGTGGCGCGGGAAGATCGCGAAGCCGTTGCCGGGTCGCTACGCCGCTTCGGCTTCCGGGTACAGGGCGAACCCGATCGATCGTCGTCCGGCCCAACCCGGTCGCCCCGGAAAACAGCCGACACCCGTACGGCATCGCGGCGATGCGACTTTCGCTATGCCAGCCCGATTTCCTCCACGTCCCGGCAACGCGTGGACATGCGAATTCCACATCTGGCGGTGTCCCATGTCACCCGCACCGCCGTTCCCCGGTCCGTGGATGGGGCCACCCATGACCGCTACCCGGCACGCAGCACCGTTGCCGCCGAGCATTTCGATTATCTGACCGAAGGCGCCCGCACGACGTACCGGACACATTTCGACTATATCACGCGCCAGACCGGATCAATGACGGCGGCAAGTGGCATGCCGGCGATGGACATTCTCGACTTCGAAGCCGACCACCGCGAACGGAACGCCTTGGCCATCCTCTCCAACATTCCGGGCGGTCCGTCGCGACAGCGCGGGCTATTCGAAGCCGCCGAGCAATGCGAGCGGGAAGCCAAACGCGGCACGCTGGAGGTTTCGACCGAGCGAAAGGATGCATGGGCCGAACTGGCGGCCGCGGCCGACGCGCCGCTTTGGGTGAAGGAAGCGGCGCGGCTGCTCGAACAGGAACGAGCCGCCGACATCGCGAAGGCGTCAAAAGCCAAGCGTAAGCATCGCGACCGTCTGGTCACGATCGCCGACGTCGATCTTGTCGAGGCGTATGATCGTCTGTGCTGGGCCGACGAACATCTCGGGCCGGACAATCCGGCGCTGCCGGATTTCAAACAGGGGCGATCGGGTCGCGTCCAGACCCGTTTCGTCGTCGAACTGCCGCATGGTCTAGACGCTCGCCAACACCGCACGATCATGCAACGCTTCTGCGCGCGGCTGGACCGCGAAGGTTGGATGTATGTGGCCGCGATCCACTGCCCGGACCCTAAGAACGACCCGCGCAACATTCATTTGCATGTCGATGCCTATGATCGGCCGTGCAAATGGCTGGACGGCATGAGCACCGATGGCAAAGCCGGAGGTCCGGGCTGCTGGGATTTTGAGGTCCGCCTCCGCAAGCGTAACGGCAAGTGGCAGTATCCGTATCGGCAGAAAAAGATCGGAGCCTTACGCGGTGATGAGGGCCAGAACCGCCATGAAGCTGGCGAAGCCTATTTCAAGCAGATGCGCGCCGATTACGTCGCCATCGCCAACGACGTAGCCAACGGCACCGCCAAAGCGACGCGCTACGTGACCGGAACTTATCGCGACAACGGCATTCGGCAGGACCGGCTCGAGCATCTCGGCGACAGGATCGTCGCCAATGAGAAAAGCGGGCTGGTCACCAAGGCGGGCAGCCGCAATGCGCGTATCATCTTCAACGATCGGCTGCGCGACGTGCGTCATGTCGCGGCACAGGAGCTGTCGATCATTCGACGCGCGGCGGCGGTGTGGCTGGCGCAGGTCGACGACGATGCCAAAAAGATCGTCCGGCAATGGCGATACTACCAACGGATCGCCGTGCTGAAGCGTGCGCAGGCAGCGGCGGCCACGATCGTTGGCGACATGGCCATCTCGCGCGCGGTTACCGTTATCAAACACAGCAAGAGTGAGGGCCGCAAACGCGAGGCGAAGGCTTGGATAGCCGAGGATGCTGTCGTGGCAGGCGGAGCTGATCAGGCGATCTGGACCACCGATGCGATTGCTGTCGCCGCTGACATCCTCGACGATAAGGTGCGCTCGTCGCTATCGATCCCAACCCGACCGATCACTTACAAGCATCGTGGCCATGACACGCTGGCGGTCGTCATGACGAAGTATCACGATGCGACACGCGGGCGCCTGCTCAACTGGCTCGACGAGCATGGCGATGATCCGATGGCGCTCATGTTCGAGAACGATGTCGCTACGCTGGGACCCGCCGAGAATCGAAAGTCTATCAACCGTCTGTTCCGCCTGTTTATCGAGGATCTGCTCGTTCAGGAGCGGCTGCGTGCTATCCGGGCGCGGCGGCGGAGATCGGCCGATGGCGAAGTAATTGGTGTCGAACCCGCACGTACGGGGGACAGTGCCGAACAGCCTTCTTCTACATCCGTTGCGGACGAACGCATCTTGGAAGCGGTTGCTGCCACCGTGGTTCAGAAGTCCATCAAAGACGTGAACAGGGAAATCCGCGCTAAAGAAGGTCACCGTCGACAAGCGCTACTCCGGGAGGAGGCGTGGGCGAAACTGCGCCGGGAAGAGGCATCCATCAGCGTTAGCGGCAGTCGATATCAGGTTGATATGGCCGCGCTTACCGATCAGCAGCGCTTGGTACTGACTCATCCCGGTTATGATACGGAACTGCAAGCTCGGCTGGCCGAGTGGCACACCGAACGGAAGCATGGACAAGCTGGCGCGGCTGCCACGACATCGTCGTCCGGCGGGAGCATACCCAAGCTGATTCGATCAACGCCAGATGCCGCTAAGATCCCGCCGGAGCCGCTTGTTCCGCTGCGGACCGCGCGCACGCTGCGTGAGGCCCAACCTCTCAGAAAAGGCGCTACTTTGCGGGCTAGTGGTAAATCTGCGCCAGCGTCTCACTCAGGTGTTATCCGACAACGCGACCTGAATGAAACCGCCGATACACGATCAACCTATGCCTCGGCGCCAGAAGCAAAAACGCCTGCATCTTTCGTTGGTCCATCCGGGAAACTCGGTCAGTTGGCCGAAACGCTCATGCCGGTTGACCATGCCACCAGACCGAAAGGCAAAGCGGAGCCGATGGTCCCCGATGTCAGGGGCAAGGGACCGCAAGAGCGCTGATCAGGTTGCTTCATGACCTTTGCGGTCAAGCGGGAAAGTTGAGCGATCTGTGCCGCCTGCGGGCGCTTCGCCTTCATCGCGAAGGCGAAGGAGAAACCGGCCGGCCCGGCCGGGATGATGGTTTGGAAGGAGCCTGCGGCTGTGCCGTAGAGGCGAAATGATGGTGCGGGGCCGGCGAGCAGCCCGCCGTTCCCGCGCAAAATCAAGGTCTTCCATGTACATCGTAAATCGCGAGCGCGAGCTCGCAAAGGCGCGCGCGCTATCCGCCGCGCTCGCCATCGCCGAGCGCGCCAGTTGGCGGATCGACCGTTCGGTGCCGATCCTGCCCATCCCTTTCCGAAATTTCCTTCACATCACCGCCGCCGAATTACTGCTGGTGCCGTCGATCGAGCCGTCACGCGGGGATCTCGACACCGTCGAGCGAGGAACCCGCGTCGCCAGGTGCGATGCACTGGTGGTGAAAGCGTCGAGTATCGGCCATCGGACCATCTACTGTGCCGTCGGCGAATGGCAGCGCCACGGCACCGTCTGGCACCACGCGCGTAGGTTGTGGCTGTCACGCAGCAACGACGGTTGGCTGGTGCCTGACCCGGCGGAGCCGGACGAGAGCGGCGCGGTTTTTCGCCTTTCCCCCGGTCGTCTTCGCCCGATGATGAAGGCACGGCTGTCCGCCGCTGATGGCGGCTGCGATCTGAAACCCGGGCTGGCGAGGGCCGACGCTTTCCTCGCTGCCGTATGGGGGGATTGCTGATGAGCAAGCCGCTGCCCTGGATCAGCCCGTCCGACGCCGATGACATGCTCTACGATGACCCGATGGGATCGCTGCCCGATTTCGGCTACGCCCTGCT
>NZ_LDTF01000028.1 GCF_001477495.1 Sphingomonas yabuuchiae
CGCCGGGCTCACCGGTGCCGTTGACCAGCGTGCCGTCCGCCGAGACGGT
This sequence comes from Sphingomonas yabuuchiae, assembly GCF_001477495.1. GTDB lineage: Bacteria > Pseudomonadota > Alphaproteobacteria > Sphingomonadales > Sphingomonadaceae > Sphingomonas > Sphingomonas yabuuchiae_A. The sequence goes on from NZ_LDTF01000028.1 coordinate 50, forward strand.
GCCGATGGGGGCAAGCGGCGCGGTGAGGTCGGGCGCGGTGGCGGGGCTGGGCGGGGAGGTGTTGCCCGCTGCATCCGCCTGCGTGACCTGAAGGACCTGACCGTTCAGCTGCCCAGTGGTCAGGGTCAGCGCATAGGCGCCGGAGGCCCCCGCCGTGCCGGTGCCGATGATCGTGCCATCGGGCGCGCGAACGGTGATGGTCGCGCCCGCCTCCGCCTGGCCGCTGACGATGGTGCCGGTCGCGTCGACGCTGGCGGTCAGCCCGATCGGTGCGGTGGTGTCGAGTGCGGTCAGTGCCAGCGGCGGCGAGACATTGCCCGCCGCATCGGCCTGGACCACCGACAGGGTCTGTCCGTTGAGCTGGGCGCTCGCCAATGGAACCGAGAAGCTGCCATCGGCGGCGACCGTGGCCGTACCGAGCGGCTGGCCGGCGGCGTCACGCACCGTGACGGTCGCGCCCGCCTCGCCCGTGCCGGTCACTAGCGTGCCGTCTGCCGAGATGGTGCCGATGGGGGCAAGCGGTGCGGTCAGGTCCGGCGCCACGGGCGCGAGCGGCTGGGAGACATTGCCCGCCGCATCGGCTTGGGTCACCTGCAGCGTTTCACCGTCGATCTGTGCAGGGGTCAGCGGCACGGCATAGCTGCCGTTCGCGCCGACCAGGGCGGTGCCGATGATCGTGCCATCGGGATCGCGGACGGTGACGGTCGCGCCGACCTCACCCACGCCGGTCACGAAACTGCCGTCGCCGCTGATCGTGGCGGTCAGCCCGGTCGGGGCGGTAATGTCTGGTGCGGTGACCGCGACGATGGGCGAGGCATTGCCCGCCGCATCGGTCTGGACCAGCTGAAGCGCCTGGCCATTGGCCTGGGCGGGGTTCAGCGTCACCGCGAAACTGCCGTCCGGGGCGACCTGACCGCTACCCAGCAGCGTGCCGTCGGCGGCGCGGATGGTGACGGTCGCGCCCGGCTCGCCGGTGCCCGACAGGGTCGCGCCCGCATCGACCACCGATCCGGTTGGGGCGAGCGGCGGGGTGATGTCCGGCGCGACAACGCTGGCGGGGGCGGAGACATTGCCCGCCGCGTCGGCCTGGGTCACCTGAAGCGTTTCGCCATTGATCTGCGGCGTGGTCAGCGTCGCATTGTAGATGCCGTTGGCGGCGACCGTGGCAGTGCCCAGCACCGTGCCGTTCGCATCGCGGATGGTGACGGTCGCGCCCGCTTCACCCGAACCGGTGACGATGGCGCCGTCCCCGCTGATCGTGGCGGTCAGGCCCGTCGGGGCCGTGATGTCGGGCGCGACCAGCGGCGTCGCGGGCGACAGATTGCCGCCGCGATCCGTCTGGTCGAGCGACAGTGCCTCCCCATTGGCCTGGGGCGGCGACAGCGGCGTGGTGAAGCTGCCGTCCGCGCCGACCGTCACGGTCGCGATCACCGTGCCATCGGCGGCGCGCACGCGGACCGTGGCGAAGGGCTCGCCGGTGCCGGTCACGCTGGTGCCGTCTGCGGTGATGGTCGCGAGTGGGGCCGGGGGCGCGGTCAGGTCGGGCGCGGCGACGGTGGCGGGCTGCGACGGGTTGCCCGCCGGATCGGTCTGCACCGCCGACAGGGTCTGGCCGCTGGTCTGCGGCGGGGTGAGGGTCAGGCTATAGCTGCTGTCCGCCGCCACGACCGCACTGCCCAGCAGCGTGCCGTTACCGTCGACGATCCGCACCGTCGCGCCAGGCTCGCCATTGCCATAGACCGCCGTCCCGTCCGCCGACAGCGTGGCAAGCGGCGGGGCGGGGGGCGTGATGTCAGGCGCGGTGACGGTGGCGACGGGCGACACATTGCCCGCCGCATCGGTCTGCGTTACGGTCAGGGCTTCGCCATTGGCCTGCGGCGTGGCGAGCGGCGCGCTGAAGCTGCCATCGGCGGCAACGGTGACGGTGGCGAGCACGCTGTTGTCGGGGGCGCGCACGATCAGGGTCGCGCCCGGTTCACCGGTGCCGCTGATGCTGGTGCCGTCCGCGCTGACCGTCGCCAACGGGGTGGCGGGAGCGACGAGATCGGGCGTGACCGCCGCAGTGGCGGGCGAGGCGTTCCCCGCGGCATCGGTCTGGATCGCCGAAAGCGTCTGGCCGTTGGCGACCCCCGTGGGCAGGGGCAGGCTGAAACTGCCGTCGCTGCCGACCGTCGCGGTGCCGACCGGCTGGCCGCCCGCATCGACGACCTGCACAGTGGCACCCGGCTCGCCCGTTCCGGTCAGCTGCGTGCCGTCCGCGCTCACGGTGACGACCGGGGCGGCAGGCGCGGTGATGTCGGGCGCACTGACCGTCGTGGCGGGGGAGGTGTTGCCCGCCGGATCGCTCTGCGTGACGGTCAAGGTGCCGCCATTGGCCTGCGGCGTGATTAGCGGCAGCGTGTAGTTGCCCTGCGCATCGACGGTGGAGGTGCCGAGCGGCTGGCCGGCGGAGTCGCGCACGGTGACGGTCGCGCCGGGTTCGCCGGTGCCGGTGACACTGGTGCCGTCGCCCGCGATGGTTGCGGTCGGGGCGGTCGGCGCGGTGATGTCGGGCGCGGCGATCGTCGTCGCGGGGGAGGTGTTGCCCGCCGGGTCGCTCTGCGTGACGATCAGGGTGCCGCCATTGGCCTGCGGCGTGGTCAGCGGCAGCGTGTAGTTGCCCTGCGCGTCAACCGTGGCGGTGCCGAGCGGCTGACCGGCGGGATCGCGCACGGTGACGGTCGCGCCGGGCTCGCCGGTGCCGGTGACACTGGTGCCGTCGCCCGCGATGGTTGCGGTCGGGGCGGTCGGCGCGGTGATGTCGGGCGCGGCGATCGTCGTCGCGGGGGAGGTGTTGCCCGCCGGGTCGCTCTGCGTGACGGTCAGGGTGCCGCCATTGGCCTGCGGCGTGGTCAGGGTCAGCGTATAGCCACCCTGCGCACCGACGACGGCGGTGCCCAGGACCTGTCCGGCGGCGTTGCGCACCGTCACGGTCGCGCCCGGCTCGCCAGTGCCGCTGACCGTCCGGCCATCGCCGGTGATCGTCGCGGTCGGGGTGGCGGGCGGCGTGATATCGGGCGCCGCCGCCGTGGCGGGGGGCGAGACATTGCCTGCCGCGTCGCTCTGCACGACGGTGACGGGCTGGCCGTTGGTCTGGGGCGGGTTGACCGGGATGGTGAAGGTGCCGTCGGCACCGACCGTGCCGGTGCCGATCACGTTGCCCGCGCCGTCGGTCACGCGGACAGTCGCGCCTGCCTCGCCGGTGCCGCGGATGCTCGAACCGTTGGCCGTGAAGCTGGCGGTGGGGGTTGCGGGGGGCTGGGTGTCGGCGGTGGGGCCGCCGGGCTGGTTGCCGCCATTGCCGCCGCCCGACACCGCCGCGACCAGGCCGCCGACCCCGGCCACGCCCAGGATGGCGGGCAGGACGAAGGACGAGCCGCCGCCCTCGCCGGTCGCCGCCGCGCCCATCAGGTCGTCGAGATCGGTGATCGCGCGGAACCGGCCTGCGCCGCTGGCCGATGGGTTGGCGAGCCACTGGCTGCCCCGATCGTCGCGCAGCACCAGGTCGCTGGTCTTGCCCTGCTGCTGGTCATAGAAATGGTCGATGCGAATGGTCTGGCCATCGGTCAGGCGGATGATCAGGTCGTTGCCCTCGCGCTCCATCGTCGCGACCTGCGCCCGGTCGATATTGAGCCGCACGACGCTGGGCGCGCTCAATTCGATGACGTTGGCGCTGGTCGTGGTGGTGGTGCCGGTCGCCTTTGCGATGATCTCGGTCTGCATGGCCTGTTCCTCCCATTGCATGTCGTCATGCCCCGGCACGTGGTGCCGGGCAGGGGGGCTCGGTCATGGCTGTCCTTGCGCACACACGCGGCCTCCCCTTGCGCAAATCCTAACCGCGAAAAGGAGGGAGTGATGCGAGTGGACCGTTTTCGGAATTAATTCAGATGGTTAACGGTTGTTAACTTTTTTCGTATCGCCATGGCGGGCGGGCAGGACCGGCGCGTCGTCGTCGGTCATCCGTACGGGCCGGATGCGGCCATCGGGGGCATAGGTGATCCGGTCGATCGCCACGACCCGCTCGCCCTGGAACGGACCGGGGCCGGGTGCGCGGTCCCAGCGGTGATAGACGATCAGCGAACGGCCGTCGGGCAAGGTGACGAAGCTGTGATGTCCCGGCCCCTGATGCCGCGCATCGCCGGTCAGGATCGCACCGCGATAGCGCCATGGCCCGACCGGCGAGGGTGCGGTGGCATAGTGGACCGAATAATCGGGACCGTTGAACCGGCCATGGCTGTAGGACAGGTAATAGGTGCCGCCGCGTTCGTGCATGAAGGCGCCTTCGGTAAAGTGCGGCGGAGTCGCGACCTTCACCTCGCGCGCGATGCTCACCATGTCGGGCTTGAGTTCCCAGACCCGCAGGGTCGCGCCCGCGCTGCCGCCCGCATAGAGATAGATCCTGCCCGACCTGCGATCGGTGAAGACCATCGGATCGATCGCCTCGAACCCCTTGTCGCCGGTGATCAGCGGGCGACCGCTGTCACGATAAGGACCTTCGGGTCGGTCGGCGACGGCGACGCCGATGCGACTGGGCGTCGGGTTCTGCGGTCCGACCGAGTAATAGAGATAGTAACGGCCGCCTCGCGTCGCGACGCCGGGGGCCCAGAGGAAATGCTCGGGCGCGCCGTCATCCTTGATCCAGCGTATCTGGTCGCGCCGGATCAGTTCGCCGCGTGGTCGCCAGGTCTTCAGGTCCCGGCTGGAAAAGGCGCCGAACCGGTCGGCCGCCCAGCTACCGCCCGGCCCTCCGGTCGGGAAAATCCAGAGCTCGTCGCCGATCATCATCGCATGGGGATCGGCCCCCTCGAATTGCGGGTTGCGGGCGATCCCCGCCGCCGCGACGGTCAACGCCAGCCCGGCGGCGGCGATGGCGCTCAGTGTCTTCATGATGATCCTCTCCCGCATCGTCGCGACCGCTCGTCCCGCTGATCGCGGTGTCCGGCGCGCGTGCGGTTGCAGGCTATTGCCGAGGAGGGATTTGTCCACCCGTAACCATCTTAACGGTCGCTCGGGAAGGGCATCCACGAAGAGGTGCAGTCCGGGGTGGTTCCCGCCAGCGCCAGCGACGGTCGCAGGCCCGGTGGCGTGGGGGAGACGCCGCCGGGGCCGGTGGTAATATCGGCATTCTCGATTTGCCAGACCGCCGCCGGATCGAAGCGCACGCTGTCCAGCGTCACCGCCAGCGGATGGCCCGCATCATGGCCGCGCAGCACCATGGTCCCGTCACCACCGGTCACGCCGGTCAGGACGATGTCGCGATAGACCGGAATGGCGCCGCCCCTGGCGTCTGCGTCATAGCGGGTGTCGAAGTCGATCGGCCACCGATTGCCGCGCAGGCATATCCCCTCATAGCGGACCCGCGTCACCAATCCGCCCCGGCTGGCATCGCTCTTGATCCGAAGGCCCGAGGTCGTGCCGTCGAGCGTGACGTTGCGGACCAGAATGTCGCTGACCCCGGCATTGGTTTCGCTGCCGATCGACAGGCCATGACCGGCATAGAGATGATCGTCGAGGATCGAGATGTAGCGGGTCGTGCCATGCCCGGCCTTGATCGCGATATCGTCGTCGCCGGTGCGGATGAAGCTGTGCGCGATGGTGACGTCCTGCGACGCGCCGGGATCGATGCCGTCGGTGTTGCGTGCGTCCGCCGGGGTGTCGATCCGCACGCCCCACAGGGTCGCCCCCTGCACGTCGTTCAGCACGACATGGAAATTGGGCGCGTTGCGAAAGGTGGTGCGGTAGAAGACCAGGTCGCGGGCATGATCGGCTTCGACCAGGCGAGGGTTGTTCTGCTTGCCGCCCTCGCGTTGCGCCCGTCGCGCCAGCTGCCACCAGCTTTCGCCGTGCCCGGTCATGACCGCGCCGCCCGATCCGTCGATCGCGCCGTCGCCCATGATCCCGCCGCCGCGCGTGTCTTCGAAGGAGATGAAGGGCAGGCAGGCATTGCCCTTGTCCGCGATCGTACCACAGAGGCCCTGGCCGCGATCATAGGCACGCGGGTCGGGCACGGCGACCAGCGTGGCGCCTCGATCGAGCCACAGCGTCACGCCCGATTTCATATGCAGCGGGCCGCTGACGAAACGCCCATCGCCTGCCCCCGAGACCAACCGGACGGCAGCCCCCGAGGGGCAATGGTCGATCGCCGCTTGAAGTCGCCCTGTTTCCGCCTGCCAGTCCGCCCCGTCCGGGGAAAGGCTGGTGCAGACATTTGTCGGCAGGCTGGGCTCGCGCATCGATCGGCGATCCTGCGCCATGGCGGGCGCGGTCAACAGGAGCAGCACGGGCAACAGGCGAGGGGAAAGCGGCATGACCTGATCCTCGAAGAGCATCGGCGTCATGCCACCGCCGCCCCTGATGCGGCATGGCCGTTTCAGGACGCTTTGTTCATTCAGGCCCGGAGGCGATACAATCCCGAACCGTGCGGCGGCAGCGTCTGTGCGAAGCGGTCTTTCGCGCGGCCGAGCGAGGTTCCGCTCCACAGATCGGTCACGCCGACCTCGCCCGACAGGCCCAGATCATGGAGCGCCAGACCGACCTCCCTGGATTTGTCGCCGGTGTTGAACAACGCCAGATAGCGATCCTGGGCTGCCTCCTCGGGTTTGGCGGACCAGATGCGCGCGCCGTCCTGAACGAAATGCGGCTGGTTGTCGGTCGAGGCCTGGTTGACCGCGATGACCGCGCGGTTGGTCAGCAGCGCCAGCGTGGGGGCGTCCAGATAGCGCAGGTCGCCGCCCATGATCAGCGGCGAGCGCGCGATCGACCACAGGGTCATCAAGGTGCGCTGTTCGTCGGGCGTGAACTTGGTGTCGCGCTTGCCCAGTGCCAGCCGACCCAGCGGCAGCATGTCGGCATCGGGCCACGTCCCCGGCCCGCGATAGGGTGTCCAGTTCTCCAGCCGGGTGAACTGCGCCTCCAGCATCGACCATTCGTCCCAGAAATCGTCCGAGATGCGCCACATCTGCGCGAAGCGGCGCACATGGGGCCCGCGGATCACCGGCGTTTCTCCGGGCGACAGGCTGAGGACGATCGGGCGGCCGCTGTTCTGGATCGCCTTGTGCGCCGCCTCGATCTCGGGGGCATGCGCGTCATAGGGGCGGCTCATATCGTCCATCTTGACGAAATCGACGCCCCAGGAGGCGTAGAGCGCGAACACGCTGTCATAATAGGCCTGCGCGCCGGGCCTGGTCATGTCGACGCCGTACATGTCCGGGTTCCAGGTGCAGAGGCTGGACGTGTCGGCGATGTCGGCGGCGCGGTAGCGTGTGCCGAGGATCGGGAGGTTCTTCTTCACCGCCAGCCGGGGAATACCGCGCATCAGGTGGATACCGAACTTCATGCCCATCGCATGGACGTCCGCCGCCAGCCTGGTGAAGCCCGATCCGTCCGCGCTGGACGGAAAGCGGTTGGGCGCGGGGATCAACCGGCCATGGCCGTCCATCGCAGGCACCGGCGCGGCGTTGTAGGTATAGCTGGACGCCTCGGGCTCATACCATTGGATGTCGACGGTGAAGACGTCATAGCCGAAGGGCAGCAGCCTGGCGCGCATGATCGCGGCGGTCTCGCGCGCCTGCGCTTCGGTGATGGTGGTCGCAAAGCTGTTCCAGCTGTTCCACCCCATGGGCGGGCGGGGTGCGAGCATGGTCGACCGCCCCGCCGCCGCGCCTGGGGGCGCGCCCACGGCCATTCCGCCGGTCAGCACCGCAGCCCCCGCCAATGCCTGTCGGCGGCTGATCCCGCCCCCGGTCTTGCTCATCCATCCACTCCCGTTTTCTTGTCGAACAGGTCTACGGGGTGTCGCGCGGATGGCAAGGCGGCGGGGGCATTATATGTCTGACAACCGAATGCGGCTTAGAAGCGTCCCTCGAAGCTCAGGCCCAGGATGCGCGGCGGCGAGATGGTGCCGCGCACCCGCCCATCGAAATCGGTGAAGAAGGAGGTCGGCTGCTGCCGGTCGAAGATATTGCTGGCCAGCAGATAGGCCCCGAAATGCCGCCCCTGCCAGCCCAGCTTGGCATTGACCAGCGTGATCGGGCGGATGTCGCGTCCCGTCTGGTCGATGGTGCTCTGGAACACCGCGTCGCGATAGGTGGCGTTGAGGTTGGCGAACAGCCCGTCGTCGCTGCGCCAGGTGCCGCCCCATGAGGCGGTCCAGCGCGGGGCGTTGGCGAATTCGTTGCCGGTCGCGGACCATTTCGCGATGCCGATCGGCACGGTGAAGTCGAGGAACTCGGTCCGGCTGTGCCCGATGCCCGCATAGAGATCGAGGTGGCGCGTCGGCCGCCCGCGCAACTCCGCCTCGAAGCCATAAAGGCGCGACTTGCCTGCATTGACGACCTGGGAGTCGAACACCGCGCCGGGGGTCAATTGCACCGATACCTGCTGGTCGCGCCAGTCGATATAATAGGCATTGGCATTGACGCTCAGCCGTTGGTCGAACCAGTCGGAGCGCAGGGCGACCTCATAGTTCCAGGTATATTCGGGGGCATAGGTGAAGCTCTGCCCGCGCTGCTGGTTGATCCCGGCGCCCCCGGCGCGATAGCCGCGCTGCGCCGTCGCGCTCAGAGAGGCGTCGGGCGTCACGTCCCAGGTCAGGCCCAGCTTGGGCAGCCAGGCATCATAGGTGATGGCGCGCACCGGATCGACACTGGTCGCCCCCGCCGCCGTCGCCATCAGCAGCGCATTCAGCCGGGTGACGATGGGGGCCAGGGCAGGTACGGGCAACCGGGCCGGATCGGGCAGCGTGCCGTTCAGCGCGACCGATTGGCTCGCCCCGCGCATTTGCCGCTCATTGTCGTAGCGCAGCCCTGCGCGCAGTTTCAGGCGGGTGGTCAGCGGGAAGGTCAGGTCGGTGAAGCCGGCCAGATTGCGCGTCAGGCGCGGCTGGGTCAGCAGGTTCCTGATCGGAACGACGCCGCCATAAAGGCCCAGGACCGTGTCCACCAATGGCTGCGACAGGCCCAGGGCCAGCAGCTGCCGATCCACGCCCAGCCGGGTCAGGTTCAGATTCTGCGTCGCCTCGAATCGGTAGTCGCGATTGTCCTCGCGCAGATAATAGGCGCCGATCAGACCCTGCACCCAGGGCAGGTCGATGCCCAGCCGCACTTCCTGCTGTACCGTCCTGGCCGGGTCGCTGGTGCGGCTCAACTGGCCGGGGGTGGGGTTGCGATCCGGGTCGGCAATGTAGAGCGCCCGGACGTCGGAATAGTTGGTGATCGAACGCAGGTCGAAGCCGCCGCCTAGCGTGTAATGCGCCTCCAGCGTGGCGATGTCGCTCAGCGCACGGGTGTTGGTGGCCACGTCCTCGGTGACGATGCGATCCCGGCGCGCATAGGGCGGATCGAATTCGGAGGAATAGGCGCCGCGCACATGGCGGTCGTGCATATAGGTCGCGATGATCCGCAGCCCCGGCACCGCGTCGGGGGTGAAGAGCAGCTTGCCGCGCAGCGTCTCCGACTGGCGGGGATCGGCGTCGTGGTGGAGCGTGGTGTTGTAGAGCAGGCCGTCCGACCGTGCGATTTCGCCGGCCAGGCGGAATGCGATCTGGTCGCCCAGGATCGGCCCGCCCAGCGCGGCGGCGGCGCGACGCTGTCCGTCGGGGCCGGTCAGCATCACCCTGGCCTTGCCGTTCCATTCATAGCTGGGGTCGGTCGTGCGGATGACCACCGCCCCGGCGAGTGCGTTGCGGCCCTGCACCGTGGATTGCGGTCCGCGAAACACCTCGACCTGCGCGATGTCGTACAGGTCGAGCGGCCCGGTGTTGAGCGCCGCGCGTGGCAGGACCGCCCCGTCGAGATAGACGCTGGCCAGCGCCCCGTCGCCCGCACCCGATACGTTGAAGGCATCGATGCCGCGAATGGTGAAGCTGGTCCGGTCGGCATTGATCGCGACATTGGGCGCGCGTTGCAGCACGTCGTACATGTCGATCAGATTCTGGTCGGCGATGGTCTGTCCGGTCGTCACCGCGACGCTGGCGGGTGTGTCGCGCAACGTCCGATCGGCTTTCTCGCCCATGACCACGATGTCGTTGCCCGTCTGGAGCGAAGCCGCGTCAGTGCCCTGCGCCGCCATGTTTTGCGCCAGACAAGGATCCGCCACCGAAGACAGCATCATGGCCAGCGTCGCCCGAACCCACATATCGTCACCCCCCAAATTCGTTGCGAGGGCGAACTAATAATGATGATTATGCGAGTCAATCGCAATATGGTTGGGCGTTGTCGCGGCTCGGTTTCGGACCACGTCCGCGCAGTGGCAAATTGACGCCATGATGGTTACCTTAAGCGCGGCGGCAAAGCGGCTGCCATCCCGGATCGGGAAGGATGAGCGAGCGATGCACGGACGACATGTCGAGTTCCAGCCCAGCCACGAACTGCTTCAGGCGACGATGGATGCGTCGACCGACATGATCCAGGTATTCGAGGCGATCCGTGACGAGACGGGCGGCATCGTCGATTTTCGTTGGGTGCTGAACAACCACACGTCCGAGCGCAAATATGGGGAAGTGCGCGGCGAAAGCCTGCTGCAACGCAATCCCGGCGTCGTCGAAGAGGGTATTTTCGACGCCTTTTGCCGGGTGATCGAAACCGGTCTGCCCGAACAGGCCGAGCGTCATTATGTGCATGAGCAGTTCGACGGCTGGTTCTTCCAGACGGTCGTGAAACTGGGCGACGGTGTCGCCACCACCACCCGCGACATCACCGAATGGAAGGAATCGCAGGCCGAGGTCGTGCGGCTTCGCGAGGAGGTGGTGAAGGTCAAGCTGGCCGAAACCGAGGGACAACTGGCGGCGATCTTCGCCACCGCGCCGATCGGACTGTCGGTTCTGTCGCTCGAAGGACGGTTCCTGCGTGTCAATGACGAGCTGTGCCGCATCCTGGGCCGTTCGCGCGAGGCGGTGCTGGACTTGCGCGTGCCCGATGTGACGCATCCCGACGACCTGCCGCCCAGCCTGGTGGCGATCGAGGAGGCTCTGTCCACCGGCCGTCCGGCGACCCTGGACAAGCGCTATTCGCGCCCCGACGGCTCGCTGGTCTGGGCGAGCAGCACGCTGTCGGTCCTGCCCAAGGGGGATGGTCAACCGGATCGGCTGCTGGTCGTGACGGCGGACTTGTCCGAGCGGCGCAAGGCGGACGGGGCCATGCGCCGGAGCGAGGCGTTGCAGCGCGTGCTGATCGCCGAGCTGCAGCATCGCACGAGCAATCTTCTGGGCGTGGTCCGCTCGATCGCGGAGAATACGGCGCGCGGCTCGACCAGCCTGGCCGATTTCCGGGCGCGGTTCGATGACCGCCTCGACGCACTGTCGCGGGTGCAGGGGCTGTTGTCCCGGCTGAACGAGCAGGACCGGGTCACGTTCGACGGACTGCTCCATGCCGAACTGGTCGCGATGGACGGGCGGGCCGATGCGGTGACGCTGAGAGGCCCGGCGGGCGTGAGGCTGCGTTCCTCGACCGTCAATACGCTGGCCATGGCCATCCACGAGCTGGCGACCAATGCGATGAAATATGGCGCGCTGGGGCAGAGCGGGGGACGGCTGGCGATCAGCTGGGCGCTCGAGGCGGACGGGCCGGACGGCAGGCCCTGGTTGCACATCGACTGGCGCGAAAGCGGCGTGCGGATGCCCGAAGGTGCATGGCCCACGGGCACGGGACAGGGGCGCGAGCTGATCGAGCGTGCGCTCCCGTATCAGCTGGGCGCGCGGACGACGTACCGCCTGGGCGAGGACGGCGTGCATTGCACCATCGCCATCCCAGTATCGGCCACGGTCGGCGCGGACGAGCGCGGTTCAGCGAATGGCGACGAGGTTGCGTCGGCCGCATAGGTCACGCCGCCAGGGTGCGATCCTCGGCCAACGTCAGGCACAGATCGGCACGGCCGGGCATCTCGGCCCAGATATGGCGGGTCAGCCGCTCGTGATGGCTGACGAAGCGGGCGAGCTGCATATCGTCCATCACCCCCGCGCCCGGGCCGCGCGTGCGACGCAACGCCTCTTCCTGCTGGGTACGCCAGCGCAGGACGGTGGACCAGTCGGGTGGCACCAGCAGCACCAGGGGATCGATGGGGGCAAACAGGCGCGGATAATCGCTCGCCAGCGCGGCGTTCACATGCCGCCGCCATGTCCCGTCGGCGTCCTCCGCCGCCTCCAGCATATTGAGCGGCGCGACCAGCGCAGCCGCGTCCTGCGCCCGCGCGCCGACGCACCAGCCCTCGAAGATCAGCAACTGGCATCCCTTCGGCGCGCAGGGCCATGTCGATGGCGGGGCGCGGTCGTCGATCGCCTTGTCGAAGCGCGGCAGGGGAACGGCCTCGCCCCGGACGATCGCGGCGATCGTCTCGACGCCCAGCGTCACGTCATGCGTGCCCGACACGCCTCGCGTCGCGAACAGCGGATGCACCGCGCGCGCCAGCCTCTGCCGTTCGACCCGGGTGAGGTAGAGATCGTCGAGCGACAGGATCGCGCTGCGCTCGACCTGCTTTGCCAGTCGCGCGGCGATAGTCGACTTGCCGCTTCCCTGCGCCCCGCACAGCCCCAGGATCAGCGGCGGATCGCCGGGTCGCCGTCGCGCCAGCCGATCCGCGACCAGCGCCGCGATGGCCGTTTCAGGCGACACGATCGGCCGGTTCCTCGCCGCGAGCGAAAGCGGTGAGATTGGCCGCCGCGCGCATTCCCATCGCCGTCCGCGCTTCGATGGTGGCGCTGCCCAGATGCGGCAGCAACACGGCACGCGGATGCGCGAGCAGACCCGGATGCACCTTGGGCTCGTGTTCGTACACGTCCAGCCCGACGCCGCCGATCCGCCCCTGATCCAGCGCCTCGACGAGCGCGCCTTCGTCGATCACCGGCCCGCGCGCGGTGTTCACGACGATCGCGCTGGGCTTCATCCGGGCCAGCAGGGCCGTGTCGATCAGGTGCCGCGTCTCTTCGCCGCCGGGGACGTGCAGCGACAGGATATCGCATTCCGCCGCCAGGGCTTCGAGCGATTCCGCCCGCGTGGCGTCGAGCATGCGTTCCACCTCCGGGGCGGCGGCGGAGCGGCTGGCATAGCGGACCCGCATCCCCAGCCCACGCGCCTTGACCGCCGTCGCCTGCGCGATGCGGCCGAAACCGACCAGCCCCAGCGTCTTGCCCGACAGCCCCTGTCCGATCAGGTGCGAGGGGCGCCAGCCGGTCCATGCGCCGCTGCGCAACTCGCGTTCGCCTTCGCCCGCCCGGCGCGCGGTCATCAGCATCAGGAGGATCGCGATCTCGGCCGTCGCCTCGGTCAGCACATCGGGCGTGTTGGTCACGACCAGCCCGGCGGCGCGCGCGGCGGCCAGATCGACATGATCGACCCCCGCTCCGTAATTGGCGAGGATGCGGACCCGGCGGCCCGGCGTCGCGATCAGATCGGCATCGATCCGGTCGGTGATCGTCGGCATCCAGGCGTCATATTCAGTCATCGCCTTAGCCAGCGCGTCGCGGTCCAGCGGCCGGTCGTCCGGGCTGAGCGTCGTATCCCAGCGTTCGGACAGATGCCGCTCGACATCGTCCGGCAGGCGGCGGGTCACGAGCAATTTGAGCCTGTCCGTCATGATGATCGCTCCTCCTTCGCCTCGTTCGCCCCGCGCCGTCCCGATCAGGCGCTGGCAAGTATCGCCGTCATTTGCGCGGCATGGGGCCGCCAGTCGATGCCGCGCGCCTCCAGCCACGCATCGTCATAATAGGTGCAGCCGTACCGCTCGCCCCCGTCGCACAGCAAAGTGACGACCGAGCCGCGCTGTCCCGCTTCGGCCATCTCGGCGATCAGCGTGGCGCAGGCGATCAGGTTGGTGCCGGTCGACCCGCCGACCCGTCGTCCCAGCCGCGCCGACAGCGCCCGCATCGCGCCGATGCTGGCGGCATCCTCGACCGCGATCATCCGGTCGATCACCGAGGGGATGAAGCTGGGCTCGACACGCGGACGCCCGATCCCCTCGATGCAGCTGCCGCACCCCTCGGGAAGCGACAGCGCCTGGCGGTCGGCGAAGTGCCGGTGGAAGACCGAATGGACCGGGTCCGCGACGCAGAGCCGGGTGCCGTGCCGCTGATAGGCGATGTACCGCCCGATCGTCGCGGAGGTGCCGCCGGTTCCCGCGCCGCAGACGATCCAGGCGGGCACGGGATATTCCTCCGCCGACATCTGCGCGAAGATGCTCTCGGCGATGTTGTTGTTGCCACGCCAGTCGGTCGCCCGCTCGGCATAGGTGAACTGGTCGAGATAGTGACCGCCCGTTTCCGCGGCCAGCCGATGCGAGACGTCATAGACGGTGCGCGGATCGTCGACCGCGTGGATTTCGCCGCCATGGAAGCGGATCGCATCCAGCTTGGGCGCGGCGGTCGAGGCGGGGACTACCGCGATGAAGCGCAGGCCCAGCATCTTGGCGAAATAGGCTTCGCTCACCGCCGTCGAGCCGGAGGAGGACTCGATCACGCAGGTATCCGGCCCGATCCAGCCATTGCACAGGGCATAGAGGAATAGCGAACGCGCCAGCCGATGCTTCAGGCTGCCGGTCGGGTGGCTGCTCTCGTCCTTCAGGTACAGCGTGATCCCCGGATAGCGCGGCAGGTCGACACGGATCAGATGCGTGTCGGCCGAGCGGTTATAGTCCGCCTCGATCCGCCTGATGGCTTCCATGCGCCACGCGCACAGATCGGCCTTGCTCCGCTCGACAGTCATGCTTGCCCCATTCCTCCCCATCGCGCGGCTCATAGTCGCGAATGGCCGCTTTGGGAAAGATGGCGTGCCCGTGCCGCCGCTTGCGGGGGCGGATGGCTTGGCCCATGCTGGCCCCATGATCGCCTCTCGCCGCTCCGTCATCGCCGCCGGTCTCGCTCTCGTGGCGGCCCCAGCCCCCGCCTTCGCCGGTGCGACGGAGACGACGCCGCGCCTTCGCCGCCTGTCGCCAGAGCTCGACCGGATGATCGCGCCGGGCACCGAGCCGGAGGTGATCGCCACCGGCATACGCTGGGCGGAGGGGCCGGTCTGGGTGCCGGGCGGCGGCTATCTGCTGTTCGCCGATCCGCCCGCCAATATCGTCCGCCGATGGCAGCGGGGCCGGGGCATTTCGGTGGTGCTGAATCCCTCCGGCGCGGCGGGGACCGATCCCGCGCTGGTCCGCGAACCCGGTGCCAACGGACTGGCGCTGGATGCCGGGGGCGCACTCCTGATCGCCAATAGCGGCGGGCGCACCATCGACCGGGTGAACCTGAAGACCGGCCGCCGCACCGTGCTGGCCGATCGTCATGCGGGCAAGCGGTTCAGCAGCCCCAACGACCTTCACGTCGCGAGGGACGGTGCGATCTGGTTCACCGACCCGCCTTACGGCTTCAAGGATGGCGATGCATCGCCGTTGAAGGAACAGGCGGTCAACGGCGTCTATCGGCGGCGGCCCGATGGCCGTGTCGACCTGATCGACGGCACGCTGACCCGGCCCAACGGCATCGCGCTGTCACCCGACGAGCGACGGCTCTATGTGTCGGTGTCGGACGAGGCGGCACCCGCGATCATGGTCTATGACGTCGATGCGCACGGGCAGGTCGGCAATCGCCGGATGCTGCTCGACGCGCGCGCGATGCTGGCGGCGGGCGGGGCTGGCCTGCCCGACGGGATGAAGGTTGCGCGCGACGGCACGCTGGTCTGCTCCGTCCCCGGCGGCATGATGCTGATGACGCCCGAGGCGGAGCCGCTGGGGCTGATCGAACAGGGTGCGCCCATCGCCAATTGCGCGTTCGGCGAGGCGGGCCACGCGCTGTTCATGGCGGCGAACGACCGCATCCTGCGCCTGGCGCTGCGTCCTGGCTGGCAGGGCTGATCGCCATATCGGGCACAGGCAGGAAAAAAGGCATCACGCCGTGCGGCAGGCGCGGTGAGCGCGGTAGCGCTAATGAAAGCGAGGCATTAGGGAAGGGCGTCATGGCGGCGTTCGCCCGCCTGACCGGGCGCTGCGCAAGGGTCTTTGCCGTCACGACGCGTGGCGGCGTCACGTATAGGGAGACGGATCGATGAAGTTGTTGCGTTATGGCGAAATGGGCCGCGAGCGGGCCGGGCTGTTGGACGATCAGGGTCGCATCCGTGCACTGCCCGAGGCGTTGGGCGATCTGGCAGGCGACCGGCTGACGCCGCAGGGTCTGGCGGAGATCGCCGCGCTCGATCCCGACACGCTGCCCGTCGTCGAGGGCGATCCGCGCCTGGGCAGTTGCGTCGCGCGTCCCGGCAAGTTCATCTGCATCGGCCTGAACTATCGCGCGCACGCCGCCGAGAGCAATCTGCCCATCCCGGCCGAGCCCGTCGTGTTCGGCAAGTGGAGCAGCGCCGTCGTCGGCCCCAACGACGATGTCGAAATCCCGCGCGGCTCGGAAAAGACCGACTGGGAAGTCGAACTGGGCGTCGTGATCGGCACGCGCGGCCGTTACCTCGGCCAGGACGAGGCGCTGTCGCATGTCGCGGGCTATTGCGTCGTGCATGACGTGTCGGAGCGTGCGTTCCAGATGGATCGCGGCGGCACCTGGGACAAGGGCAAGGGCTGCGACACGTTCGGCCCGACGGGCCCGTGGCTGGTCACGGCGGACGAAGTGGGCGATCCGCAGAATCTGCGCCTGTGGCTGGAGGTGGACGGCAAGCGCTATCAGGACAGCAGCACCGCCGACATGATCTTCACCGTGGCCGAGCTGGTATCCTATGTCAGCCAGTTCTGCACGCTGGAGCCGGGCGACATCATCTCGACCGGCACGCCCGAGGGTGTCGGCCTGGGCCAGAAGCCGCCGGTCTATCTGCGCGCGGGCCAGACGGTGAAGCTGGGCGTCGAGAAGCTGGGCGAACAGACGCAGCGCATGGTCGCGGCGGGTTAAATTTCCCCTCTCCCCTCGCAGAGGGTAGAGGGCTGCGCAGACTTGGCCTTCGTAAAAACAAAGGCTTAGTCGGAGCTGGGTGAGGGGTGGAGCGCTCGCCGAGCGAGCGCGCGAGCCCATGGCTTGCTCAACCCCTCACCCAAGCTGCGCTAGCCAGCAGGCTGGCAAGCTCCGCTAACCCTCTCCCCTGTCCAGGGGAGAGGGATTTTCCTTCCATCAATCCTCTGCGTCGATCTCGCTGTCCACGCTGTCCATGAAGTCGCGCGCGGCCTCACGGTCTTCCTCGTCGTCAAAGGCTTCGTCGATGTCGGGGGCGACGCCGATCATATAGGCCAGGCACCACAGCGCGAAGCGGCGGCCGCTGTCGCGCTCCAGCCCGAACTGGACGCGCAGGCGGTCGATCCCTGCGCCGAGCTGTTCGGGGGTGAGGTCGGCGATCTCTTCGGTGCCGAAGAAGCGGACGAGCAACTGGTCGAAATCCATGGCCGTCCATAGCCGACCGGCCGCCCGTTCCCAAGCCTCAGTTGCCCGACTGGATTCGGTCGCCCGCCGCCCGCTGTTCGGCGGCGCGCTTCGTCAGGTTCTTCAGCGTTTCGTCGAACTTGCCCTCGCGTTCGGCCATGCGGAACGGGCGGACCTGATCGACCAGCACCTCCGAGGGCGTCGGCGTTTGCGCGAACTGCGCGGCGACCGCATCGGCAAATTCCTCGAGCGGCACATAGCCCGGACGATGCGCCTGACCCGGCGTCAGGTCGGTCTGTACGCCCGGCGGGGCCAGCTCGATCACCTCGACCTTGCCCTCCAGCTGGGTGCGCAGAGACACGGTGTAGGAATGGATCGCCGCCTTGGTCGCCGAATAGGTCGGCGCGGCGACCAGCGGCACGAAGGCCAGCCCCGAGGTCACGTTGACGATCACGGCATCGCTCTGCTGGATCAGATGGTCGATCAGCGCATTGGTCAGCCGGATCGGACCCAGGATGTTGGTGGTCAGCGTCGCCTCGGCATCGGCCAGGTCGCGGTGCCCGGTCAGATCCTCGAACTTCATGATGCCGGCATTGTTGAACAGCACGTTCAGCGCCGGGAAGTCGGTGACGATCTTTTTGGCGAAGGCGTCGACCGCGGCGGCATCCTCCACGTCCAGCGTGACGACATGGATGCGTTCGCGCCCTTCGGCGGCTTTTTCCAACGCCTCGCGACGACGCCCGGCGATGATGACGGTGTCGCCGCGATCATGGAAGCGATGCGCCAGCGCCTCGCCGATACCGCTGCCGCCGCCTGTCATCAGGATCGTGTTGCCGCTGGTCTTCATCGATGCGTCTCCGGGTCGGGTGGAATGATCCTCCGCACAATGATCGCGACCGGCTTTCGTTCACCCCGCGCCGCCGGTGATCCGATGCACGATGTCGCTGATCGCATTTCGGTCGAGCGGAGCGGGGTCGATCGAGTTGTGGATGCCGATCCCCTCGACCAGCGCATCGAGCGCGCGGGCGGTCAGCGGATCGAAGAACCGCTCCAGCGCGGCGCGGCTGTTGTTCATCCATCCCTGCATGACGGTCGAGACCGAAGGGTGGCGCGCGGCAAAGGCGTAGAGCTCGTAACTGAGCAGCAGCGTCCGCGGTTCGGCCCAGACCGAGCCCGCGATGATGTCGATGATCGCCTCGCGCGCATCGTCGCGGCTCCGGGCCTGCGCCATGCGCGCGGCGAAGGCGTGCGACGATTCCTCCGCCAGTTGCGTGAAGGCATCGGTCAGCAACGCCTCCAGCGACGTGAAATAATAGGTGACCGAGCCGAGCGGCACGCCCGCCGCCGCCGCGATCCGGCGATGGGTGGTGGCGGGCACGCCGTGTTCCGCGATCACCGTCAGCGCGGCGGTGACGATGCGTTGCCGACGCTCCGGGTCGTTTCGTCTCGCGGATCGGTCGGCCATGCAAAAACTCCGTTGCATCGAATATGTACAAATGTACACATGCTGTCGAGATCGGCAGCGAATGGCTCTGCCGTAGCGCGAAACGGGAAAGAAGAACCATGGACGAACTGCAGGTGTCGCGCCGTATGATCCTGGGCAGCGCGGTCGCATTGACCGTGCCGCAGATGGCGACGGCAGCGGGCGCCGCAACCGAAACGGCCGTGCTGGGGCGTAAGGACGGCGTCTGGCTGAACGCGCCGAGGGGCTGGCGGGCGGAGGCGAATGGCGATCTGGTGATGACCACCGATCGCGGGACCGATTTCTGGCGCGAGACCCATTATGGCTTCACCCGCGACAGCGGCCATTTCCTGGGCTTCCCGACCGGTGACGCCTTCACCGCACAGCTGCGTATCCGGGGGCGCTACGACAAGCTGTACGATCAGGCGGGGATCATGGTCCGGGTCGACGAACGCCGCTGGGTCAAGGCGGGGATCGAACTGTCCGATGGCCGCGCGATGCTGAGCAGCGTGCTGACCGATGGCCGGTCGGACTGGGCGACCGGCCCCTATGAGGGCGATGCGGCCGATTTCTGGATGCGCGCGACGGTCGCCAAAGGGGTGCTGCGCCTGCAGGTGTCGGCGGATGGCAAGCATTGGCCGCTGGTTCGGCTGGCGCCGTTTCCGGTCGCGCAAGGCTATCGGGTGGGGCCGATGGCCTGCACGCCCGAGCGGGAAGGGCTGGAGGTGCGCTTCTCCGACCTGCGCATCACCGCGCCGCTCGGCAAAGACCTGCACGATCTGAGCTGAACATGACCGGTCAGAAACAGAGGATGCTGGCGGGCGAATCGTACATCGCCGACGATCCCGAGCTGGCGGCGGATGCCGCCCGCGCGGCGGCGTGGATGGTTCGCTACAATGGTTCGCTTGATCAGGATGCCGCCGATCGGCACGCGCTGCTGGCCGAGGGGGTGGGGCAGGTGGGGGCGGGGGCCGTGGTCCGTCCGCCCTTCCACTGCGACTATGGCTATAACATCGTGCTGGGCGAGCGGGTGTTCCTGAACTTTGCCTGCGTGATCCTGGACGTGGCGCGGGTCGAGATCGGGGCGGGAACCCAGATCGGGCCGGGCGTCCAGATCCTGACCGCCGACCATCCCCGCGATCCGGCGCTTCGGGCACAGGGATGGGAATGCGGGCGGCCGATCCGTATCGGCGCCAATGTCTGGATCGGCGGCGGCGCGCTGATCCTGCCGGGGGTGACGATCGGCGACGATGCGATCATCGGCGCGGGCAGCGTGGTGACGCGCGACGTGGCAGCGGGGCAGACGGTGGCCGGCAATCCGGCGCGCGCGCTCGTGCGATGACGACGCCCAACACCACCCGGCAGGGCAAGCCGCATTTCGAGGTGCTCGACGGCCTGCGTGGTACGGCGGCGCTGCTGGTGGTGGCCTTTCATATCCAGGGCATCACCGTCTTGTTCGAGGCGGACCGGCTGTTGCTGCCCCATGCTTATCTGGCGGTGGACTTCTTTTTCGCGCTGTCGGGTTTCGTCGTCGGCTATGCCTATGACGATCGCTGGTCGCGGATGAGTGTCAGGGGCTTTCTGGCGCGGCGGCTGGTCCGCCTGCATCCGCTGGTGGTGCTGAGCGCGATACTGGGATTGGCGAGTTACCTGTTCGATCCCTTTGCCGGGGATCGGCAGGACGCGTCGCCATGGCTGGTAGGGCTGGCCTTTGTCGCGGCGCTGCTCGCCTTGCCCTCTGCGCCGCTGCCCAACCGGTTGGGGGACAGTCATCCGCTGAATGCGCCTGCCTGGACGCTGCTCCAGGAATATATCGCCAATCTGGCCTATGCCCTGATCCTGCGCCGCCTGGGCCTGCGGGCACTGATGGCGTTGGCCGGACTGGCGGCGCTCGCTTCGGCAGTCACGGCCCTGACGCTGGGGTCCTATGACACTGGCTGGGGGTTGCACAATTTCTGGGGCGCGCCGGTGCGGCTGGCCTATCCGTTCCTGGCAGGGTTGATCCTCTACCGGCTGGGCGACCATTTGCCGCGCCTGCGACTGGGGTGCCTGCCGCTCAGCCTGATCCTGCTGCTCCTGTTCGCCGCGCCTGTCCTGCCCGAAGTCGGCGGAGTGAAATGGAACGGGGCGTACCAGGCGGTCTGCGTGCTGATCCTGTTCCCGCTGGTCCTGATCGCGGGGCGGCATTCGGCGGGCAATGCCACCACATTGCGGCTGTGCAAGGTGGCGGGGCGGCTGTCCTATCCGCTGTACATCACCCATTATCCGTTCGTGTATATCTACATGAACTGGGTGGCGACCGGCCCCGGATCGAGCGGCAAGACGGCGGTGGTCGCGGTGTCGGTGTATCTCTTCACCCTGATCTTTGCGGCGGGGGCATGGCGCTTCTGGGATCGGCCCATCCGGGCCCGCTTGTCAGGCCGTTTCCCTCACGAAAGCGACGGCGGACCGGGCCGCGTCATCTGAAACATGGCATAAGCCCATCTGGGCGGCAGCGAACCGAGTCGCCGGTCCCGGCACGCGAGAATAGGGAATCGACCGGTCGCCGATCAGGGGTCGCGCGCTCCTCCCGCCGTGTCGAAACGGGTGTGCGGCAGGCAGGAGGGGCGGCGTCGCGTCAGGCGGCGTTGTGCCAGATCATCGGGTCGTCCATCGACTGGACGCTGATCCAGCTATAGGGCGCTTTGACCCAACTGACGATCATCGAGGAGCGGCCGTCCAGCACCACATCCTCATTCTCCATGCGCGCGACCAGCACGGTGTGCAGGCCCGCCGCGCGGGAATAGACCACGGCAAAGGCCAGCCGGTTGGCGGGAAAGCCCGCCGCGACCAGTTCCGCGCGCTTCTCGATCGCCAGGTCCTCGCAATCGCCGACCGCACCACGGCCTATGCCGGTGGGCCGCCACAATTCGCCGACGCCATAGATTTCCTGGTCGGACCGCTGCTTCACCCGGTAGTTGACGTTCCGGTTGATCCGCTGAAGCATCGCCTTCTGCTCGGCGGGAGACAGGGTTTCGTGCGTGCCCGACGCGACGGGTGGCGAGGCAGACGACGCGGTTCCCTGCGGCCCGCCCTGGAACACCGCCGGACGCAGATCGGTCAGCGGGGCGGCGTGCCGAGGCGACACCCACGACGCGGCCAGTCCACCCCAGCGCGCGTCCCCGGCCAAGCCGGCGTCGGCCTGGTCGCGCAAGCCCGCCGTGGCAAAGGCCCCGGATGGGCCCTTGGGCTGCGTCGGCGAGCAGAAGCCAGGCTCCACGCCGCTGGCGCACATTTCGACAAAGCCGCGCGGGGGCGCCGTTTCGCTGCCCAGGCGGACGAATCCGCCCGGCACGCTCCTGGCCTCCGCCGCGCTCACGCCCAGCGTCGTTGCCGTCAACGCCAGCAGCGCGGATTGCATGGTCCGGTTCGTGAACGACCTCATGCCGATCTCCTCCAAATCACGGACGAAATTGGCCGATCGCTTCTTGCGGGCGGGTTCAGAGGGAAGGTTTAACGGGAATTAACCAGTTTTCCGGATATCGCCAGTTCGCCGTGACGATCGCGTAACGATGGCCACGTCACTGGGTACGGCCGCCATGCCAAAAGCTTTAGGCGCGATCCGCCACATGCAGGCCAATGGGCGGTGCTGTTTCCTGATTTCGGGGTGTCCGGGCCATGGCCCACAATGGGACAGGGGCCGCCCGGCGCGCATCGCCGTCTTTCCACAATCGGGTTATTGGATCGGCAAAGTTTTTAACCGTTACCATCGCAAAGAAACGGCGCTTCATCACGCCGCTCTGGCGAAGGCGAAGGAAAGGGTGTTCGCAACGTCGCTGTCGGCGTGTCGGCCGATCGATGATTCGGTCGCGTCGATCCCGGCCCATGACGAAGAACAGGTTCGCGAGAGGCAGGTCGAGCAAGTTGGCTCTTCATCAAGGTTGAAGCAGGGGATTTTAGATACATGCCATGGACGTTGCCTTTCTTTACGATCACGCAATCGGATCGGTGATCGATGAGCGGGCAAATTTTTCCAGGCGATCAACCGCTTGATGCCGTGGCGCGGTCGATGCGATCGACCACGCTGCGTCTGCGCCTCTATATCCTGCTGGCCTTGGCCGACGCCTTGGCCATTTCGCTGGCGATGCTGGCTCCGCTCTACATGCCGACCTATGGTGTGCAGTGGATTCCCATCCTGTTCGTGGCGCTGGCCCTGTATGGCTGGACCTCGTTTACGAAGGGCGCCTTCTCGATTCAGGCGTTGGAGGCACCGCGCTTCGGCATCCGGACCGCGCTCCACGCGCTGGCGGCGACCTTTGCGGGGCTTTTTCTGGTATCCTATTTTCTGCGTCTGGAGCAGCGGCTGCCCCGGTTGACGCTGCTGGCGGTGATGATCGGGGCGGCGCTTCTGCTGATCCTGTTCCGGCTGATCGTCGACAAGCTGGCCCGACGCCGCCATGGCCGCTCTCTGGTGTCCGAACTCGCGCTGGTCGATGGCGAGGACGGCGCGATCCTGCGCTCCTCCTGCCTCTCGACCGAAACGCTGGGGATCGAACCCGATCTCGCGAATCCGGCGATGCTCGATGCCTTTGCCCGCCTGACGCGGGGCATCGACCGGGTGGTCATCTTCTGTCCGCCCGAGCGCCGCGAACGCTGGGCGATGATGCTGAAGGGCGCCAATGTCCGGGGCGAGATCGCGACCGAGGGGCTGGAGCAGTTCGGCGTGCTCGGCGTCGAGCGCTATAAGGGACGCGTGACCCTGCTCGTGTCGACCGGCCCGCTGGCGCTGGCGCAGCGGATCATGAAGCGCATGCTCGATATTTCGGTCACCCTGCCGCTGTTGATCCTGATCTCCCCCGCGCTGCTGGCCGTGGCGGTGGCGATCAAGCTGGACAGCAAGGGGCCGGTCTTCTTCAAGCAGCGCCGCGTCGGCCGCGGCAACGCCTTCTTCAACATCTATAAATTCCGCAGCATGATTACCGAGCAGTCGGATTCCGAAGGCCGGGTTTCGGCGTCACGCGACGACAACCGGATCACGCGGGTCGGTCGCCTGATCCGTCGCACCAGCATCGACGAATTGCCGCAGCTGTTCAACGTGCTGCTCGGATCGATGAGCCTGGTCGGCCCGCGCCCGCATGCGCTGGGTTCGCTGGCGGGCGAGCATCTCTTCTGGGAGGTGAACGAACGCTACTGGCATCGTCACGTGTTGAAGCCCGGCATCACCGGCCTCGCGCAGGTGCGGGGTTTCCGGGGGGCGACCCATCACCGTCGCGACCTGGAGCAGCGGCTTCAGGCCGACCTGGAATATATCGCCAACTGGTCGCTGTGGCAGGATATCGTCATCATCATCTCGACCCTGAAGGTCGCGGTCCACCGTAACGCCTATTGATCCGGGGCGTCGGTGTTTCCCTTGGCCTTCGACTTCGCTCACGCCGAATGGAGCGAGGGGCCAGAAGGCTACGCGGATCGCGATGGGCTAGACGTGACAAAAAAGGGGACGGCGGTCGCCCGCCATCCCCCGATCGTTCAACGCCTGAAAGGCTTCAGGCGCGCGCCATCAGTCCGGCGCGGTGTGCATACACACCGTCTTCGTCGTACAGTCCGCCACTGGCCGCCGCCTGGCCGATCAGCCGGGCGAGCCCTTCACGATCGGCATGAAGCGCGGCCAGCTGCGCCGCCAGCGCCTGGGGATCGCCCGGCGCGGTGAAGGCGCCGCCGCCGTGCTGCTCGACTAGTCCGCGCGGATAGCCGGTGCCGTAACCGACCAGCGCGCATCCCGAGACCAGGGCTTCCACCAGGCACCGGGCCGACTCCGCCGTCTGGTGACAGAAGAGCAGCAGGTCGCTTTCGCGCAGGCGGCGCAGGATCACGTCATGCCGCCCCTCGAACCCGGCAAGGTCGACATGGTTCGCCAGCACGCCCTGCGACACGCGCGCCTGCATGGCATCCAGGTCGGGGCCGTTGCCGATCCAGGTGGCGCGGAACGGCACCTGCTGGGCGGCAAGGTCTTCGAGCGTCGCCAGCCAGTCGAACGGACCCTTCATCGCCGTGGCGCGGCCGACATAGATGATCTCCAGCGGGGCGCCGCCGGCGATCCGCGCCTGCTTGGCGGCGATCGCCTCGGGTGCGATCCGGTCCGACACATGGGTATGTGTGTCATAGGTACAGTGCGGCTCGGGCGCGTAGCGGGCATAATGATCGAACGTGTCGCGGCCCTGCAGCAACGCCACCTTGCTGTGGCGCAGAATGTGGCGGGTATAGGCCTCGGCCACGGGAATCAGGATTTCGGCGGCGGCGCGCTTGGCGATCGAGCCGCGCCGCGCCTTCGCACGGATGAGCGATGGCTCGACCACATCGATCCAGGCGGCATAGTCCCGCTTCTGCCGCTTGGCCTCGATCGCGGCCAGGGCGGGCCAGTCGCCGATCAGCCCGCCGATGGTGAAGCACAGGTGACGATGCCGGGCGATGGCGTCGCGCAGCGTGCGGCGGACCGCCCCATAGTGGCGCTTCATGCCCGCCAGGCCATAACCGCTCGGCAGCGCGCGCAGGTCGAGGCGGCCGTCGAACATCGCGTCGTCCGCCGCTACCCAGCCTGCGGGCGGGCTGCTGTCCGGCGCATGGTCCTGCGCTATGCCATAATAGGTCACGCGGCTGAAATACCGGCACCACTGCGCAATCCCGGCGGCGGTCTGGCCGTCGATCCAGGCACGGTTGCCCGCGATCCGCACGGGAACATGGGTGACGAGGAGAAGCGAGTGATCGTCCGACATGGCGATAGTCCTTCAGATCGTGGAGCCGCAGGGGAGTGCCGACGCCCTCAGCGGGGCAGACCCGCCGGAGCCGTGCGGTTCGGGCGTACGAGAAGCGATTTGGCCAGCCGCACCAGCGGCTGCTCGATGACCAGCGAGATGACCACGCCGACCCCGATGGCGAGCAGCGAGACGCCGGCCAGGATCACCCAGCCGCCCGGATCGAAGCCCAGTTTCGCGCGCACCGCCAGCACGCTGGCCAACACATGCGAATGGAAGAGGTAAATCGAATAGGAAGCGTTGCCGAGGAGTATCCCGATCCGGGTGACGAGTCCGGGGGGGCAGGCGACCCGGACCGACAGCGCCACGATCAGGCCGCCCATCACGCCCATCAGGCCCGTGGTGATCAGCGTCTGCCCCTGAAGGCCCAACATCCCGCACACGGCAAAGGCGGCGATCGACAGCGCGGTCAGGATGAAGAGCGGATTGACCGGCATGACCAGGTCGCGCTTCGGCGGGTAGCGGACGAACAGCAGCCCGACGATCAGCCCGGCGCCGAACTCCAGATTGGTCGAGCTGAACAGGATCGACGCGGTCGTGTCGATATAGCCGGTCGTCGCCGTCCAGGAGCCGAGCGTGGCGACATAGGCGAAGGGAGACAGCACCCAGAGCAGCAGGATCCAGCGTGCGGGCCGGATGGTGAAGAAGGCGAGGCAGAACAGGATGTAGAAGACCAGTTCCTGCCGCAGGGTCCAGATGATCGTCGGGCGCAGGAAGGAGTCGGGCCAGAGCACCATCGCGCGCAGATAGCCGCCCCATTCGGCGGGGGCGCGGACGAAGACGGCCTGCATCGCGGCATAGGACAGGATCGCGATCCACATCAGCGGCACGATGCGCGAGAAGCGCTTCTCGAAGAAGGAGGCCGCGCTGATCTTCGGCGTGAAGTCGGATCCGCGCAGCACGACCGCGCACATGATGAAGGCGCTGATGACGAAGAAGATGTCGACGCCCAGGAAGCCATATTCCAGCGCGCCGCCGAGAAGGTTGAAACCGCCATATTTGGGATCGCCCAACATGCCCGCAGTGTGGTCCACCACGACGGCGGTCGCGCAGATGCCCCGCAGCATCTGCAATCCTTCCAACTCCTTGCGCTTCGCCACCTCACATCTCCCTGTCGAGCCGATCCCTTGCCGTGCGCGCGTCACCCCGCGCCATGAACCGGCCTAGTGGATCATGCTCCATGGCACGCCCAGGCCAATCGCCATGCGAATGCCGACCCATCCCGCCACGACCAGCACCAGCACCAGGGTCAGCGCCAGATCCTGCCGGACATAGGTGATCCGGGCCCGGCGCTGGGCGGCAAGCAGAATGCCGTAACGGCACAATTCGGTGGCGGGCAGGGCCAGGATCGCTCCGGCCAGGCCGCCGATCGCAAAGCCCAGCGGCAACAGCGCGGCGATGACGGCGATGCGGATCGTGTTGGCGAAGCTTACCACCTTGGGCTGGCCGCAGCCGAAGACGATCGCCTCGTTCAACTGGGCGACCACCGCGATCCAGCTGCCGATCAGCAACAGGCAGAGCATCCACCCCGCGTCCAGATAACGCTGGCCATACAGCATGTGCACCGCGACGTCGGACCAGGCCATGACGGTGGCGATGCCGCCGGCGACCAGCAGCAGGAAGTGCAGGCGGGTGCGCCCCAGTTCCTTGCGCGCGGGCTCGGCGAAGGCGCCGCTGGCGCCGTCCCGCTTGTCCGCCACGAAGGGGAAGACGATCTGAAAGGCCAGGCGTCCGGCGACGGTCGCGGGCAGATCCGAAATCGCCTTGGCGAGGCCGTAGATGCCCAGCGTCGCCAGCGTCACCACGCGGCCCAGATACAGCCGGTCGATATAGACCGCGGCGTAGAAGGCGAGCGAGGATATCATGATCCATTTGCTGAAATGGAAGATGTCCCAGGCATGGGCCTTAGAGAGGGTCAGCCGGTGGCGGGGATGCGGCAGCCAGTAGCTGAGCGCCGAGCGGAACGCGATGGCCAGCAGGATGCCGAAAATCGGCGCCCAGACATTGCGCAGCGTGAAGGCGAGGATAACGGTGATGACCAGGCCCACCGCCTCCGACGCGAGGTCGTAGAGATTGCGCGTCCGGACATCGAGCCGTTTGGCGAGCGTATAGATGCCGGTCGACATCATCGCGCTGATGAAAGGGGCCAGGCTGATCGCGAACAGGACACGGGTATCGACGCCGTAGAAGCCCGCCAGCAGCGGTGACAACGCCAGGCAGACCAGCGAGATCAGGATGCCGCGTATGACCTGGATGGTCCAGGCGGTGTTGAGGAAATCCGTATCCTCACCCGCCGGACTGTGGATGACATTCTGTTCCAGCCCGACATCGGACAGCAGGTCGGTGCCGACGCGGACGGCCTGCGCGATCACGACGATGCCCAGGATTTCCGGGCCGAGCAGACGCGACAGGACGATGTTGGACGCAAAGCGGATGCCCGCCGAAACCACATAGGTCCCGATGGTCCACAGCGATTTGGAACCGATGCCCGAACGCGCGTTGCTCACCGGGCGTCCTGTCCCGCGTCGTTGTCGACGAATTCAACCAAAGCCGCTGTCCCCAAAACGCGCCGAAAACCCATGGCCGCGCTCTGGTCTCGTATGCGACGCGAGGGGCATTTGCCACCGAAAGCTGTCGGTGCCGACTGCCCTTGGGCATAGGCCCAAAAGGAACCGAAAACCGGTGCTTACCCCTCCGATCCGCTAAGTGAATCCAGCTTTTGGGTATGTTTGCGCCGCGTGACGGACAGAGGGCCGCTGCGCGCGTGCGTCTCATTGGGGGACAATGGTGGCGCGATCGCCCGATGATGGGCTGGCGTCGATCCGATGTGGTGCACGGCCCGTTAACGATCCCGTTTAAGCAAATTTTGGACGTTCCAAGGCATTAGGGTTTCACCGCAGCAAAGGCCCGAACATGTCGTCAATGAACGCATTGCCCAAAACCGATGAGCGTCGCGCCTCGCCGCGTGTGCCGCTGGGTCGGACGGGAACGATCCGTCTGTCGGGCGAGCCCGACTCGCGTGAGGTGGTCATCAGCAACCTGACGCGGGACGGTTGCCGGATCGAAGTCACCGCCGATTTCCAGGCGGAGGATGTCGTGGTCATCGGCGTGCCAAGCATCGGCCGCGTGGCGTCGCGCATCGTTCATCGCGACGAACGCGGCTATGGATGCGCCTTTCTGGAGCCATTGCCCAAGGGCGGGGTGACCGCTGCGTATACGGGCAACAACGTCGCCATGTTCCCCGGCCAGCCGTCCTCTACGCGGCAGCGCCGCCCGGAACGCGGCAACCTGGCCGTGGGGATCGGCATCGTGGCGGCGATCAGCCTGGTCGGCTGGGCCGCGCTCGCCGTCGTGGCGACCCAGCTCCTCTGAACACCTGGCCCGGCGCCCGGCGCAGATAGGCCGGGCCGGGAGGCGTGCGGCATCAGCGGGCGCGGCGTTCCTCCGCGCGGACCCGCCGGACGTGCCGGACAAAGGCCAGCCCGTCCTTGACGTAGCGCGAGGTCAGCCGCTTCGGTTCCTGGAGCAGGCGGTACATCCATTCCATGCTGATCGACTGGACCCATTCGGGCGCGCGTGTCTTGACCCCCGCGACGAAATCGAGCGAGGCCCCCAGGCCCAGCGCATAGGTGGCGGGCAGCGTGGCGCGGTGCTGCATGATCCACTTTTCCGACTTGGGCGCGCCCACGCCCATGAACAAATGGGTCGGGTCGATCGCCCGGATCGCGCTCAGCAGCGCTTCGGTCTCGGAGGCATCCTTCTCGAAGCCGAAGGGGGGCACGGCCACGCCGATCGCCTCGCGCGTGAAGCCCCGCGCGACCATATGCTCGACCAGCCGTTCGGCCACCGTGTCGGTGCTGCACACGAAGAACATGCGGTGGTCGGCGGGGCGCAACCCGTCGAGCAGTTCGGGGAACAGGTCCGATCCCGTGATGAGCGGCGGCTCGACCTTGTAGAGGATCTTCGAGGCGAAGTTCAGCGGGCGGCTGTCGACGGTCGCCACCCAGGCGGCGCGATAGGCGTCCAGAAAGGCCGGATCCTGCTCGATCAGATAAAGATGGTCGAGATTGCAGGTCACGACCAGGCGCACGGAATCGGCGCGCTCGTTCAACAGCGCGGTGACCAGATCGGCGCGGTTGCCGGTGTAGAAATCGATGCCGAACAGGCGGTCCGTCTTCTTCACGAAGCCAGCGCTCATGCCATTTTCTCCAATACGCCCTCGGCAACGAGGTCGTCGATGATCCGTCCGCGCGCATATTCGCGCGCCTTTTCCTGGCGGTCCGCGATCAGCTCGGCCGGGATTCGGCGATCCGCAATGGCGCGGACGGCCTGCGCGATCGCGGGCACGTCGCCCGGCGTCACGGTCAGCGCCGGACAATCGACGAAGCGCGGTCCTTCGCCGACCGTGGTGATGACGCAGGGCGTGCCGCGCGCGAAACTTTCCAGGATGACGAGCGGGAAGGCGTCGACATAGCTGGGATAGACGACGCCCTCGGCCCCGTCATAGGCCGCCGCGATGGCCGCCGGATCGGCGAGCCGCCCACGCAGGACGATATCCTCGGACAGGCCGAGCGCGGCGATCTTGGCCTTCAGTTCCTCCAGGAACGCGGCGTCGCCCGTGCCGTACAGGTCGAGCGGCGCGCGAAAGCCCTCGCGATGGAGCAGCGCCCAGGCATCGACCAGATCGAGCACGCCTTTCTCCGCCACGAGACGGCCGACATAGACGAAACCACGTCGGTTGGCCTGGGCCGGGGCGGGGGCGTCATAGGCGGGGTGGATGATCGTGTGGATGCGATGCGGGCGCGCCACGGCGAAGACATCGGCCTGGTTCTGCGCCAGCACGAACAGGCGGCGCAGCCCGCGCTTCAGAATCTGCCCGGTCGGCGCGAACATCAGCGGCGAGGTGACGTGCTTCCACGATTCGGAGCAGTGCGCGATCGCATAGATATTGTCCGAGAAGGGGCGCAGCGCGGCGATGGCCAGCACGTCCAGGAAGCTACCATATTGGACCAGCACCGGCGCACCGGGATTTTCGCGGATCGCCTGGATCGTGCCGCGCAGGCGGTGGAGATAGGCGGCCTTGGTCGGCTGGTCGGGCGATGCCTCCTGGACATGGATGACGCGGTAGCCATCCAGCAGGGAACGCAGGTTACGATTGAACAGCTCGACCCCGCCCGGCGCGTGGCGATTTTCACGCGAAAACAGGATGACGGTGCGGGACGGCTTCATGGTGTTCATGCCCGGCGCTCCGACAGGTCGACGCTGGCCAACGGTCGCGACGGCGCGACGCGCGGGCGGAGGAACCCGCCGAGAAAGCCAATCGCCCCGACATTCCACTCGACGAACGAATACAGGCCCAGCTTGAACCCGCCGCGCCGCCAGGAGAGGAACAGGATCGGCCCGGCGACAAGCGCCGCCAGCACCGCGATCGCCGTCCAAGCGGGCCGGACCAGCAGCGCGGTCAGGAGCAGCGCCAGCCACCAGGCGGCGATGACCATCGTGAAGCGGATATGCTGTAATCCGCGCAGCACCAGCGGCAGGTGACGCTGGCCCAGCGCGGCGCGCAGCACTTCGCCCGCCGCGCCCGCATAGCCGGTCTTCAGCCGCCGCCACAGCAGTTTGTAGCCGCTGGTCAGGTGACCGTAATGATCCACCGCGGGCAGGTCGATCCGGGCCAGCTTCCAGCCGCGTGCGCGCAGCCGTGCAGCGAGATCGAACTCCTCAAAGGCATGGAGATTGCGGTCGGCGAACCAGCCTGCTTCGCGCAGGGCAGCGACCCGGTAGAGGCCGCCGCAGTCCAGCCGGTCGACTTCGCCGGGATTCCAGTGGCCGGTCGTCTCCAGCACGCGCGCGCGAATCTGGAAACCCTGGCCGACCGTGTTCATCTCGCGCACCCGGCCGCCGACACCGGCATGATCCGGATGGGCGTCGAGAAAAGCGATGCCCTCGCGTACGAAGGTCGGATCGATGACCATGTCGCCGTCGAGCAGGTAGAAATAGGTCCCGGTCGCGTTCTGGAAGGCGAGCTGTGCGCCCGCACCGCAGCAGCGCTCGTCCAGATTGGCCAGCTGGACGACCCGGATCGGGTAATCCGCCGCGATGCTCAGCGTCCGGTCGGTCGATCCGCTATCGGCCAATACGACATCGCCGCCGACGGGGACCGCCGCCGCCAGTGCGCTTTCGATCGAACGGCCGATATGCCGCTCCTCGTTCAGGGCCTTGATCCCGATCGTCACGGTCATGACATGATTGCTCCTAGGTTCCGGGACGTCATGATCGACCGGCAGGTATAGAGGGAAGGTGTCGCCGCGCCGGTGACATGGCGGGTGAGGCATGGGCGGCGTGCTCGTCCTCCCCCAGCCCGTCGCGCGGTGAGGGGCCGGTGTGCGGCAGGCGCGGGACACGGGTCGTGGCGATCATATTGTCCACGCAGGCCACGATGAAGGCCAGGATGAGGTTGCCGAAAAAGTCGCGCATCAACATCGTCGATTCGGTGAAATTCTGCCCCAGCTGCAGGATCAGGACGCCGACCGCCGCCGCCCCGTAGCGGGCGGGCACCCGCACGATCAGCAACTTGGTGAGGGGCACGACGAAAAACACCGCCACCGTCAGCACCAGTCCGAAAATGCCCAGCTGCGTCCAGTTGTCGAGATAGCCATTATGTCCCTGGGCCACGACGGAGGATACCCAGCTGCGACCATAGATATTGGCCGGGCTGATCGGGCCTGCGTCCCAGAAGCTGCCAAAGCCCGCACCCCACCAGGGATGATCCTTCAGGAAGCCGATCATCGTCTGCCAGATCTGGATGCGGCCGGTAAAGGCGTCCTCGCTGCTATCGAGCGAGGAGAGCAGCGAGGGAATATAATCGTTCCCGGCATAGACCAGCACCGCCCCCAGGATCAGCAACACCGGAACGAGCAGGACGCGATAGGCGGGGTTATAGTGGTAGTGCAGCCAGCCCGCGAACAGACCGACCCCCACCAGGCCGATCGACGTCTTGGAATGGGTGCGCAGCAGGAAATAGGCGGCCGCCGCGATCAGGACGAGCCGCAGGCCTAGGCGCAGACGGCCCATGCCGAAGCTCAACAGGACGATGGTGACGGCGGTGATCGGGCCGGCGTCGTTCTTGTGCGGGATGATCCCGCGCCAGTTGCCGCCCAGCGCCGGATCGCTTCCGCCATAGCGATGGACCGCCGCCGAAGTCGTCCCCACCGCCAGGTAATTCGCCACGAGAATGCCGACCAGCGTCCAGACCATGATGTTGATGGCGCGCCGATAGCCGAGCCCATCGACGATACGGAACATCAGCCAGATCACGATGAAGGTCAGGCCCAGGCGCCGCAGCCCGACAAAGGGTGTCGCCGACCAGGTGAGGCTCAGCAGGCAGAAGGCGAGCAGCACATACATGCGCGGCGGAAACGGCACGAGCCGCGACGGCTGTATCAGGGGGCGCGACGCCAGCAGAGTGATGATGACGCACGCAAAATAGATACCCTGCCGAAGCGCGCTACCGCTGCCCTCGCGCGCAGCGGTTTCGACGCCCTCCGGCGCAAAGCTCATCAGCAGCGTGGCCGAGGTAAGGGTCGCGCACACCAGCGCCAGACCCAGGACCATGTCGAGGGCCGCTTCTATGTCGATACGGCGCCATGTATTGAGGACAGGCGTGGTTAGCCTGCTCGGGGACCGCATCTGGGCGCTCACGACGCGTGCGACCGATCATGGATCAGGTCGGTGGCGTGGACGGGCTTTTCGAATTCGTCCGTCCTGGCCGAATGAAGGCGGTGGCGCCATGCCGCCAGCGGTCGCTCGACCCAGCGATACATCGCCGCCGCATAGAGGAAGGCGAGCATATAGGCGACGGGGACGGACAACAGGCGGCTCGCGATGAACTGGCGGAGCAGCAGCAGCAGCGGTAGATGGATGAGATACAGCGTGTACGAGTAGCGCGCGACGATCACCGAAAACGGGCTTGCCAGCAGCCGAGCCAGCCGCCCGCTGTCCCAGATCGCGTAGCTGAACAGGATATAGAGCGCCACGCCCTGCAACGTGTAGCGCAGCGTCTGGCGGAACAACTCGTCGCGGACGATCAGGCTGATGAAGAGGATCGCGATTGCGAGGATCGCATGGGTGGAATGCGGCCGCCAGGCATCGCGATCGAGCCGGGGATTGTTGAAAAGCGCCAGCGACACGCCGAACATGATCGAATCGATGCGCGTATGCGACCAATTGTAGTTGCCGCTATAATCCGCGAGCGTCAGGGCATAATAGATGCGGAAGCCGAGCGGTATCGCACAGACCAGCAGGCAGAACAGAAGCTGCTGTTTTTGCGAAAGCTTGCGGACGAGGAAGACATAGCAAAGCGGGAAGAACATGTAGAAATGCTCCTCCACCGCCAGTGACCAGATTCCCGTTAGAGGTATGCCGATCGGATTTCCGAACAGGCTGGCATAATTCTGGAAAAAGAAGACCTGGGAGACGACGCCTAGCCATTCCGGAGAACGCGGCAAGACAAAGATGCCGCTCGCGATCAGTATCTCGCAAAGCGCGAGCGAGATATACAAGGGCGGCAGGATACGGATGAAGCGGCGGATATAGAATTGCGCGAGGCTGACGGTGCCGGTCTGCCTGTTCTCACTGCGCATCAGCGAGGTGATGAGAAAGCCGCTGAGGAAGAAGAACACGGTCACGCCGAACCCGCCGGGGATCAGCGAGCCCAGCCCGCCATGCGCGCCCATGACGAGCAGGACTGCGATGGTCCGTATACCGTCCAGCGCAGGAATGCGCGACATCAGCAAAGGCGTGTCCGAACGCGCGGACACGATGCCTTCCGCCCCGCCGTCGTCGACCTTGCCGCTCAAGGTTCGCATCATCTCGATACCTCGCCGATCCGTACCCGTCGCATTTGCCCCACCGCCATCGTCCTTATGGACACGCCGAATGCTCGCATTAACCATAATGAGCCCCCCGGCTCATGTTGCTCTGCAGCAATACCAAGCATTCTGTGCCGATGCACTAAAGCGATCGTTCGAGACATCCCGTTCGTGGGTCGACTGGTGCCCAATTCAGGGACAAAAAGGTATCAATTATCCGTTTCGGGTCGATCGATCGCCCTTGGCGGCGTTGCGCACGCGAAAGGCCCTGGGGCCGGGCGTGGGCGATTTTCGAGCGAGATTCTGGATGACTGCTATTGCGAACGCGAGCATCAGATTGCCGAACGTATCGCGCGCCATCATGGTCGTTTCGGTCAGATTATGGCCCATCAGGAAGATCAGCAGGGCCGCCGCCGCCGCCGCATGATATTTCGACGGCATGGTGGCGATCAGCAAGCGGCCGCCGGGGATGACGAAGAGCACCGCCACGGCCAGCAACAGGCCGAAAATGCCCAACTGGGTCCACAGGTCGAGATAGCCGTTATGACCCTGCGACACCATGGCCGAAACCCAGGATCGGCCATAGACATTGGCCGGGCTGACCGGGCCGGCATCCCAGAAGCTGCCGAAGCCTGCCCCGAAAACCCAATGCTCGCGCAAATAGGCGGTCATCGTCCGCCAGATCTGGATGCGGCCAGTGAAAGCGGTCTCGCTGCTGTCCAGCGAATCGAGCAGCATCGGGACATAGGTGATCGCGGCATAGGCCGCGACCGCGCCGCCCAGCATGAGGACAGGGATCAACAGCGCGCGATAGGCCGGTCGGTAGCGCAGATAGGCCAGGCCGGTTGCCAGCCCGACAAACACGAGACCGAGCGAGGTCTTCGAATGCGTCCGGTAAAGAAAATAGCCCGATGCGAGCAGCATCGCCAGCCGCCAGACCATGGTCAGCCGTCCGCAGCCGAACGCCAGCAGGATGATGGTTTCGGCAAGGACGGGACCGGTGTCGTTCTTGTGCGGGATCAGGCCATGCCAGTCGCCCGCCAGCCCGGGATCGGTGGCATCGCCGCCCTGATGGATCGCGGCGGGGGTGGATGCGACATAAGCATAGTTGATGAACAGCAGGACCAGCAGCGTCGCCACCATATAGTCCATCGCCCGCCGATACCCCAACTCGTCGACGCAGCGAAAGACGGTCCAGATGATCATGACGGTCAGGATCAGGCGTCGCACCGCGACGCTGGGCGCGTCAGACCAGCCGATGCTGGCGACGCAGAAGGCGAGTAGCAGCAAAATGGTCGGCGGGATCGCCACCAGCCGCCATCCGATCTTGACCGGCCGCGACGCGATCAGGACCATGCCGACGCACAGACTGTAAAGCCCCTGGCGCAAGGCATTGCCCGCGCCGAACTGGGCCGTGTATTCGGTGGCGCTCGGCGGGATCGACTTGATCTGCGTCGCCGACACCAGGATCAGCAGGACGAAAGCACCGACCAACAACCAGTAGCGCAACTGGTCGAGAGAGATGTCGATGATTTTGCGCGAGCCACGTTTCGCCGTCACGCCGAATGCCTAGGGGAAAGGCGATCCCGCAGGCGCGTCAGGATCGGCTTTTCGATGTAGAGGTGAACGCCGATGCCGACGATGACCGACCCGACCCCGGCGGCGACAAAGTAGACGACCCCCGGTATCCACATCAGCGCCTTCGACTGCAGCGACCCCGCGACCGAAAGCACGGCGGAGTGGACCAGATAGATCGAATAGGACGCGTCACCGATCAGCAGCAGGGTCGGGGAGGAGAACAGGCGTGGATAGGCCTTTTCCGCGACGAGGCAGATGGCCAGGACGAACAGGACAGGCAAAGCGACCGCAAACAGCGCCAGATTGTCATGGTCGAAATTGGCGCGCGGCCCCACGATGCCCGACACGGCCACGCAACTGATGCCCAGGCCCAGCAGCAGCGGAATCAGCGCGCTGGCCCTCAGATGAGGCATCGCCCGCCACAGCAGGGCACCGAGGATGAAGTACAGATTATAGACGTTGAGGGGATCCAGGGCGTATCTGTGGAAGACAAACACGGACACCAGGATCGCGACCGTCCAAAGGGGCCATAGCAGTCGCGACGCGTGACGGCTCAATATCGCCAGCGCGAACAGGCCATAGAACATGACCTCGAACAACATGCTCCAAGCGACCTTGAGCGGCAGTTCCGGGTCCTGCACGAACGGCAGGAGCATCACGGTGGTCAGGAGATTGCCTGGGCGCAGGTCGAGCGGGCGATAATCGGGTTTGAAATAGGTTGCGATCAGAAACGCGACCGCCATCAGCCAATAGATCGGATAGACGCGGACGAAACGCCGCCACGAATATCGGGCCAGGCGCTGCGGGACGCCGACGTCGCGATGATGCGCGAGAAGAATCGTGAAGCCCGAGATCATGAAGAACAGGTTGACGCCAAGCCAGCCCCACTCGGCCAGACCGCCGAACTGGGAATTGGTGCCATAGTTTCGATGCCCGAGGATGATGTCGGTGTGATACAGGACGACCGCACAGGCCGCGAAACCGCGCAGGACCTGGATCGACAGCACGCGCGACTTGGTACCCCCGACACCGGCAAGCGTAGGCGAATCGGGCAAGGACTTGTCAGGCAGCGGCGCGGTGGCGGTCATCGCCGTCTCCATGCGGGCGTTCAAGGCATGCTCCTTACGGAATCAGGAATGCGGGTCACGAGGTTCGAGAAGGGCCATGCCGAATTCATGATCCAATTACCATGGTCGATGGCGGACCGATGACTTGAAGCGATGCGATGATCCAGCCAAATCAGCAATATAAGCTGTGCCGTTAGGGTTCATGGACCGACCGTAAATCGCGATTGCATGCTCACCCTTTCCGTGCTGCTCCGACAAGATTAGTCCGTAAGTATGAACAGGTCGTTCAACGGTCTGCCCGATAAACTGCCTCTTTTGGAGTGTTGCGGCCAGCGAAAATCACCGTCCGATGACGGGCAGGCTGATGAGCGGCATTTTCTGAACGACCTTGTGGAGCAATATCGGCAGCAGGACGGCCCCGATCATGCAGAGGACGAAAGTCGCGCCCAGGCCGATGTCGAGCCGCTGCAGGATTGCACGGACTGCCCCGTTGGCGAGCGGATGCCACAGATAGATGGTCATCGAATAGGGCTTGAGCGCGGCCAGCAGCGGAACTTTGGGAACGTAATAGAGCAGGGGGGGCACCACGGCGAACCCGGCGATCAAGGTCAGGAAGGGCTCGAAAGACGGTACGGGTGCCGTCCCTGTCCGCCAATAGAGTTCGAGACCGAGCATGGCGAGGCTGATGACGGCGCCTGCGCGGACCGTCAGCGGATTGTACAGGAGTTCGGGCAGCCGTTTCAGATACATGCCGAGCAGAAAATAGGGCAGCAGGTAAAGGACGTTGGGGATGACCAGCCATTCGGCGGTCCGGGCTGGCAGGACCAGTCCGACGCCCAGCACAGCCATCGCGGCCGCCAGGGTCAGCGGCATGGGGCCGCGTCGCTCTGCCAAAGCTATGACGACGAACACTACGAACAGCGCATTCAGATACCAGAGGTGCAGACTGCCGACCAGTAGGGCCAGCAGCAGGCTGGGCTGGTCGATATGCATCTTGGCGCGGATGGCCCACATGACCGCCCCTACGAAAAATGCGGGGATCAGCAAGCCGCGTGACTTGCGTCGGATAAAGGTGGGCCGCGGCAGGTCGAGATAAGGCTTCAGCGCATAGAGATAGCCCGCCATGGCCGTGAACAGCGGCATTCTGATGAACCGGATCGAATCGACGACGCCGTGCCAGGGCGAATCCATCGGAAGCTTCATGCCGGTGTCGGAATTGAGGCCGACGACATGGAAGGCGACGACCAACAGGCAGGCGATGCCGCGCAACGTGTCGAGATTGCTGAGTATCAGCGGCGGCGAGGCGAGTGCCGGTACGGCGGCATCCTCGGCGCGGCGGGCCAGCGCGGCGATACTGGTCGCCTCCCATCCGTCGGGAAGCTGGCCCAATCGTTCCTCCAGGGCCTTTGCCATGGTCGCATGGAGGAAGGAATGGCCGCCAAGCGACCGGAAACTGGCCGAATCGTTCTGGGCGGCGTCGCCGAACATATAGACGAAAATGTCCCGGATCGGCGTATGTCGGTCCGGATGCGGCATGGGGGCGGGCGGACGCCGCTCCTGAAAGTCGAGTCGCAGGCGCTGATGATCGACCTCGCCCGTGGCCAGGCGCGGCGCGTTGGACAGGCAAAGGATGGCGATACGGGCGGGCGGAAGACCCAGTTCTTCTGAAAGCAGCGAAACGATGCTCGCCCCTTCCGCGTCTGGACCGACCAGTATGAAGATCTGATCGTCATTGCCGGTCACCACGGCGGATATGCCGGCGCGGGCCAGCCTGTCCTCGACCCCGGCCAGATCGATCATCCGGCCGACAATCCTGACCGTCCGTCCAAGGTGACCGACCAACCGATATGAGCCCGAAGGCAGCCGCCGTGCCAGATCGCCGGTCGGCAGCACGGGTTCCTGCGGCGGAAGCGCCAGGTCCTCCCGGCGGGTGGCATGGCCCATCAGAACGCCGGGGCCGTGATAGAGGAGTTCGCCAACCAGGTCGGTGCCCTGGACGCTTTGGCCCGCATCGTCGCGCAACGTAAGGTGCCCGCCTGGCAACGGGCATCCGATCGTTTCCAGATCGGTGTCCGGGTGGTGAAGCGGCAGGCACGCCATCGGGCCGCTGGCCTCGTTCCGGCCATATAGCACCGGAAAGCGCCAGCCCCGGCTTCGCGCCAGCGTCGCGTAACGGGCGGCTCGTTCGGGCGGCAGATGCCCGTCCGCGTGGATCAGCCGACGCAGGCTGGCAGGGGCCTGCGCGGCGAGATCGACCTCGACGAGCCGGTCGAAGGACTCCGCATCGCCTGCCACGCCGGTCACGCCCAGTTTTCGAGCCGAGGCCCATAAGGCCGGGTCCGTCGGGTCGCGCGGATCGAGCACCAATGTGGCTCCGGCGAGCAGATGGCTGCCGAGCATCGCCAGCCCATGTGCTCGGTCGAGCGGCAGCAAGGACAGCGTGCGGTCGTCCGGGGCGATGTCGCAGCCAACCCGCATCGCCTCGGCGCCGGCGGTCAGATTGTGGCGGGAGAGTCTAATGGCTTGAACTTCGCTACCCCGGCCGCCGATCGGTAGCAGAACAGCCAACATAGGGTGCATCGCGGGTCGGCCGTCGACCGGCTCGGCTCGCACCAGCCGGGCGATCGCATCGCCGCTATCGCCCGCCTTCGCAACCCAGTTCGGCGAGAATTGCCGGGTCAACCGCTCCAGGCTCAGGGAATCGTCTGGCGGGCAAAGGATTATGCCATGGCGACCCGTCCAAGCCGCAAGGCACAGGATCACGGTCGATACTGTTGGTGTGGCCTCCACCAAGAGAAGATGCCGATCTGGTCCGATATGGTCCAGAAGCGTCGTCAGATGTCGGGACAGCGCCGCAAAGCTGGTGGAATGGGCGTCCGGCCCCTGGATGATGGCGGTCGCGTCACCGCGCGTCCGCCACTGCTCGACAAGGGCTTCGACGGAAACATCCGGAGCATGATCATGCCCCTTCTCCGAAGGGCGCGGTTCATGGTGCATCGCATATATTCCAGACGTGGCCGGCCGCAATTCGGCATGGTGCCGGTCTGTTTATCAATTGGCGCGCCTCGGCTGGTCGAGACACATGAGTTAATAAAATCAGCTTGGCGCGGAACTTTTCCGGCGGGAAAGTCTTTCGGCGTCGGGCTAACATGGGGTGACCCTATACGTCATTCATCAGGTCGCCCGGGGGGATTGTGCATTGTGTCATTATGGGGCGATGCGCGCGACCGTCGGCTTGCGGTTCGGCGGCAGCATATCTAGGCAAAAACAGCCAAATAAGGGATGTCGGTTTTGCGTTTCATCACCTCTCTGTTGCTGCTTTTGCTAGCGGCCTGTTCCACGGCTGGCGGTCACGCGATCAGCACCGGGGAGCGGTATGTCGCGCCTGGTGGCAAGGTCGACAACTATACACTCGGTGTCGGCGACAAGGTGCGCCTGATCGTCTACAACGAGGCGTCGCTGTCGGGTGAGTTCGAAGTCAATTCGGCCGGTGCGCTGGCGCTTCCCCTGATCGGCGATGTCGCGGCGCAGGGCAAGGATATCGACAGTCTCAGTAAGTCCATTCACGACAAGCTCGCCAATGGCTATCTGCGTGATCCGCGGGTGAGCGTCGAGGTGCTGACCTATCGTCCGTTTTTCATCCTGGGTGAAGTGCAGACGCCAGGCCAATATCCTTATGTCGTCGGGCTGACCGCTCTGAATGCGGTGGCATCCGCCAAGGGGTTCACGCCGCGGGCGGACAAGAAGGCGATCTTCATTCGCCGGTCCGGCTCCAGCGAGGAAGAGCTTTATCGCCTGACGCCCGACCTGCGCATCTGGCCTGGCGACACGCTGCGTGTGGGCGAGCGGTTGTTCTGATGCGGGGCGCGTCAATCCATAACAGTGGGGATGTCTAATGCGGATCGTCAATCAATGGCGGGCAGGCGCGGCAATGGCTTTCGCCGTCATTCCGGCCGCGAGCGCCATGGCGTTGCAGGAAGCGCCGCAGGCGGTCGTGACGCCTGCCAAGGCCGATGAGGCGGCGACGAAGGAAGACGCGGAGTCCATCGCACGGAGGGTCTGCGAGCGGATCAAGACGATCGCACCCGATAGCGATGCCACGCGGTTCGAGGCGGAGATTGTCTTTGCCCTCAGCCAGACCGACGTCGACCTGAAGGTCAAGCAGGACGCGCTGAGCACCGCGGGGTCGTTGTGCCCGATGGGAGCGGCGATGACCCTGGCGCTCAACAATGCGTCGTCGAGCATCGGCACGGGCGGTACGGCGGGTCTGGCGGATGCATTTTTTCCGGGCAGCACGGGCTTTTCGTCGCCATCGGTCGATGTCGGCGGCGGGTCGGTCAACTACGCGCTGTAAGAGCCCGACGATAAAGGCGTCGATCCGTTCGGGGTCGGTGTGAACGATAATGGCGGGAGTGGACCAGGGACACTGACCGTAAAAAAGCGGGGCATCATGGTGGTTAAGAGCGGACGTCCCATGTGGCGGTTTTTGATGGGTGCCACGGTGCTTGGCGGCATTTGGGCTCCGGCGGCGCAGGCGCAGGTCTCGACCGTGGTGCGTCCGGTGGTGGCCGCCGACTATAATCAGGACCGCAACGTGTCCGTCGAGGAACGCGCGCGCCCGGACTATGACGCGTTGGGAATTCGCAGCGGCGGGATGCTGATCCTCCCGCGGCTCGATCTGGGCACGGTCGTCGCCGACAACGTCTATGCATCGCCGACCGATCGCACCGGCGACGTGTATTTCGTCGCCGCCCCGTCGGTGTCCGCTCGGTCGGACTGGTCGCGTCACGCGCTCCAGCTGTCGGCGGGCGGCGCGTTTCGCCGTTACGCCAATCAGCCCGTCCTCAATCGCGAGGAATGGAATCTGCGCGCGCTCGGCCGCCTCGATATCCTGGATTCGATGAGCCTGACGGGCGAGGGCCAGGCCGCGCTGATCCGCGAAGAGCCGTTCTCCAGTCAGCTTTCGGCCCCGTTGGCGGCGCTGTCCACCTATCGGCGCGATTTCCTGTCGACCAAGTTCGAGCGGCAGGTCGGGCGCACGCGCCTGATCGCCACCGCCGACTATACCGATCTGCGTTTCCGTCCGCTGGAATTCCGCAACGGCGTGATCCAGAGTCAGGCCGATCGCAATCGCCAGATCGTGAACGTGCAGGGGCAGGGCGAATATGCCCTGTCGCCCGGTTTCGTCGTGTTCGGTCAGGGCACCTATACCGACATCAACTATGACCGGACGCTGCTGAACGGCAATCCCAACCGGGATTCGGGCGGCTGGCGTGCGCAGGCGGGCTTCAATGCCGATATCTCGGCGTTTTTCCGTGGCACCCTCGCGGTCGGCTATGCCCAACGGAACTACAAATCGCCCATCTATGCCAATGTCGGCGGTTTGTCGGCGCAGGGCGAGCTTACCTATTTCCTGAGCCGCAACACCGACATCACGCTCGAATTGCACCGGCAGTTGGACGATGCCGTCATTGTGGGCAACGGCGCCTTTTTTGACTCCGCGGTCGCGCTGCGGGTCAATCACGAGTTGTTCTCGAACGTCCTGCTCGAAGGCAATGTCGCCTATCAGAACCAGGATTATGCCAACTCCAACCTGTCGTACGACATCGTTCGGGTCGGCGGTCATGCCGATTATCTGATTAATAACCGATTCCGGGTACGGTTCTCGACGGATTACGGCTATCGGACCTCGCCATTGTCGACGACGGTCGGTCAGGGCCTGATCGGGTCGGCCAAGATCGAACAGTTCAATGCAGGCCTCTCGCTGATCATACAGCGTTAAGCCCGCCAATATAATGGTATCCCCGTGCTGAACAGACGCCCTCAGGAAGCAAATGACGGCGAAGCCGTCGCAATGTCCGCTGGCCATCGCCGTCGCCTGGGCGATGTGGCGGCCGACCTTGGCTCCGCGTTGCGGCGTCGAATCTGGCTGTTGCTGGGGATCGCGATCCCGCTCTTCGTGGTGGCGGTCATCGTCATTTCGATGCTGCAGCCGCGCTACGACGCGACCACGCGCATCCGGATCGACCCGAGCCGCAACCCGATGGCGCAGGACCAGGCGCAGAGCATGGTCAATTCCGAGGCGATTGAGACCGAAATCGGGGTCATGACGTCGCTGGAACTGGCGCGCACCGTGGTGAAGACGCTGCATCTCGACCAGGACCCCACGTTCACGCGCGGCCTGCCCCCCGCCGGCCAGATGAGCGAGACCGAGCGTCTCAACATCGTGGCGCGGCGTGTGATGCAGAATCTGGCGGTGGGCCGTGACAAGCTCAGCTACCTGATCGCGATGTCCTATCGTGCGCGGGACCCGAACAAGGCTGCCGATATCGCGAACGCCTTTGCCGACGATTACATCAAGCTGCGGGTCGGATCGCAGGTCGGGACCTCGGAGCGTCAGGCGGACTTCTTCCGCGATCGCCTGTCCGATCTGGGTCGCGAAGTCCGCGCGGCCGAGAGCGCGCTGGCAAGCTATCGTGCGCGCAACGGCATTTCGAGCAACACCACCGAGGGTACGGTGGTCGACGAGCAGATCGGATCGCTGTCGTCGCAGCTCGCGACCGCCGAGGCGACCGCCGCTGCCGCCCGTTCCAAGGCGTCGATCGCCGCCGCCCAGGTGGCGCGC
The DNA here is from genome assembly GCF_001477495.1 of Sphingomonas yabuuchiae. Taxonomy (GTDB): domain Bacteria; phylum Pseudomonadota; class Alphaproteobacteria; order Sphingomonadales; family Sphingomonadaceae; genus Sphingomonas; species Sphingomonas yabuuchiae_A. Next base: position 43,802 of record NZ_LDTF01000028.1, read on the forward strand.
GGCGGGCTGGACGCCGTGTCGGAAGTCCGCAATTCGAACGTCATCTCCGATCTGCGCCGCCAGCGCGCCGAGATCATCCGCAACATGGGTGAGGTGCAGGCGCGCTACGGCGACAAGCATCCCGAATCGATCCGCGTCCGCGACCAGCTGAAGGCCGTCGATGCGCAGATCACCGACGAGGCGGCGCGGGTCGTCAACTCGCTGAAGGCCGATGCCAACGCCGCCGATGCGCAGGTCGCCTCGCTGCGGTCGAGCATGCGCGGCCTGGAAGGCGATCGCGCGAAGAACACCCGTGCCTCCGCCGAGGCGCTGGGTCTGGAACGCGAAGCCGCCAGCAAGCGGGCCGCCTATGACCGCATGTCGCAGCTGTCGCTGGACAGCACGCAGAGCGCGCGCGGTTCGATCGCGCAGGCCGAGATCGTCGATCGCGCGCGTCCGCCGAGCGCCCCGACCTCGCCCAATCGCAAGCTGCTGATCGTCCTGGCGGCGGTCGTCGCGATCGCGACCGGGCTGGGCGTGGTGCTGGTCCTGGAGATGTTCCAGGGCGGCTTCCGCACCATCGCGGAGGTCGAGGACGAACTGAACCTGCCGGTGCTCGGCTCGATCCCGATCGAGGGCAGCCGTCGCCGGATCGGCAAGAGCGGCCGGTCGCCTGCCGATGGCGTGCTGGGCAATCGCGCCACCATGTATAGCGAGGCGATCCGAAACGTCCGGGCATCGATCGTGGGCCATGGCCAGAGCGTGTCGCCGACCGTCGTCGCCTTCACCTCGGCGCTGCCGGACGAGGGCAAGACGACGCTGGCGTTGTCCTTTGCGCGCATGGCGGCGATCAACTCGATGCGCACGCTGCTGATCGACTGCGACCTGCGCAATGCTGGACTTCGCAAGATCACCTCGTCCTCGATTCCCGAAAACGACGTGATCCAGGTGCTCGAAGGCACGTGCCCGCTGTCGCAGGCGGTGGCGCCGGATCAGGTACCGGGGCTGGACCTGCTGGGGGTCAGCCAGCCGCTGTTCACCTCGCAGGACCTGTTCGCGCATGGTGCGATGGAGCGGCTGCTGGCCGAGGCCAAGAAGTCCTACGACCAGATCATCCTCGATCTGCCGCCCGTCCTCGGCGTCGCCGATGCGCGGACGATCGCGACGATCGCCGACACGACCCCGCTGGTCGTGCGCTGGGGCAAGACGCCGCCCAAGGCCGTCAAGCTGGCGCTGACCGCGCTGGAAGGGGACGGCGCGGTGGTGCCCGGCATCGTCCTGTCGATGGTCGATCCGATGTCGGACGCGGTGGGCGGCTTCTATTACTCCAGCCGCTATGCCAAATATTACCAGTCGAACTGACGATCCTCGCCGCCGCCCGTCTCCCCGACGGCGGCGGCGATCCTGGGGTGTGGCGGGGCCGATCGGGATCGGCCTGGCGTTTGTCATGGGGCTGGCATTGTTCGATGTCGCCCGCCAGTCGGCGATCGTCGTCAGCCGGGCCAGGCTTGCGAACGACACCGCGCCGAACCCCGACCAACCATGGGGCATTACGGCCCAGACCCTGCCGATCATCGGCTCTCCTGAACAGCAGATCCTTGACGCGCTCTGGACGGCGCGACAGGCCGCCGCTCTGAAGCCTAGCGCGCATCGCGCGGCCCTGGTCGCCAGCGCGGTGGGCGAGGCATTGGAGGCTCGTCCAGCGCGTCCCGAATGGGGCGAGGCCGACCTCGTGCTCGCCTATGCGGCCAGCCTGGGGGACAGCGCGGCCGATCAACGCCTCGCGCGACAGGCGCTGGTGGCCAGCTATGGCAGCGCACCCCTGCTTCACGATGCGGGCCTGTGGCGGATCGGTTACGGCGTGAAGGTCTGGCCGATGCTGGGCCGATCGACTCAGGACGCGATCATGAACGAAGGCGTGTGGATGCTGGGCGTCGACCAGAGTCGCTGGGCGCGGGTCTTCGACACGTTTCGCGCCAGCCCGGCCTATGTCCCGTTCATGCTCCGCTGGCGCACCATATTGTCAGGCGCGCCCGAGAATCCGCCGGGCCTGTCCGAAGCTCAGGCCGACCAGCGTCAGGAATAGGGCGGCCGTCGCCGGAACCTCCAGCACGATATCGACCATCGCGCCCAGCAGGATGATCGCCGCCGACGCGAGCAGCCCCGTCACATCGGTCCGCAACCGCCCGTAGAGCAGCGCCAGGCCGATCGCCCGCAGCACGAAGGCGGCCGCGACGATATGGGCGAGCAGGAAGACGATGCCGCCCTCCAGCAGGAAATGCAGGACGATGTTGTGCGGCGAATTGACCATCCAGAGTTGCTGCGCGACGTCGATCGTGCCCGGGTAGCGCAGATTGACCATCGGGAAGCTGCCCAGGCCATAACCGCGCCACAGGGCGGCCGAGGCGATGTCGGCATAATGGGTCCAGAGCAGCCAGCGCCCCGACGCCCCCTCCTGCATCGCGTCGAAACGGCTGCTGACCATCGCGGCGAGCGGGGTGGCAAGAAGGGTTAGCAGCATCATGGCGACGACGACCGCCATGATGCCGCCGCTGCGCTGCCGTCCCCGGGCGCGGGCGACGCGCAGGGCGATGAGCAAGGCCGACATGGCGGCGACGGTCACGATCGTCGTGCGTGATCCCGTCGCGACGATCGCGCCCAAGGCCAGCGGCAGCATCGCGGCGCAGAACCAGAAGCGGACCTTGTCGCTGCGGCGGCGAATCCCGTTGCGGCGGGGCGTGCGCAGGTCGAGCAAACGGCAAAAGGCGAGGAGCGCCACGACCGCATAGACATTGGCCGCCACATTGGCGTTGTTCAGCGTACCCATGAAGCGCGGGCCATGCGCCCGTTCCCAGAAGACGAAGAATCGCGTCTCGTCGTCCAGGCGCAACAACAGGCCCGCGATCAGGCCCAGGGCGAGAAACACGATCAGCCATTCATTGTCGCGCTCGAGCGAGCGACGCCGATAACCGATCAGTGCGGCTAGGGTGAAGACGAGGGTGTTGCCGATCAGGCCGATCAGCTGGTTCAGGATCAGGTCGGGGGCCAATGCACGGCCCAGGCCCGTGGCGGTACTGGTCCACCATCCCCAGAGCGCGGCCAGCGTCATGGCGGAGAATACGGGCAGGAGCGCGCGGCCCATGTCGCGGGGGATCGGATCGCGGGCGATCTGCCAGAACAGCAGCATCGCCGCCGCCAGGCAGATCAGGCCCTTGCCAAGGCCATTGTCCAGCCCGCCGAACAAGAGCCCGACCCCCAGCAGGGCGGGCCAGATGGGTGCCGGGATGGCGGTCCGCGCGGCGCGGAAGGTGCGATGGACGCGCGGGCTTTCGATCGGCGTCCTATCGGACGGCGACGCATTCGCTGACGGTGTCACGACCAATCGGCACCGGTCGGCAGGGCGTCGGTTCGCCGTAAAGCCACCCCGATCCGGCATAGGCGACATAGACGCGGCCGAAATGGTCCGGGTCCGCGCCGATCGCCACCAGATCGGTCAGACGGCCGAGCGGCCGCTCCCCGATCATCTGCCAGGTAGCGCCGTCGTCGATCGAGCGCCACAGGCCCGTTCGCCCCGAAATCTTTCCTGCGATATAGATGGTGGGGGTGGCATGGCCCGCCGCCGCCTTGCCGAAGGCGATATCGGTGGCCTGCTCCACCGGATCGAGCGTCTGCCACGTCATCCCCCCATCGCGGCTGTGCCGCAGCCCGTTATTCCCCGGCCCGCGTTGTCCGTTGGTGAAGAACCAGCGGTCCCGCACCCCCGGCATCGCGCGCAGCTTGGCACTATAGCCATTGGCGGGCGCTATATCACCCGCCATGATCCGCGTCCAATGACGCCCGCCATCATCGGTACGCCACAAACCCTTCAGCGCCGCATTCGCTCCCAGGCCGCTATGGAACAGCAGGAAACGCCCCGGCACCACCGGATCGGCGGCCAGGGTCCGCCGGACATAGGGATAGCGTTCATAAGATCCGGTAAAAGGCAGCACTTCGCCGGGCAGGACGACCCGCTGCCAGCTTTTGCCATTGTCGAGCGTGTAGAAGGGCGAGCGGCCGAAGGCGGGTTCCCATATTACATTGTCCGGGTCGCCCGACGACACCGCGATGGTGCCATAGGACATGGCTTTGGGATCATCCGGCTTGGTGCCGGGCGGAACCGGCAGGGTCGGGAAGCGGTGCCAGGACGCGCCGCCATCGCGACTATAGCCCGCCAGGACCGTTTCGCCGTCCTCGAAGCAGCATTCGCGCGTGTCGGTGGCGTTGGTCACCAAGGCTTCGGGATGGCCCGCGCTCCAGGCCAGGTCCTGCGCGGCGATCAGCACGCGGGGGCGCGGCCCCCAGGTCGTCGAGAAACGATCCAGATCGGCGCGCGCATGGATGCCGAAGTCCCAGGCCGTGAACAGAGGAATGCCGCCGGGGGGATGGGCGACGCCGGTCGCCACCAGCTCCTCGATGCCGCGCGCCTGGCTCGACCAGGTCAGCCACAATTTGCCGGGCGGCGGATCGGCGCGGAAGGGGCCGACGCCCGCCGAGGCCCAGAGCCGCCCCGGGACGACGGGATCCGGGATCACGTCGGCGACGATCAGCTTGTTGTTGAACGAAAGCGCGCTCAGCCAGGACGGCTCGCTCGCCGGAGCGCCGCCTATGCGGGTCGGCACCGGCCACCAGCTGGCGCCATTGTCCCCCGACCGGAAGACCGATCCATAGGGCGAAAAGGCGTAGAGCCCGTCGTCGCGGGGATCGGCTACGACGGCGGCAACCTCGCGCTCCTGGCCGTTGCTGACGACGGGGTAGCGAGTCCAGCGGCCGCCATCGGCCTGCCAGACGGCATGGCCTTCCTGGTCGGCACCGCGGAAAACGCCGTGTCGGTCGAACCCGCCCCGGCGCAGCAATTGCGGGGAGGGGCCGTCCTTGGTGAGGGGGGCGAAGGTCCGCGCGGCCGGATCGGTCGACACGACCATGCCGATCCCCTGCGCCATGATCCAGGCGCGCGATCCGTCCGGCGTGAACCAGATGAGATCGGGCCGCCCCTTGGTCTTTGCGGCGGTTTCGGGCGGCGCGGCGGGAATATCGGCGAGCCGTGCCCAGCTCACGCCGCCATCCTCGCTGCGCCACACCCCGTCGTTTTGGGTCGACAGCAGCACCAGGTCGGGATTGCGCGGCGATACGGCGAGGAACGGTCCAGTTATGCGATAGGGGCCGTTGGCGTCGAGGTCGAGCGGCACCCCCTGCGGCCAGGCGCGGACGAAATGCTGCCCACGATCGTCGGAGCGGAAGACGGCCTTCTGCATGGCCATATAGAGGCGCTCGGGGCGCGAGGGCGCCACGGCGATCTCATAGACGCCGCCCCATACCCAGTCGCTGTCACGCTCGGGCGCGGGCAAGGTCGCGGCCGTGGCCAGCTGCATCCACTGATCGCGATCGGCATTCCACAGATAGGCCCCGGCGACATCGGTGCGCGCGACATGGGTCTTGCCGCGCGGATCGATCGCCTGGCCGGTGATGAAGCCGCCCCCGCCGATCGCCACCGGCCGCCAGCCATAGCGTTCATTGGCGACGGGGCCGGTCGTGCCCGCCCGGGTCGGTCGCAGATCGGGCGAGGCAGGCGCCACCGACGCCAGCATCGCCCAACAGGCGGCGAGCATGATCCAAACGCCGCGCGCGGACCTGCGTCCGGGGGCCACTTTGCCGGGGGAAGTCCTTAGCGTCACGCTGCAACGCAATATCATGGTCGGCCGCCCGTTGCACGGCCGATACGCGGCGAAGCGCCCGGCTTCGCCGCGAACCGTGGCTCAATAGGGTTTGATCGTGCCGGTCTGGGCCTGTCCGGCATAGGGAGACGCGGTCACTTGGGGCATGCCGTCCGGCGCGGTGACGTTGCGATAATAGATGGTCCCGCCCGAACCGCCGCCCTGCTGGTTGTTATAGGCCCCCAGGATATAGGTCATCGGTCCGATGACGGTCAGGCCGTCGACCCAGATTTTCGTCGTCTGCGGCCCCGTCTCGTTATAATAGCCCGCCGCGACCGCGACCGCCGCCGCTTTCGCGCCGTCCTTGGGAGGCGTGAGCAGTCCGCTCGCCTCCTGGGTCGCGCGGGTCGACGGGCCGACCGTCATTCCCAGGCGCCAGGACCGGGCATCGCCGATGTCGTGGACCGTCCGATTGGTGTTGAATCGATAGACGGTGTTGACGCTGACGCCGACCGAATGGCGATGCTGGGTCGAGGCGTTGGCGGAGCCGTCCTCGACCGTCTGGCCATAGCCGCCCCACTCGGCGATGCTATCCAGCTCGTACCAGGTGAAATAGCCGTTCTCGCTCGCCTCGGTCCCGGTGCCGAACGCATCGATGCCATAGTCCGAGATGACGCTGCGTTCCCAGACGACCGACCCCGCCGTGGTGAACAGGCTCGCGCCGTTGGTCACATAGCCTTGATAGGTATCGACCAGCGAGATCGCCCAGGTCGAGCGGTTCGGCCATCCGTTGAGCTGGAAATATCCGCCCCATTGATCGACCTGCCGCATGTAGAGTGAGAAATTCAGGTCGGGCGTGATCGCCAGATACAGCTGCCGCCCCGTCGCGCTGATATGCACATCGCCATCGGGCGCACGACCGTCGGACAGCCGCACCCAGAGCTTCTTGGCCGTGGTGTCGAGGAAAAAGGCGCCCTTGCCGAACCGATCGGCCGCCGCATTGATCTCGGCGATCGGATTGGCCGTGTTGGCGATCCCGTCGGTCGGAACCGGCAGCAGGCCCAGCGGCCTGCCGAACCGATTGGAATATTTCTCATCCCACATCGCCCGGTCGAGCGGCTGGTTGGTGTAGCTGGCGACGAAGACGCGGGGGTCCGCGGTCGCGGTGAAGCCGGGCAGGGCGGCCTCGTGCGAGGACACGACCTGTGCCGCCCGCGAGAATCGGCCGTCGCTGGCGGGCAGCGGCTGACCGGCCTTGTCGCAGGGTTCGATGACCAGGTTCCGTGCCCCGAGCCATGCCCCGAAATCGTCGGGGATACCGGCACCGTCGACGCTGGTCGCCCGGTAGATGGCCGCCTGCGCGAGGATCCGGACGACCTGGGTCACGGGCTGCGCGCCCGCCCGCACCATGGCCTGGCGCAGGCTGCGGCAGCGCGTCGCCCAGCTGAGGCAATTGGCGCTGTTGTCGCCGCCCGGCCCGACATAGATGGTGACGGTCGGCGTCGGGCGCCGGGTCGTCACGTCGAAGCTGTGGCGATAGGTCCCATCCGGTCGCCGCGTGACGGTGAAGGGCGGCACATGGCCAAAGCCGTCCGGTGGCGGCACGACCTGCGTTCCCACCGGCTGGCCCCCGCCCGAGCCCGTTCGGACCAGATAGCGCGAGGCGGCACCGGCCGGACTGGCGATCCACGAGGCCAGCGCGGCCACGAGAAGGATGACGCCCCGCATCAGGGCACCCGCGACAGGTTGGCGGCGCAGCCGCTGGTCCCCGACAGATCGACGCGGACGATCGCGTTGGACCCCAGCGCCACCCCGACCGGCGCAGGGTCGGCGGCGGTGCGCGTCACGATCGTCTGGAAGCTGGCGCCATCGGCGGCCAGCACCTGAAGCGCGATCGTGCCATAGGCGGTGCAGCTTTGTCCGAACAGGTAATCGCCGCCATAGACGGTCTGCGCCGCCATCGCCGTGTTCCCGCTTGCCAGCAGGGCAAGGTCCTGGCGCGGCGCGACGGGCAGGGGATGCGCTTCGTCCACCGCCGTCCAGCCATTGCCGGGCGCGCCATATCCGATGGCGACGCCGGGGCTGTAACCACCGGGCAAGCGAACCTCCTGCGCGGCGGCGGGCGCGCATCCCATCATGGCGATCGAGAGCCATAAGGCGCGAACCGATAACTTCATGCGACATCTCCCGTTGAAGGAGTGTTCCCTATATGTTCGTTCGGGACGTGTAGGACATCCCCTTTCCGCCAGCGGGACGCGATTGCGGCCCGGCGATCAGCTGGTGCCCGGAATACACTGGCTGGTGTCTTCGCGCGCGACTTCGCGGCAGTTCCACCGTGCCGTCTCGTTGCCGGGACCCAGCCGTTCGTAGAGGAAGGTCGCGGTCCGTCGCGCCTGATCGCTGACCCGGTTGTCGCGCGGCACGCTGGCGGCATCGCGCCACCCGGCCACCCGGCAGGGGGTCCGCCCCTTGCACAGCTTGTAGGCGATCAGGGCATAGCTGCCCGCAAAGCCGCCGGGGGTGAGTTGCAGGATGAAGCTGGCCTGACTCGGATCATAGCCGCGCACGCTGTTCCCGCCCAGATCGGCGGCGGGCAGATCGACCGACGGCATGGCCGGCGCTTGCGCCAGTTCGGTGGAGGTCGGCACGGTCGGATCGGGCAGGGTGGGCGTGCCGGGCGTTTCCTCGGACGGCACCATCAGGCTGGCGATGCGCGGATCGATCGTCTCGCCGCCCGCATAGTTGCGGCGCGACGCGGCGGGTTCGCCCCAGCCGCCGGGCCAGCGATAGAAGAGATGGGTATGGACCTGGGCAATCTTGACGAGCTGGCTGCGCCAATAGGGGACGACCCAGTCGGTGTGATAATGGGTCGCCTGACCGACCGGGCTGTAGACGAAGCCGGTCAGGGCCAGTGTCGCCGCCTGTCGCGCGCGCTGCCAGATCGCCGGGACCGGGCGGCGGGTCAGCGCGCCGTCGCAGGTGAAGGTGAACTGGCAGCCGGTGCGCCGCTCCGCGCCCTGGAACACCACGCCGCACACCGTCGCCGGAAAGGCCGGGTGGCGGACGCGGTTGAGTACGACCTGCGCCACCGCCGCCATGCCCGCCGGATCGTTACCGGCCTCATAATAGGCCGCCGCGGCGAGACAGGTCGTCGCCTGTTCGCGATCCGCCGCCGCCGTCGTACTGGGCAGCGAGAAGGGTCGGGCGGCGACCAACTGCTTCGGAAAGAAGGGCTGCTCGGCATTTTGCCGCCGGGCTTCGTCCGGCGTCATCTCGATATTGGTGTTGGGTGCGATTTCCGGCGGCGGGGCGGCCAGCGGGTCGGTGCCCTGGCCCGCGCGGCCGTGCAGTCGCTCGACAGGCAGGCGGTCGCCTCCCGTCACGCCGATCGGTGCATTATAGGCGGACCAGACGAGATAGGCGGTGCCCGCAAAGGCGAGCAGCACCAGCATGAGCAGCAGCCCCAGAAAAGCGGGCGGCACCGGCTGCCGCATCGCGCGAGGGCGAAATTCGGGCAGCAGCTCTTCGGGATGGGGGGCGTCCGCGTTCGGGCGCGACGGCCGCGATGGGGAGGGATCATCCACAGGGCGGGCTTCCTGACATCGCGCGGCTTGTAGAGTGTGTCGGGCAGGCGGCGCAACCGCTACCTGCCCGAGCGATGTGTCTTAGATCTGGATTGAAAACGCGCGAATGGGGCAACGGGCGCGGTGCCGCGAAACGTGCCATCGGCACGTTTCAAACGGCCTCTTAATGCTCGCCGCCGCTGCGGCGGAAGACCTGAAGCAGCGGCTCCAGCCAGTAATCGAGTAGGGTGCGGCGGCGCAGCGTCACCATCACCTCGGCGGGCTGGCCGTTGCGCAGGGTCTGGCCCGGCGTGCTGGCCCGGATCGCATCGATCGCGGCGCGCGGCACGGCGACTTCGCCGGTGAAGTAGCGCGTGCCGGTCTTTTCTTCGACCACGCTGGCGGCCGAGACGCGGGTGATCTTGCCCTCGACCGGCGCAAGGCCGCGATTGGCGAGTTCGGGGAAGCGGATCTCGGCCTTCTGACCCACCGCCAGATCGTCGGCATCGGCCGGGGCGATCATCAGGTCGACGGTCAGCGGGCGGGCGTCGGGTACGATCTCCATCAGCTTCTGGCCCGGCGCGATGACGCCGCCCACGGTGGATACGGCCAGGCCGACGACCTGGCCGGACACCGGGGCGCGGACGATCTGCTGTTCGACCTGGCGCCGCAGTGCGGCCCATTTCGGCATCAGCTCGCCCAGCGACTGTTCGACCGTGGCCAGGCGTTGCGACGCCTCCACCTGCTGCTGGCTGCTGACCTGAAGCGCCTGCATCCGCGCCTCGCCGATCTGTTCGCGGGTGGCGGCGGCGCTGGCGCGCAGATTGGCGCTTTCGCCGACCAGCGCGGCATTGGCGCGCTCCATCGCACGGACCCGGTTGATGCTGGCGAAGCCGCGCTTGGCCAGCTGGCGCAGGCCGTCGGTTTCGTCGTCGATCAGCTTCGACTGGCGGTCATTGGCCTTGATCTGGTCGCCGATGCCCGCGATCCGCGCGGACAGCTGCGCCTGTTGCTGCTGGACGATGCCGTTGCGGGCCCGCGCCTGGCGGTACCAGTCGGCCAGCTGATGTTCCTGCAGCGCCAGCGCGTCGCGCGCGAGCACCGCGTCCTCGCCGGTCAGGCCGATGAAATCGGCCGGAGGCGCGATGGTGGTCGCGCCGCTCTGTTGCGCCATCAGCCGGGCGCGTTCGGCCTGAAGCCCCAGCGCCTGCGCCGCGAAGGCCCGCTCGCTGGCCCGGACATCGCCGCCCGCCAGTTCGATCAGGATGTCGCCCGCATGGACATGCTGTCCTTCGCGGACGTGCAGGCTGCGGATGATGCCGCCGTCGCGGTGCTGGACGGTCTGGACGTTGCCCGCCACGCCGATGGTGCCGGAGACCGTCGCGGCGGCGTCCATATGAACGAAGGTGGCCGATGAGACGAGCGCCACCGCACAGGCCGCGACCAGCCAGCGGCCGATGCGCGATTCGACGGGGACATGATCGATAGCCGCAGGTGAGACGGCCGGGGCCGAAGGCGGCGTCGAGGGAGACGGCGCGAACGGCGCGAGGAGCCGGTCGACCACCGGATTGCCGGAGAGGATGGCGTTCATGGGAAAGCTCTTCTTTTCGCGGGTGTCGGGGTCAGGCGGCGTCGGCGACATCGGTCCGCTGACCGATGCGTTCGATCCGGCCGTCCTTCATGACGAGCAGGCGGTCGGCGGCGGCGATCAGCGATCCGTGGTGAAGCGCGACGATGACGGTCGCCTTGCGGGCCCGCAGCGCCCGGATCGCCTTGTCGAGACAGGCCTCACCCTCGGCATCCAGGCTGGCATTGGGTTCGTCCAGGATCATCACGCAAGGGTCGCCGTACAGGGCGCGGGCCAGGGCGACGCGCTGGGCCTGACCGGCCGACAGGGTCACGCCGCCATCGCCGATCACCGTATCATAGCCCTGGGGGAAGCGCAGGATGACATCGTGGATCCCCGCCGCCTGCGCCGCACGGACCAGGCCGGCATCGGTGGAGGCAGGGTCGGCCAGTTCGGTGTCGAAGCGCGCGATATTCTCGCGCAGCGTGCCCCGGAACAGGGTCGGCGACTGCGGCAGATAGCCGATGGCGCGGCGACGCTGATCGACCGGCCAATGGGCGAGGTCCGCGCCGTCGAGTCGCACGCTGCCGCGCTGCGGCTCGATCGCCCCGGCCAGCGCGCGGAGCAGGGTGGACTTGCCCGAGCCGGACGCCCCGGCGACGACGATCATCTCGCCCGCCTCGACGCTGAAGTCGATGCCGTGCAGGATCGCCTGGGCGGGCTTGTTCGGATCGGCGACGACGCGCAGTTCCTCGACCCGGATCTGTCCGGTCGGCTCGGGCAGGGCGGGGGGCGCCACGCTGTCCTCGCGGGCCAGCAGCGCGTCGAGCGTCTCATAGGTCGCGCGCGACTGGACGATGCCGCGCCAGGTCGCCGTGACCAGCTCGATCGGTTGCAGCGCGCGCGCCATCAGCAGCGACGAGGCGAAGATTGCGCCCGCCGAGACGCTGCCGCGAATCGCCAGCCATGCACCGAGGCCCAGCGCCAGCGACTGGAGCGCGAGACGGGCGGCCTTGGTGATGCTGACATAGGTGGCGGCGGTGAAGCCCGCGACCGTCTGGAGCCGCGCGCTTTCCGAACGGTGGCGCAGCGCGCGGGTGGCGAGCCCGTCGGCCATGCCGAGTGCGACCGCGACCTCGCGTCCGCGCAGCATCTCGTCGATCGCGCCATAATGGGTCTGCGATGCGCTCAGGGCGCGACGGGCGGGTTCGGCCGTCGCGCGCCCGTTCAGGACCGACAGCAGGATCAGCAGCGCACCACCGACCAGCGCCAGCGCGCCGAGGGCCGGATGAACCAGGAAGCAGATGACGAGGTAGATCGGCGCCCAGGGGGTGTCGAACAGCGCCATGACCCCGGCCCCGGTCAGCGTCTGCCGTGCGGCATCGAAGTCGCGCAGCACGGCGGCGGTCGCCGCCTCGCTCCGCCGTGCGCTCAGCAGGCGATCCATGATCGGGCGGGCCAGCTGGTGGTCCAGCCGCTCGCCTGCGCGCACCAGCAGCCGGGCGCGCAACAGGTCGAGCGCGGCGCTGGTCATCACCGCGAGCAGGAACATGCCGGTCAGCATGGCCAGCGTCGCGCCGCTGCGCGCGGGCAGGGCGCGGTCATAGACCTGCAGCATGTAGATGGAGGGCGCGAGGTACAGGATGTTGACCACCGCGCTGAACAGCGCCGCATCGGCGAAATATCGACGGCAGGCGCCGCGTGCCTGCGCCAGCGTGGAACTGGTCGGTGACGAAAAAATCAAGCGGAGCATGATGTTAATCTCTCGGCGAGCGGGACCGAACAGAGGTGCCGTGCTTGGCGTCGTTTAGCGCCGATCCGGTTAAAGAACGTTGAAAGGCCGGTCGGGCCGCTTTGGGCCCTAAATATCGCTAACTGCTTGAGATAACGGTTACTGCGGCGTTCATCTCGTTACGAATTGGTTAACGGCGCCTTTGCCAGTTCTCTGAAACTATCATTGGAATTCGGCGGGTTACCTGGAATTCGAACCAAGAGGGTTATCCGCATGTATCTGAACGCCAAGAATGTCGGGCTGTCGCTGTCGGCGGCTAGCCAATCCACCCGTTATGCGACGGTCGCGAACCCGATTCTCAACGGGACGGACGCCAACGAACTGTTGGGCGGGACCACCAATTCGGTCCTGTCCGGCGGCAAGGGCGACGATTATTACGTGCTCTGGGATATCACCGGCAAGGCGATCGAGAAGGCCAATGAAGGCAATGACACGGTCGAGGTGAAGTTCGCGGGCGGCTACATCCTGCCCGACAATATCGAGAATCTGGTACTGAACTCGCCCTGGGCCTGGTGGGGCACCGGCAACGCCCAGGACAATATCCTGATCGCGGGCAATATCGGCGCGACGCTCGACGGCGGCGGCGGCAATGACGTGCTGGTCGGCGGTGCGGGCGCGGACGTGTTCAAGGTCACGGCGGGCAAGGGTTCGGACGCGATCTACAATTTCCAGTCGGGGTGGGACAGCGTCCAGCTTCAGGGCTATGGCATCGCCAGCTTCGCGGACCTGAAGGCCGCCGCGACCCAGGTCGGCGACGACGTCCAGATCGGCTTTGCCAATGGCGAAAAGCTGGTGCTGCGCGGCGTGCAGCTGAACAACCTGACCGGCGCCGATTTCGGCTTCTCGTCGATCGGGGGGACGGTGAACGCCAGCAAGATGGCTTTGGGCGACACCACCACCAAGATCATGAACGGCGCGACCAACGCCTGGAACACCAACGGCGTCTATCTGCTCAACCTGGCGTGGAATCCGGGCAGCCTGAAGTACGGCACCGATTACCAGATCGAATCGGTGTTCAATCAGGCGGATACGAGCAAGAACGCGACATTCAACTGGGCCTTCCCGGTGTCGACCGACCCGAATTTCAGCATCAAGGCCTATCCCAGCATCATGTTCGGGGTCAGCCCGTATGGCGATACCAAGAACGTCGCCGACACCGCCCACACCTTCCCGGTCAAGCTGGCCGACCTGGTTTCGATGACGGCCAATTTCGACGTCGCCATCGCCGGGAACAAGGGCGGTTTCAACGTCGCCTATGACATTTGGTTCACGAACACCCCCAATGGCGGGCCGTCGACCGTGACCAATGAGATCATGATCTGGACCCACAAGGGCACGTTCGATGCCTTCGGCACGTTGCTGGGCGACTTCAATGCCGGTGGCGTGAAGGGCAAGGTGTACAACTCGGGCACCTATACCGCGATCGTCGCCGACACCGACATGATGGCCGGATCGATCGATATGGCCGCGGTGTTCAAGGCGCTGACCAAGATGGGAATCCTGTCGACGTCGAACTATCTCGCCTCGGTTCAGCTGGGGTCGGAGGTGAATTCCGGCGTCGGCACGCTTAAGGTGAACAACTTCTCGCTGTCGGTGGAGACGAGCGACCAGAAGGGCGGGACGATCCTGAAGGAAGCGAGCGGCGCGGGAACCACCGTGACCTACAAGCCCGCCCCGACGACCGAAGCCAAGCTCGCTCCCGTCGTCGAGGTGCCCTCGGCCGTCAGCAAGCTGATTGCGGCGGGTGCGCAGAAGATGCTGGATGCCGCCGGCGTCGCGATCGGGGTGCAGCAGATCAACAAGCTGACCGCCAACGCGACCGAAACGCTGCGCTACGACCTGTCGGGCACCCTGATCGGGCGCGAGGTGGTCGAGAAGAACGGCTTGACCACGATCTCGCGCTATGACGCCAAGGGCGGCATGATCGGGGCCGACCAGGTGTTCGTCAACGCCGCCTCGACCGTGACCAAGCATTACGGCCAGTGGTGGTCCTATCAGGGCTATGACCTGACCACCAAGAATGCCGCCGGTGCGACGGTCGTCCAGCATTACGACGCGAAGAACACGCTGGTGTCGACCGACGCGACGCGCATCCTGAACGGTGCCACGGTCAAGGAATGGTGGGACCAGAAGACGGGTGCCGCCGGGGTCGTCTCGACCACGCTCGACGGCAATGGCAACGGCAAGATCGAATATCTCGACGGCAAGTGGAAGCTCGTCAATTATGATGAGTACAGCAATGCCAGCGGCGTCGCGACGATCAAGCATTTCGACGCCACCAAGACGCTGACCGGTGGCGAAGTCAGCTTCGTCGATGCGGGCGGGGTCAAGGTCCAGGAGAATCATGACAAGGCCTGGGTCGTCACCGACCGGCTGTTCACCGGCACCGCGGGCGCGGACACGATCGTTCTGAAGGACGGGACCAATGCGGTGCACGGCGGTGCGGGTGCCGATGTGATCTGGGCGGGCAAGGGGGCGGACGCCTTCTATTTCGAGACACCGATCACATCGGATGTCGACACGATCCACGATTTCTCGACGACCGACGACTCCATCTATCTGGACAGTGCGATCTTCGGGAAGCTGGCGACCAGCGGTGGTGCGCTGGCGGCCACGGCCTTCGCGGTGGATGCGGTGCGGGATGCGAGCACGCGGATCATCTATGACAGCAAGACCGGCAACCTGCTGTACGATGCCGATGGCACGGGATCGAAGGCGGCCGTGGTTTTTGCCCATCTCGATCCGGGCCTCGCTCTCAATGCGGGACACTTCCATCTGATTTAGGGTGCCGTGCCGCGCTGCGGCACGATAGAGGTCAGCGACAAGCCGCGGCATGCAAGTGCCGCGGCGATTCGCATGACAGCAGGGAAGATGCCGGTTGGGGGTTAAGGGATCGGAGTCGATGCGCGCCGAGGCGCGGCAGGACGGACCCGTAGCGGCAAAGGGTCATTTCCACCCGACCTTCCGTCCGGAGATCGAGGGGCTGCGCGCCGTCGCGGTGCTGCCCATCCTGTTCAACCATGCCCATGTCCGGGGCTTTGGCGGGGGATTTGTCGGCGTCGACATCTTCTTCGTGATCTCGGGCTTTCTGATCACGATGATCCTGACCCGCGACGTGGCGGCGGGGTCCTTCTCGATCGCGCAATTCTATCGCCGTCGCGTGCTGCGCATCTTTCCGGCGCTGTTCGCGATGCTGGCCGCCGTCACCGTGATGGCGGCGGTGGCGATGACGCCCAACGAGCTGGTGCTGTATGCCCGCTCGCTGGTCGCCACCATCTTCTTCGTGTCGAATATCCAGTTCTATGCCGACACGGGATATTTCACGACCGCGGCGATGAGCCGACCGCTGCTCCACACCTGGTCGCTCGCCATCGAAGAGCAATTCTACATCTTCTGGCCGCTCCTGCTGGCCTTCGGCGCGGGCCGGTCGCGGCGGCTGTTGTGGCTGTTGCTCGGCGGTGTGGTCGTGGCGTCGCTGGCCGCTTCGGTCTGGATGGTGGTGCGCGAGCCTGCGGCTGCCTTCTACCTCATCCCGTTCCGTGCGTGGGAACTGGGCGTCGGCGGGCTGCTGGCGCTGCTGCCCTCGTCCGAGCGTCTGCCGCGCCTGGTCCGCGAGGGGCTGGCGGGTCTTGGCCTGCTCACCCTGTTGCTGTGCATCCGCTATTATTCGGACACCATGTATTTCCCCGGTGCGGCGGCGATTCCGCCCTGTCTGGCGACCTGTGCGATCATCTATGCCGGGCGGTCGACCCTGACCGGTGCATTGTTGTCGATCGCGCCGCTGCGCTTCTTCGGGCGGATCAGCTATTCGCTGTATCTGTGGCACTGGCCGGTGATCGTCTTTTCCGCGCTGTGGCTGTTCCTGCCCAATGTCGATCCCAAGGTGATTGCGGGCGAGATCGTCGTCTCGATCCTACTGGCCTGGCTGTCCTACCGGCTGGTGGAGCAGGGCCTTCGCGCGCCCATCGCGGCGCTGCGGACCGGGCCGCTGCTGCGCGGAGCGGGGGCGGCGATGGCGGCAGGGGCGCTGATCGCGGGTGGCATCGTCGCGGCGAACGGCTTTGCCGGGCGCTACGACGCCGGGCGCCTGGCGATCGCCAAGGTGGTCGATGGCGATCATGAAATCAGCTATCGCCGGGGAAGCTGCTTCCTGATTGCGGCCGAGGATCATTTCGATCCAAAGCGTTGCCTGACCCCGATGGGCCATGGCCCCCGCATCCTGATCCTGGGAGACAGCACGGCCGCACATCTGTGGCCGGGCTTTGCCACCACGCTGTCGCATTATGCCGTGACCCAGGCGACCATGGCGGGCTGCCCGCCCCAGATCGCGGACAAGAGCAAGGATTTGCCGTGCCTCCGGTTCTTCGACCGGACCCTGCGCCAAGCAGCGCGCGACCGGACCACCGATGCAGTGGTGCTCGCGGGCAACTGGCAGTCGGCGGATGCGGACAAGATCGGCGCGACCCTGGCCGAGTTGCGTGGGTGGGGGCTGAACGTCGTGCTGGTCGGCCCATTGCCGCGCTACGACGCCGCCCTGCCGCGCCTGTTGTTCTTCGATTCGTCGCAGAGCGGCGCGCTGGCCCAACAGCATCTCGATTCGACCATCTGGCCCATCGATGCGAAGATGCGCGAGGCGGCGAAGAAGGCTGGCGTCACATATTTTTCGGCGGTGGAGGCGCTGTGCTCCGGCGGCAAATGCCGGAATACGGACGCCAGCGGACTGCCGTTACAATTTGATTATGTTCATTTAACCACGCCGGGATCGACTATCGTGGTGTCGGCGATGCGGCCAGTGATAGACCGGGCGATTAACAGTAAGCGATGAAAACGCGCAGGCGCCGCCGAAATTTTTAAAATTTCCAGTTGCGATTTGCATGATGGCGGCTAACCTTGTTTCATAATCGGACGGCAAAGAATCGTACCGATGAGGAGAGGTTAAATGCGTTACGATTCGCTGGCTGCGCCCCTGTCCGAGCTGGACAGCCCCCCTTCGCAGAAGAGTGTCCTGTCGGTCATGGTGCTTGCCGCTGCCAGCACGCTGGTCTGGGGCGCCCTGATCGCGTTGGTCGCTTAAATCTTCACTGTCGGGCGGCATCACGTGCCGCCCTGTTATTCGTCGGCCTGTGATCCGTCGACCGGGCGCGTGGCGGTTTTAATCGCGACATTATGCACCCCCAACGGCCCATTGGGCCTTGGCCGTCTGTCCGGCATTCGCCACCTCGCTATGATCGACGATTTGTACGGCGCGGTGGGCGGGCGTGCCGGACGCCGATGACGCTGCGACAGGTTCGCGCCCGGCTATCCGCATTCGGCATGGATGCGTTGCCGCCTTTGCCGCCAAGATTTTTGGATTCCAGTTCGGAGTCAGGCGCAAGATCGCTCTATGCAGCCCGGATCGGCTGACTTCCGCCATCGATGGTAAATCCATTTCCACACCGATAACGCGGCGCCAGTTCTTCGCGATAGCGAATGCTGAATGGCCCGCACGACGCGGCGCGCCTGCGATGTCGGGGAATGGAGAATCCGGAGAATGTGCGGAATGTCCACGCTTTGCTGTGAAGCTGGTGACCCCTACGAGAATCGAACTCGTGTTTTCGCCGTGAGAGGGCGACGTCCTAACCGCTAGACGAAGGGGCCGTGTGCAGTGGAGCGGCGCAATTAGCCGGGGCGGGGGCGGGCGTCAAGCGCTTCCCCGAAGAAAGCTTCAGAAAAATGAAAGGGCGGGATGACCTCGAGTCACCCCGCCCTTTGTGGGCCGATTACGCCGCGTCCTTGCGGCGTTCGGACATTTCCTCGTTCAGCATTTCGGCCAGCAGGAAGGCGAGTTCCAGGCTCTGGCCCGCATTCAGGCGCGGGTCGCAATGCGTGTGATAGCGATCGGCCAGCGACTGCTCGGTCACGTCGATCGCGCCGCCGGTGCATTCGGTGACGTTCTGCCCGGTCATCTCGGCATGGATGCCGCCCGCATGGGTGCCCTCGGCGCGATGGACGGCGAAGAAGCCGCGCACCTCGGCCAGGATGCGGTCGAACGGGCGGGTCTTGTAGCCGGTCGCCGCCTTGATCGTGTTGCCGTGCATCGGGTCGCAGGACCAGACGACCGGATGCCCCTCGCGCGTCACCGCACGGACGAGCTTGGGCAGATGCGCTTCGATCTTGTCATGGCCGTAACGGGTAATGAGCGTCATCCGTCCGGCCACGCGGCCGGGGTTCAGCGTGTCGAGCATCCGCAGCAGCGCCTCGGGCTCCAGGCTGGGGCCGCACTTGACGCCGATCGGGTTGCCGATGCCGCGCAGGAACTCGACATGCGACGAGCCCTCGAAGCGGGTGCGGTCGCCGATCCACAGGAAATGGGCCGAGGTGTCGTACCAGTCGCCGGTCAGCGAGTCCTGACGCGTCAGCGCCTGCTCATAGGGCAGCAGCAGCGCCTCATGGCTGGTGTAGAAGCTGGTCTGCGCCAGTTGCGGAACCGACGCCGGGTCGATGCCGCATGCCGCCATGAAGTCCAGCGCCTCGCCGATGCGGTCGGCCATCTCGCTATATTTCTGCGCCCAGGGGCTGCGGCCCATGAAGTCATGGGTCCAGCGATGCACCTGGTGCAGGTTCGCATAGCCGCCTTGCGCAAAGGCGCGCAGCAAGTTCAGCGTCGCGGCCGACTGCGCATAGGAGCGCAGCATCCGCTGGGGATCGGGCACGCGCGCCTCGGGGGTGAAGGCGATGTCGTTGACATTGTCGCCACGATAGCTGGGCAGCTCGACGCCGCCAACGACCTCGGTATCGGCCGAGCGTGGCTTGGCGAACTGGCCCGCCATGCGGCCCAGCTTCACCACCGGCAGCTTGGAGGCGAAGGTCAGGACGACCGCCATCTGCAGGATGACGCGGAAGGTGTCGCGGATGTTGTTGGCGCTATGCTCGGCAAAGCTCTCGGCGCAATCGCCACCCTGGAGCAGGAAACCCCGGCCCGCCGCCACCTCGGCCAGCTCGGCGGTCAGGTTGCGCGCCTCGCCCGCAAAGACCAGCGGCGGATAGGTCGCCAGCGTCTTGGTCGCGGCGTCCAGCGCATTCTGGTCGGGATAGCGGGGAAGCTGGCGCGCTTCGGCGTTGGTCCAGCTGTCGGGGGCCCAGTTCGCGGCCATGATCGTCCTGCTCTTTCGTCTTCTTTGGTTTCGACCATCGCCCATGCGCCGATTCGACCCCATACGCAATGAAGTTGGCGTTTGAGCCCCCCAAGTCGCCTGCTTTGTTGCGCCTGATACCAGTTTGCGCCGAATGGCGGCCGATTGCGGCGACCGGCTTTGCGGATTTGGGGCAGAGGCGGTAGCGGAGGCACGATGTCGCGTGCCTCCATCCTGTCGTCGGCGGTCGTCGCCTTGTCCGCCTTCCTGCTGTCGGTGCCGGATCGTGCGCCCGCCGCGCCTTTGATCGCGGTCGAGAAGACCGACGACACCGCGTTCTTCGGGGCAATGCGCGACGCGGATCTGCGGCTGGCGACCATCGCGTGGAAGCTCGCGACGGCGAACGCCGCCATCTGTCCCGAGCGGGCACCGACCCCCGGCATCGTGATCCATGCGATCGACCAATATGACCCGGGCGTGCGCAAGGACCTGCCCGCGATCTTCGGCTTCGAGGGGCCGGTCGCGGTCGAGGCGGTGGTGCCGGGCAGCGCGGCGGCCAAGGCCGGGGTGCAGCCGAACGACACGATCGAAGCGGTCGACGGCAAGCTCTTCGCGGTCAACCCGGCGGGCGCGTCGCAGGCGAACACCGCGACCCGCGATGCCGCGCAGCGCCAGATCGCCGCCGAGCCCGCGGACCGGCTGCTGCGCCTGACTCTGTTGCGCCAAGGTCGGAAGCGCGAGGTGACGGTGGCGGCCCAGCCCGGTTGCCGGTCGCGTTTCGAGATGCTGATGGGGCCGGGGCTGACCGCGTCGGCGGACGGCGATATCGTCCAGATCGGATCGCGCTTCTTCGAGCGGTTCGACGACCGGATGATCGCGGTCGTCGTTGCGCATGAATTCTCGCACAACATCCTGCACCATCGCGACCGGCTGGACGCGGCGGGCGTGAAGCGCGGCATCCTGTCGGAGTTCGGGCGCAACGGGCGGCTGTTCCGCCAGACCGAGACGGAGGCCGATCTGCTGGGCGTCAACCTGATGCGCAATGCGGGCTATGATCCACAGGATGCGGTGCGCTTCTGGCGCGAGCATGGCGGCGAGGTCGATGGCGGTATCTTCCGCAGCCGCACGCACCCATCCTCCTCGGCGCGGGCCGATGCCGTCGCGGCGGAGATCGCGGCCATACCGGCGGGCGCGCCGACGCCCTATCGCCCGCCTCTGCTCGACCGAACTGGGGCGGCATTACAATAGGTTGGAAGTGTAGGCATTTAACAAACCGTTTGTAGTTGGGGTCTATGCCGGGTGGGAATCGCGGGCATGACAGCGCGCGATGTGTCGGGAATCGCCATGCTTTCATCCTTGCCCATACCCAAGAAGATCGGCTTGTCCTTCGCGCTCGTCATCATGACGGTATTCGTCATGATCGGCGTGCTGTGGTGGGCTTTCGCCCGCATTCAGGCGACGACGTCGGAAAGCAGCCACGCCCAGGACATCTATGGCTACACGCTGGAGATGGAGGGCGGGGTCCAGCGCGAAAACAGCCAGATGCGGGGTTTCCTGATCACCTCCGACGAAGCCTATCTGAAGCAGTATTTCGAATCGCGCGCGACCGAGATACAGTCCGCGGCCAAGCTCGACGCGCTGCTGGACAATGATCCAAAGGCCCGCGCGGCGGTCGCTCGGTCCCATGAGCATATGCAGGAATGGCGCCGCACGATCGGTGATCCGCTGATCGAGCGCAGTCGCACCGACCGGGAGGGCGCCCAGCAATGGCTTCGCGACAATAGCGAGCGGGTTCGAGTCACCACGGTCCTGCAGGCCTTGCGCGATGTCCGGGCGCAGACCGTCGCGGAATTGAAGAATGTGCGTGCGGCTCGGAAGACGGCGCTGCTGACCGGGCAATGGAGCCTGGCGATCGGGGCGGTGGTGATGATCGGTGTCGCGGCGGCGATGGCGATGCTGTTGTCGCGCGCGCTGGGGCGGCCGATCGTCCGGCTGACCGGAATCATGGAAGCCTTGTCGCGCGGTCGCAACGATATCGCCGTTCCCGATGCCGAACGCGGCGACGAGCTGGGCAGCATGTCGCGGGCCGTCGTCGTTTTCCGCGACGCAGCCGTCGCCAAGGCGCGCGCGGACGCCGAACAGAATGAGGTGGTCGAACGGATCGGCGGCGCGCTGGGCCAGTTGGCCGACTCGGACCTGACGGCCCGGCTTTCGGGCTTCCCCGCTTCCTATGCGGCGATCGAGCGGGACTTCAACACGGCCGTTTCGCGTCTGTCGGGCTCGCTGGGCGCGGTACGGGTCAATGCGGCGGGGATCAGCAGCGGCGCGGTGGAGATGAACGAAGCCGCCGACGATCTCGCCCGCCGTGCCGAGCAGCAGGCGGCGAGCATCGAGGAAACCTCGGCCGCGATGAACGAGATCGCCCAGTCGGTGACGGCGGCGGCGACCAAGGCGCAGTCGGCCGAGGGGATCGTCCGCAAGGCGAGCAGCGACGTCGCCAACAGCGAGGCGATCGTCCGGCGTACCGTATCGGCCATCGGCGACATCGAACGCTCGTCCAACGAAATCGCCGAGATCATCGCGGTGATCGACGGCCTGTCCTTCCAGACGAACCTGCTGGCGCTGAACGCAGGCGTCGAGGCGGCGCGCGCGGGTGATGCGGGCAAGGGCTTTGCCGTCGTCGCCTCGGAAGTGCGTGCGCTCGCCGAACGCTCGGCCGAAGCGGCACGCGACATCAGCGCCCGCATCACGACCACGGTCGAGCGGGTACGCAGCGGCGTGGAACTGGCCAACAAGACCGACGAGTCGCTACGCCTGATCGCAACGGGGATGCAGGACATCAGCGGGCTGGTCGAATCGATCGCGGGTGGCGCCTCCGAACAGGCGACGAGCATCCAGCAGGTGAATCTGGCGATCAACGACATGGACGGCGTGACTCAGGCCAATGCCGCCATGGTCGAGGAAGTGACCGCCGCCGTGCGCGCTTTGTCCGCCGAAGCCCGCGCGCTGGAGGAGCAGGTCAACCGCTTCCGCGTCGACGAGACGGTGACGGCACGGGCCGCGCCGGTCGCTGCCATGCGCCGCCCGATAGCCGCGGCGCCCGCCCCGGTGCGGCGTGCGCCGAGCCCGATCCAGGGCAATCTGGCGGTGAAGCAGGAGGACGACGACTGGAGCAGCTTCTGATCGCGGGCTGACATCGTTGTATCGTTGAATGTCGATCCGGCCTGAAAGGCTCGCAATCCCACCCGAAGGATTGCGGGCCTTCTCGCATTTCGGCGCGGGGCAGGGGCCTCATGCGGTGCGGGGATTGTAAGTCGCGTTCCGCCGGGGCAAGCGGCGGCCATGGATATTCCTCAACGCTATGCCGATTTCATCCAGTGGATCGGCGACGGCACCGGCATGGCCGACAGTCTGTTGCACGTTCATGCGGGCATGGCGGTGCTGTTCCTGGCGCGCATCCTGACTCGCAAGTCGCTGGCAACGCCAATCCCGCTCGCCTGCGTCGCGCTGGCCGAGGCGGGGAACGAGATTCTCGACCGGCTGCATTACGGGTCGTGGCGCTGGACCGATACGCTGGGCGACATCGCCAACACCATGTTCTGGCCGACCGTGTTGTTCATCGGCCTGCGGATGCGATCGCCGCGCGGGCGGCGCTGAACCGGCGGAGGGCTTAACCCTCGGGCAGCACCGGCCTCCAGTCCCAGCCTAGCGGGTCCCCGTCCATCACCTCGACTCCAGCCGCGATCAGCGTGTCGCGAATCGCGTCGCTCTTCGCAAAGTCCTTGTCCGCCCGCGCCGCACGACGTTCGACCAGTTGCGCCTCGATATCCGGCTCGCTCAACGTGGCGGTCTTGGGTCGGGTGCGCAGATCGGTGCGGGTCAGCGTTGCCAACTGCAACCCCAGCGTCGCATCGAAATCGGCCAGCGCGGCGATTCGCACGCCCGGCGACAGCGTCTTGTCGCCCAGCATCTCGTCCAGCACCGGCAGCGCGCGCGGTGTCGCCAGATCGTCCGACAGCGCGGCGTCCAGCCGATCGCGATAGGAGGCCGCATCGCCCTTTTCGGGCGCATCGGCGCGGGTGCGAAGCCCCTCGACCGTCTGGACGAGGCGCTTGAGTCGCACCTGCGCGGCGGCCAGCCCGTCCCAACCGAACTCCATCTCCGACCGGTAATGCGCCTGAAGGCACATCAGGCGATAGGCGAGCGGGTGGAAGCCCCGATCCATCAGCGCCTGGAGCGTCAGGAAATCGCCCGACGACTTGGACATCTTGCCGGTGCGGTCGACCAGGAAATTGTTGTGCATCCAGATGTTCGCGCCGCTGTCGGCGGTGCAGCTATGCGCCTGGTTCTGCGCGATCTCGTTGGGATGGTGAATCTCGCGGTGGTCGATGCCGCCGGTATGGATGTCGAACTGCGCGCCCAGATATTGTTTGCTCATCACCGAGCATTCCAAGTGCCAGCCGGGTGCGCCCGGACCCCAGGGGCTGTCCCATTCCATCTGGCGATTCTCGCCCGGCGCGGAGGCGCGCCAGATGGCGAAGTCGGCCGGGTGGCGTTTGCCCGCGACCGGATCGATCCGGCTCTCGCCCTCGTCATCCTGATGCCGGGCGAGTCGGCCATAGTCCGGCACGGTCGTCACGTCGAAATACAGGCCGTCGGGCAGGCGGTAGCAGTGCTTCGCCTCGATCGCCTTGGCGAAGTCGATCATCTGCGGGACATGTTCGGTCGCCAGCGGGAAGCGGGTCGGCTCGGCGATGCCCAGATCCTTCAGGTTCTGCTTGAAGGCATCGGTGTAATGCGCGGCGATCGCCCAGATATCCTGTCCGCTCTTTTTCGCGGCGGCCTCCATCTTGTCGTCGCCCGCATCCGCGTCGGAGGTCAGATGGCCGACATCGGTGATGTTGATGATATGGGTCAGCGGCCAGCCCTTCCACCGCAGCACGCGCGACAGCGTATCGGTGAAGACATAGGCACGCAGATTGCCGATATGGGCATAATTATAGACGGTCGGCCCGCAGGAATAGACGCGCACATTGGCCGGATCGATCGGCCGGAAGGTCTCCGACCCGCGGGTCAGGCTGTTATACAGGGTCAGCGGCGTGGCGGGGGAAGCGGGGACGGTCATGGCGCTTGCCTTAGCCATGTCGGCTCGCGGCTGAAAGAGGCCCCGGTCCGGCGGACCGGACCGGGGCTGACGCGGTGACAGGGGAGGCACCGTGCCGTTTCGTTCCTGGGCCTGAAAGGCCCGTGAACATGTCAGGGTGCCCGGCATACGGGAGTTAGCCGGGCAGCGACGCTTCTAGGGGGCGGGGGATCACCGCAGCATGGCCGCCACATGACAAGCACGTTCATATCAGGCCCTTCGGGGCCGAGTGGAGGATGCCGTGCGGCGAAGCGATTTCCGATCCAGCGGGTTGTCATCGGGCGACCACGCTGCTAGGAGCGCCCGACGATGCGGCCACAGTTGTTCTGCGGCCGCTTTATCCTGTTTTGCCGGAGCAATTCGTTTTTATGCAGATCATCGTTCGCGACAACAATGTGGATCAGGCCCTTCGCGCGCTCAAGAAGAAGCTGCAGCGGGAAGGCGTGTATCGCGAAATGAAGCTCCGTCGCCATTACGAGAAGCCCTCGGAAAAGCGCGCTCGTGAGCGTGCAGCGGCCGTGCGTCGTGCCCGCAAGCTGGAGCGCAAGCGCGCCGAGCGCGACGGCGCACGGTAAGCGTCTCGCCGGGCGGTGCCGTGATCCTTTCGCATTTCGCGGAAGGGGCGGCGCCGCCCGGCATCGGCCGAATCGCATGAGGCGAATCGGTCTGCGCTTCGAGCGCCGCATTCCCTGAACGCCCACGCACAGAGCGAGAAACAGGCATGTCCGTAACCGCTGTTCCCCTTCGTCCCGTCCGGCGTTCCTATCTGGTCTGGATATGGGTTGCGGTGGTGGCGGCCGTGATAGCCGCTGCCTTGCTGGCGCGTCAGGGCGATGCCGCCCTGGTGCGCGAGGCGCGCGGCGCAGGCGTCACGACGACCGCGTCGGGTCTTCAGTACAAGGTGATCGAGCCTGGTCAGGGCGGGGCGCACCCGACCGCGACCGATGTGGCGCTGGTCAACTATACCGGCCGCCTGATCGACGGCACCGTCTTCGACGCCTCGAAGCAGCCGACCCCGATGCCGCTGTCGAGCGTGCTGCCCGGCTTTGCCGAAGCGCTGAAGCTGATGCCCAAGGGTTCGAAGTACCGTTTCTGGCTGCCTGCCAAGCTCGGCTATGGCGACCATGCGAACGGCCCGATCCCTGCCAATTCGGAACTGGTGTTCGACGTCGAGATGATCGACTTCATCCCCGAATCGGTCCTGCGGCAGATGCAGGCGCAGCAGTCGATGATGGGTGGTGCCGGTGGTCCTGGCGCGATGCCCGGCGGTGCTCCCGGCGCACCGTCGCCCCGCTAAGACGCGCGCTTAGCCCAAGCGTTTCCCATCGGATCGCGATCGCCGGAGCCCTACAGGGTTCCGGCGATTTTGCGTTTGGCGATCGGGCCATCGTGGCGGACCCGGCGTGTCGAAATGCTTGCTGCTGGAGAACGGCTACCGTTCACCGCGCGATCCACGCCGCGAAGGCCCGAGTACGGTTGCTATGTTGGGGGCACGGCCGCCGAACCCGCTTGTTTCGTGGGGGAAGGGCTTGGAAGTGAATACGCCCTTTTCCTTAAGGGGCCCAAGGGCGCATCCATATGGCCCCCGCTCGTCAAGGAACTTCCTCGCCCCTTATCTCTTGAGGATGGCTATGCTGCCATTGGGCGAGGTCATCGCACTCCAAGTCGCGGACAGGCAGGCTCGGGTCTCGTAGAGGGGCCAATCCGGTGGAGGACGCAAATTTTGCGATAGCCTCATGGGCTTGGTTCGCCCAGCCAAGTGCATTGCTGCAAATCTTGGCGAATGAGGATGCGCTTGGACGTCGCTAAGCGCCATGTCGCTTCCTCGCGTCTCTCAATGAGATGCTTTCCAAGGCGCCGGCATCAAGGTCCTCCAGCGTCAAAAGCATAGGGCAGCACGTACCGCACGCCTGGGAGGAAATCGGCAGTCTTCTCATGTCGATCATCAACATCGGGGACGTGTCTCACGAATGAGGCAAACGAACCCCGTCTTCACCAGACAAAAAAATAGCGGCCCGAAGGCCGCTATTCCTTTCAGCCGTGAGGCTGAAGCAACTTAGTTGCTGTCGGCCGAATCGTCCGAGTCGGCGACGACAACGATGCCGGCGACGACGGCAGCAGCCGCCAGAACGGCGACGAGGATGCCACCGCCGGCCAGGCCGTTCTTCTTGGCAGCCGGAGCCGACGCGCGGACCGACTTCGAAACCGAAAGGCTGGCAGCCGGGTTCGCAGCCATCGCCGGAGCAACGGTCATCGAAACGGCGGCAGCGGCGACGAGAAACTTCCCAAGACGCATGTCTAACTCCCTTAAAAATGTCAGCAGGGCCATGGCACGCGAGCCGTCCCAAGGCAACCCCACCAACGAGTATGGGACAGATATGCTCCCACACTGATGCGGCAATGCAACATTACTTTACCGCCCTGCGGCTATACGTTGCTTTGCCGCTCAACGGAATGCCCCGGCAAACGTTTCGCCTCGGTAAAGAGACGTCAGGTGGAAAAAATCTCTCGCGCCTGATCTTCCAGCATCAGCGCCGTCAAACGGTCACTCTGATAGGCGCCGGTGTCGATCCCGATGCGATGCGGCAGAAATTCTGCCTCTTCGGCGACCGTATGGCCATGGACGACCATCTTTTCGAGTGGGGCGCGGTGATCGAGGAAGGGATCGCGGATCCAGCGGGTCTCGGCCAGCTTCTGTTCGGCGATCGGGATGCCCGGGCGCACACCCGCATGGACGAAGGCATAGTCGCCCAGAATCATGATCTCCTTGAGGTCCGACAGGAACAGCTGATGCTCGGGCGGCACCACGGCCTTCAGCCGTTCTGCGACCTCATTATAGTCTAGCCGCTCATACTCTTCCCCGGAGACGCCGTAGCTGAGCATCGTCTCGCGCCCGCCGATTCGGCAGAACAGGCGCAGCGCCTTGTCGTCGCCGTCGATCGCACGGAGGAAAATCTCCTCATGATTGCCCATCAGGCAATGAACGTGCTCATCGCTGGCGCTGAGCTGGCGGATGCGCTCCACGACCCCGGCCGAATCGGGACCCCGGTCGACCAGATCGCCCAGGAAGATGATGTGGCGTTCGGCGGGGGGACGCGCGGCGTGATCCGCCTCGATCCGCGTCAGGATGGCATCGAGCAGGTCGAGCCGACCATGGATATCGCCAACGGCATAGACCCGCAGACCGGGCACCATGGCGGGTACGAAATCAGGAACGCGCTTTCGTAGATTCAACAGCTTGGCAAGCATGGATGGTCTGATATCCGCTATAGGCGGTTGTGCTTAGTCCCGACCATGCGCTCGCGCAATGCGACGTGGGCCTCAGCTCTGGTCGGGCCACAGCCCGCGCGTGTCCAGAACGGTCTTTCCCCGACGTTCGTCGAGCGGAACGGATCGGAAAATATCGTGGTCGACCAGAACGATCATCGCCCCGCAAGTTTCCAGCGCGGTGTCGATGTCGATCAACCGCGCTCCCGTCCCGTCAAAGGCGCGGGGCAGGGTGGTGGCATAGGGTTCGACGATATGGACACGCTCGCCGAACCGGGCGGCGAGGGCGGCCGCGACCTTCAGCGCGGGGCTTTCGCGAAAGTCGTCGATATTGGCCTTGAACGCGAGTCCCAGGCACGCGACCGGTCCGTCTTGTGCCTCGATCATCGCGGCCGCGCGGGCGATGATATGGTCGGTCTTGCCGTCATTCACCTCTCGTGCAGTGCGGATCAGGGGCGTGTTGGTCGGGTCGGCGGCGACCAGGAACCAGGGGTCGACCGCGATGCAATGGCCACCGACTCCCGGGCCGGGCGACAGGATGTTCACGCGCGGATGGCGATTGGCCAGCCGGATCACCTCCCACACATCGACGCCTAGCGTGTCCGCCACCAGGCTGAGTTCGTTGGCGAAGGCGATGTTGACGTCGCGAAAGGCGTTCTCGGTCAGCTTGGTCATCTCCGCCGCGCGTGCGGTGGTGGTGACGCAGGCTCCGCGCACGAAGCGCCGGTAAAAGGCCAGCGCCTTGCGTGCGCAACGCGGGGTGATGCCGCCGATGACGCGGTCATTGTCGATCAGTTCGACCAGGATACGCCCAGGCAGAACGCGCTCGGGGCAATAGGCGATGGCGAGATCGGCCTGCTCGCCCGGCCGGGTGGCCCCCGGCAGCTTCAGGTCGGGGCGTTCGCGCGCGATCAGGTCGCGGACCTGCTCGGTCGTGCCGACGGGCGAGGTCGATTCGAGGATCACCGTGTCGCCGCTCTTCAGCACCGGCGCGATCGCTCGCGCGGCATCCAGGACGAAGGTGATGTCGGGTTGGCGTTCCGTGGTGAACGGTGTCGGCACCGCGATGACGAAGACATCGGCCGGGGCGACGGTCAGCGAGGCCTTCAGGCTGCCACGTGCGACCACGCCCGATACCAGGCCGTCCAGATCGACCTCCTCGATATGGACGCGGCCCGAATTAATCGTGTCGACGACCGAGGGGGTGACGTCGACACCGGTCACCATCGCGCCGGTCCGCGCGATGATCGCAGCCGTGGGCAGGCCGATATAGCCCAGCCCCATCACCGTGACCGAAAGTTCAGAGTCCAAGGGCATGGGTCATGATCCTGTTGATCTGCTCGGCGGTATTGCCTGCACCGAACGGATTGTGGGCGCGCGCCATGGCGGCATAGCGGTCTGTATCGTCGAGCAGTGCGAAGACTTCCGCAGCGATCCGGTCCTCATCGGTGCCGATCAGCCGGGCCGTGCCCGCCGCCACGCCTTCGGGGCGCTCGGTCGTCTCGCGCATGACGAGCACCGGCTTGCCGAGTGCGGGGGCTTCCTCCTGCACACCGCCCGAGTCGGTCAGCACGATCTGCGCGGCATCCAGCGCACGGACGAATTGCGGATAGTCGAGCGGCGCGATGCGCGCGATGGCGGGATGTTCGCCCAATATCTCGTCCATCACCGCCACGACATTGGGGTTGGGATGCATCGGGAAAAGGATGCCGACATCCTCCCGCTCGGCGATCCGGCGCAACGCGCGGGCGATCGCGGCCATGCCGTCGCCGAAATTCTCGCGCCGGTGCGTCGTGACCAGCAGGATTCGCTTGCCCGCCAGCCGCGCCAGCACGGGATCGATCCCAGACGCCAGCGTCGGATCGGCGGTGATCCGTGCCCTGGTCCAGTGGAGGGCATCGATCACGCTGTTGCCGGTCACATGCACCCGCGCCGGATCGATCCCCTCGGCGCGCAGGGCGGCGGCCGCCGTTTCGGTTGGCGCGAAGTGCAGGGCGGCGATCGGCGCGATCATCCGCCGGTTCACCTCCTCGGGCCAGGGCTGGTAGATATCGCCCGAACGCAGCCCCGCCTCGACATGGGCGACCGGTATCTTGCGGTAATAGGCGGCCAGCGCGCCGGCCATGGCGGTCGCGGTATCGCCCTGCACGACGACCATGGCGGGACGCTCGCTATCCATCACCTCGCCCAGCCCGGTCAGCAGCCGTGCGGTCAGCCGGTCGAGCGACTGGCCTGGTTCCATCAGGTCCAGATCATGATCGGGCACAAGCCCCGCGATATCCAGCACCTGGTCCAGCATCCCGCGATGCTGCGCGGTCACGCAGACCCGGACCGGCACGGCACCCGAGTCGCGCAATGCCCTGACAACAGGGAACAGTTTGATCGCTTCCGGCCTTGTGCCGAAGATGATGAGGATCGGGGCGCGCGTCATCGTGCGATTCGTAACCTGTCGCTTTTAAGGACACCCTAACCGCATCCCGCTGGCGCGAGGCTATGTTGCGCCGCACGATACGGCTAGAGGCAGATTGATTCAGGGAGTGTTTCATGACGATCAAGAAGGTTCGCAAGGCTGTTTTCCCGGTAGCGGGGCTGGGGACGCGCTTTCTGCCCGCGACCAAGTCGATGCCGAAGGAAATGCTGACCGTCGTCGACAAGCCGTTGATCCAGTACGCCGTCGAGGAAGCGCTGGAAGCGGGGATCGAGCAGATCATCTTCGTCACCGGCCGCGGCAAGGGTGCGCTGGAGGATCATTTCGACATCTCCTACGAACTCGAAGCCACGATGAAGGCGCGCGGCAAGTCGCTCGCGGTGATCGAGGGCATTCGCCAGAAGCCGGGCAGCCCCGTCTATGTCCGCCAGCAGGAGCCGCTGGGCCTGGGCCATGCGGTGTGGTGCGCGCGTGAGATCGTCGGCGACGAGCCCTTCGCGGTGCTGCTGCCCGACGAACTGATGGTTGGCGGCTTCATGAAGCAGATGGTCGAGGCCTATGACCAGGTCGGCGGCAACGTCATCGGCGCGCTGGAAGTGCCCGACAGCGAGACCGACAAGTACGGCATCATCTCGCCCGGCAAGCAGGACGGCCGCCTGACCGAAGTGACCGCGCTGGTCGAAAAGCCCAAGGGCAAGGCGCCGTCGAACCTGATGATCCCCGGCCGCTACATCCTGCAGCCCGAGGTGATGCAGATTCTCGACGCGCAGGAGCCGGGTGCAGGCGGTGAAATCCAGCTGACCGACGCGATGGCCAAGCTGATCGGCAACCAGCCCTTCCACGGCTTTACCTTCGACGGGCAGCGTTATGACTGCGGCGACAAGGCGGGCTGGCTGACCGCGAACCTGGCGCTGGGTCTGGCGCGTGAGGATATCGGCCCGGCGGTGCGCGAGTTCGCGACGAAGCTGCTCGGCTAATAGGGTTTCTACGTGGTTGAAGAGGGGCGGGGCCGAAAGGCTACCGCCCCTTTTTCATTCCTCCCCTGCAAGGGGAGGGGGACCAGCGAAGCTGGTGGAGGGGTGTCGCCGGTTGTGAGTGAGACCCGCTCTCGCCGGGCGCGACACCCCTCCGTCAGGCCTTCGGTCTGCCACCTCCCCTGCAAGGGGAGGAATGAGCATTAACGCTCCCGCCGGTCCGCCCGCCGCGCGAGCCAGCCGAAGGTCAGCAGGATCACCGTCGGGCATAGCATCGTGTTCCAGATGTCGAACCAGCTGGCGGGCAGATTGCCTTCATCGGTGGCGTAGAAGGGCTGAAGCAGGTCATAGGCTTCGTTGACCGTCTCGATCACCAGCACGGTCAGCCAGCAGCGCCAGTCCCAGGGCTTGCGCCGCATGATCAGCGCCGAAAGGGTCAGGATCGCCATCCCTGCATAGGCGTGGAGCGTACTGTCGGGCAGGCCGGTGACCTGCCCGATCCAGCCCTTGTCTCCCGTCCAGTCGAGCCAGCCCGACGGCGGCGTCGGCCGCGCGCTCATGCCGCCACCGCGACCATGTGAGCGCACCGACAGCCGGGGTCCTTGGGCAAGGCGAGCGTGCGGAACCGCATGGTCAGCATGTCGGCGATCAGGATGCTCCCCGCACTGTCCCGTCCAAATGGCGCGGCGGCGCGTAAAGCCTCCAGCGCGGCGAGGCTGCCCATCACTCCCGTCACCGGCCCCAGCACGCCGTCATCGGCGCAGGTCAGCCCGGCCTGGTCGGCCGCTTCGCCGACGAAGCAGCGATAACAGGGTTTGTCGGCTTCCCAGCCGCGATAGACAGCCAGCTGCCCCTCGAACTGCCCGACCGCCGCCGAGACGAGCGGGATGCGCAGGGCCAGCGCGGCATCGGCCACCGCCAGCCGGGTCGTGAAATTGTCGCAGCCGTCCAGGACGACATCGGCGTCCTCGATCAGGGCGGCGGCGTTGTCCGGCGTCACCCGCACCCGGTGCACGGCGACCGTCACATGCGGGTTGAGTCGCGCGACATGGGCGGCGGCGGCCTCCACCTTGGGCGTGCCGCGATCCTCGGTGGTGAAGATGGTCTGGCGCTGCAAATTGGATGACTCGACCACATCGTCGTCGATCAGTACCAGCGATCCGATACCCGCCGCCGCCAGATACTGGATGGCGGGGGAGCCGATGCCGCCCGCGCCGATCACCGCGAC
>NZ_LDTF01000029.1 GCF_001477495.1 Sphingomonas yabuuchiae
TGTCATGCACCGATCACACTCACATCCTACACTAGCCTCTTCGTCGGCCGCGTCAGCTGTGTATACGAGACATCCTGGAAGTCCTGCCCCCCGAGCGCCGCCACGGCCAGCCCGGACAGTGCCGCGATGGCGGCCGACCCGCCGCGCGCCGCCCCCTGTTCGTCGCGCAACCCCGCCAGCGTCTCGCCCAGCCCCAGCCCCAGCGCTCCGGCAATGGCGATCAGCAGGCCGAAAGCCGGAAAGCCGGACAGGATCACTACCAGTCCAAGCAGCCCCAGCCCGGCCCCTACCCCGCCAGCGACATGGGCGGGCACCGACCGCTCGACCAGGCGCGGCAGCGCGAGGCGCGCAATGGGGGCCAGGATGTAGCGATCGAACCAGCTCCGCCGTCCCGACACCAGCCGCGCGACGACCGCCCGCCCTCGCGCGTCCAGCGCCTCAGCACGGTGGACGATGCCATGACCCGCCTTTTCCGCATCGGCGGGCAGCAGGATATGCGTCGCCCGCGCTTGCGCCGCGAGACGCAACAACGTCGATTGCGGGTCATAGTCGCGAGGCAGGGCCGCCACTTCGGCCACCCGGCGCGGATCGAGCCGCGCGACGCCCGCCCAGGCCATCTGTCCGCCCACCCGCTCCAGCCCGGCTTCGGCCTCCGCCTCGGGCAGCACGATCAGCGCGTCATGCCCGGCGTCACGCAGGACCAGCGCGATCGTATCCTCGGTGGTGATCAGGCCATCGGCCAGCACGAGCAGCCGCGACAGGGGATGAAGTTTCTCCGACGCCTCCACCGCGCTGCGCACCGTATCGACCACCACGCCCCGCTGGGCGATGCGGGCGATCGCGCCGAGCAGTTCGGGGGTCAGGCGCGCGACGACGATGATGATCTGCGCGGCCCCCGCCGCGATCAGCAGGCGCGCCTGATATTCGATCAGGGTGACACCCGCAAACGGCAGGGTCGCCGTCAACCGCCCGGGGCGGTCGTCGGCATCGTCAATCGCAAAGAGAAGACCGGAAAGCATCGCGTGCTGTTAGGCGCTAGAGACGCGCCATGCCAGCCCCGACCCGGTCAAGGGTCAAAGGCGCGCGACCTGATCCCCGATCCGGTCGAGCAACTGCGGGTCCGGGCTTTCCAGGTCCGCCGCCTGCGCCGCCAGGGTCATCAGCGGCAGGGCGTTGACGCTGGCCGCCAGCCCTTTGAGCCGCAACGCCGCCTCGCGCCATTCCGCGGCGTCCTCGGCCATGTGCATGGCCTCCATCGCACGGGTCACGCCCTCGACAAAGGCGCGGCGCAATTCCTGGATCACGGCCGGTTCGTCACCTGCCACCGCCGCCAAAGTAGAATCGATCGTTCCGTGCTCGTAAGTCATTGCCCTCACTTAAACCCGAACGCGGCTCGCACGGAATAGCGCAATTCGCTTTCTGCCATCGGCAAACGTGATAAACCGGCCCATTGTGACACGGGGGCCCAGATGATCGTCGATATGCGCGCAGAGCGTCAGGACAGGTCGGACATGCCGAACGCAGAGGCGGATATGCAAGACCATAACGTCCAGCCCCCGGCCGGAAAAGTCTCGTCCGTCCCGCCGGCCGCCGAGTCCTCGCCCTTCGGCGTCTGGCTGGACGAAGACACCGCCCCGGTCGAGCGGCACGAGCCCTCACCCGCGCGTTGGCCGTTGATCGTGGCGATCCTGGTCTCGGTCCTGTGGGCGACGGCCATCCTGTCCTGGGGTATCTCGGCCAGCCCGATATTGTCCCCCGCGACACTGGCCCCGCTGGGTACGCTCGCGCTGGCCGGTCCGATGCTGATCGCGGTCCTGTGGCTGGTCGGCCAGCGCAGCAGCCGCGCCGAGCAACGCCGCTTCGCGCTGACCGCGCGGGACATGCGCGAGGAAGCGGCGGCGTTGGAGCGCGCGGTCGGCGCGATCGGTCAGGCGCTGTCCGCCAATCGCTTCGAATTGTCGGCCCAGGCGATCGCCCTGTCCGAAATGGCGCAGGCGGCCGAGACGCGCTTCAGGACGATCGCCCGTGATTTGACCGACGATATCCAGATGGTCGAGGCGCATGGCCGCACGCTGGCCGATATCGCCGTGACCAGCCAGTCGAGCATGACCCAGCTGCTCGAAGCCCTGCCCCGCGCGGCAGAGGAGATCGGCCAGGCATCCGACCGGATGGCGGAGGCGGCGCGCTCGGCGCACATCCATGCGGTGGAGCTGGACGCCCAATTCGTCGCGCTCGGTCGGCGCGGGCAGGATGCGGACACCATCGCCAGCGGCGCGGCGCTTCGCCTGGCCACGCACATCGAACAGATGGAGGAAACCAGCCGCGTCGCCGGGGTGCATCTGGAAACCGTCACCGGCAACCTGGCCAATACGATCGACGCGCTGCTCGACCGGACGGCCCAGGCCATCGACCAGTCCCGCCTGGGCATCACCGCGCAGGGCGAGGAGATGCTGGCAATGGTCGCGTCGAACCAGGCGGCGCTCGACCGGGCTGCGCGGGACAGTGCCGATGCGCTGGCCGAACGCCTGACCACGGTGGACGGCGCCATCGCCCGCCTGACCGCCGAGCTCGAGGCCCAGCGGATGGCGGGCGAGACCATGATCGACACGCTCGACACCGAATTGGAGCGGGTCGAGACACGCATCGCGGTACTCCACGCCCAAGGCACCGAAAAGTCGCAGATGCTGGCCGCCTCGATCAGTGCCCTGGGGGGCTCGGCCGATGCGATGACCGACGCGCTGGAGGCGGGTGAGACCATGGCGAACCGCGTCATCGGCACGACCGAGACGCTGCTGATCGCGCTCGATGCCGCCGCGCGCGAGATCGACGAGACGCTGCCCGAGGCGCTCGGGCGGCTCGACCAGCGAATGCATGCCAGCCATGAGGTCGTCGTCGAGACCAAGCCCGAACTGCTCGCTTTGGTCGCTGCGGCCGAGAGCACGCATGAGGCGATCGAGGCGATTGCCGACGTCATTGCCGAGCAGCGCCAGACGCTGGAGACGCTGTCGGGCTCGCTGATCGAGACCCTGTCGACCGGGCGGGCCAAGGCGGATGCCCTGGGCATGATGGTCGAGGAAACGATCGAACGCTCGCACCAGTTCGCCGACGAGGCCGCACCCAAGCTGGTCGATGCGCTGCTCCGGGTCCGCGAAACCGCCGCCACGGCCGCCGAAAAGGCGCGCGAGACGCTGGCCGACGTCATTCCCCAAGCCGCCAGCGCGCTGGAAATCGCCAGTGCGGAGGCGATGCGGCGCGCGACTGGCGACACCGTCGAGCGGCAGGTTCACGCCATCGTCGATGCCACCCAGAATGCGGTCGAGGCCGCCACGCGCGCGACCGAGCGGCTGGCACGGCAGGCGGACATGATCGTCGAGAAGACGGCGATCGTCGAATCGCGGATCGAAGAGGCCCGGACCGAACGCGAGGAAGCCGATCGCGACAATTTCGCCCGCCGCGCTTCGCTGCTGGTCGAATCGCTCAACTCGGCGTCGATCGACATCGCCAAAATCTATGCCCCCGAAGTCACCGACAGCGCCTGGGCCGCCTATCTGAAGGGCGATCGTGGTGTCTTCACCCGGCGTGCGGTGCGCATCCTCGACTCCCATCAGGCGCGCGGCATCGCCGATTTGTATGACGAGGATCCCAAGTTCCGCGATCACGTGAACCGCTATATCCATGACTTCGAGGCGATGCTGCGTGGCGTGCTGGCGCAGCGTGACGGATCGCCGCTGGGCGTCACGCTGCTGTCGTCGGATATGGGCAAGCTCTATGTCGCGCTGGCCCAGGCCATCGAGCGGCTGCGATAATCGCCGGCCATCTGGCGCACCTCGCTCAGTGCGAATGGAGGGGCGGAGGTCGCGATCGATCCTTGCTCCAACCTTCGTTCCGCCTGAGCGAAGTCGAACGCCACGCCCCTCATCCGTTCAGGGCATAGACCCGCAACCGGTGCCCATCGGGGTCCAGCCCCACGAAGCTCCGCCCGAACGGGCGGTCCGTGGGCGGCATCAGCATCGTCACCCCCTTGGCGAGCCAATCCGCATGACATGCGTCCACGCCGTCATGGTCGCGACGAAACCCCAGTTCGATGA
The DNA here is from genome assembly GCF_001477495.1 of Sphingomonas yabuuchiae. Lineage (GTDB taxonomy): Bacteria > Pseudomonadota > Alphaproteobacteria > Sphingomonadales > Sphingomonadaceae > Sphingomonas > Sphingomonas yabuuchiae_A. The sequence goes on from NZ_LDTF01000029.1 coordinate 4,089, forward strand.
CACCCGACGCACCTTGGGCTGGCGGATCGATCACGTCACGACGCCAAAGGCCCAGCGTCGTCCCGGAGTCGAGGGCGAACAGGGTAAAGGCCTCACCGGCGTCGACGGGGTCGCGTTGCAACACCCCGCGATAAAAGTCGGTGCTGACACGCATATCGGCGATATGCAGCAGGATGGTCGTCGTCGGGCAGGTCATGGCAAAGCTCCTTCGTTCGAGAGGAGGTCCGCCTATCCGACGGCTGCGTCAGTTTCCGTCAGCAGGAAGCGCTCCTGCGGAATGCCCGCCGCTTCGCGCCATTCGCGCAGCAAAACGGCGCGGCGACGCGGATAACGCTCCGGCATGGCGCGCGCAGTGACGATGCGGTCGATACGGAAGGTACGATAATCGCCGCGCAACTCGCACCAGCCGAGCAGCACATCGGCCCGGTCGAACAGCGCGATCGCGAAGGGCCAGATGGTCCGCTCCGACGCTTCACCCTGTGCGTCGCGGTAGACCAGCGACAGACGCCGCTCGCTCCGGATCGCCGCCCGTAGAGGTGCCGGATCGACCTCTCCCTCATAGGCTTCCGACCGCAGACCTATGAACAGCGCCGTGTCACGCATCGCCTCGGCCTGTTCGGGGGTCATCGCGCGCATGATCCGCGCGGCGGCACTGCGCGCCGCCTGGCCCATTGCCGGGTCCGCGCGCTCGGCAACCATGCGCGCTCCCAGAACCAGCGCCTCGACCTCCTCGACGGGGAAACTCATCGGCGGCAGCATGAAACCGGGCTTCAGGCGATAGCCCACCCCCGCCCCGCCCTCGACATCCGCGCCCATCGCCTGAAGCGTCGCGATATCGCGGTACAGCGTGCGAAGCGAAATGCCGAGTTGCTCGGCCAGATGCCGCCCGGATACGACGCCGCTCTGGCGGTGGAGCAGATGGAGCAGGTCGAACAGGCGGGACGCACGCGCCATGTCAGACGCCCCGGCTTACCCCGCTCCAGTCGAGCATGTCGGCCGTGATCCAGCCATAGACGTAATTTAGATAGAACAGCACGAACATCACCGTCGCCACGATCGTCGTGCGCAGAAAGAAGCGGCCGATTAGAAAGACATGCGGTGCGCTCTCGGCGGTGCCGGGAACATGCTCGCCCCCCGCCTCATGCGTGGTCCTGACCCCGAAGGGCAGGACCAGGAACACGGCGAGGAACCAGAACAGGACGTAGATCGCGAGGGCCGACGTCCAGTGCATGGCCTTATCCCTCGATCAGCAGGACATCGACGATCGGCTTCTTGCCGGTCCAGCGCGTCGCAACCTTGCGCACCGACAGGCGGATATCCTCGCGCAACTTGTCGGTATTGCGGCGCGGGCCATCGACCGCCTTTGCCGCAGCCGCCACCGCTTCGGCGATGAAGGCGTCACGCTCGTCCTCGACGGGCACGCCCTGGACGCGGATCTGCGGGCTGCCAACCAGCCGCCCCTTGGCGACCGCGACGCCGACCGAAATCTGGCCGTTGATCGCCAGCTTGCGCCGCTCGTTCATCGTCGAGCCGTCCGACGGCAGAATGACGTCGCCGTCCAGCACTAGGCGACCGACCGGCACATTTCCGATCTTGGTGGCGTTGCCCGGCAGCAGGCGGACCATGTCGCCGTCCGACTGGACGATGGTCGCGGGCACGCCCTGCGTCGTGGCGAAGCGGGCATGCTCCATCATGTGCCGCATCTCGCCGTGCACCGGCATCAGCGTGCGGGGGCGCAGCCACTTGTACATCTGCGCCAGTTCGGGCTGGCCGGGATGGCCCGAGACATGGACATGCGCCTGACGCTCGGTGACCATGCGGACGCCCTTCCCCGCCAGGATGTTCTGGATACGGCCGACCGCCGTCTCGTTGCCGGGAATCTGGCGCGCGGAGAAGATGACGGTATCGCCGGTGTCGAGCCGGATCGTGTGGCTACCCTCGGCGATGCGCGACAGCGCCGCGCGCGGCTCGCCCTGGCCGCCGGTCGCGACGATCAGCACGCGGTCCTTTGGCAGGCGCATCGCGGTTTCGGGATCGACCGTCTCCGGAAAGCCCTTGAAGTATCCACAGGCCTTGCCGACCTTCAAAATCCGGTCGAGGGAGCGGCCGGTGACGCACAGCTTGCGGCCCGTCTCTTTGGCGACCTCGCCCAGCGTCACCAGACGCGCGGCGTTGGAGGCGAAGGTGGTGACGACGACGCGCCCCTTCGCCTTGGCGACCGTCTCGGCGATACCGGGGCGGACGCTGGCTTCCGAGCCCGAGGCTTCGGTGTTGAAGGCGTTGGTGGAATCGCAGACCAGCACGTCGACGCCCATGTCGCCGATCGACGACAGTTGCGCCGGGCTGGCGGGCTTGCCGATGACGGGGGTCTGGTCGAGCTTCCAGTCGCCGGTGTGGAACACACGACCCACCGCCGTCTCGATCAGCAGCGCATTGGCTTCCGGGATCGAGTGCGACAGCGGCACGAAGGTGAAGTCGAACGGGCCGACCTCGAAGGTCTTGCCCGTCTCCATGACGCGCAGCTTGACGCGGTTGGCGCTACCCTCTTCCTCCAGCTTGCCGCGCACCAGCCCGGCGGTGAACGCCGTGGCATAGATGGGCACGCCGAGGTCCTCGGCCAAATAGGGCAGCGCGCCGATATGGTCCTCGTGACCATGGGTCAGCACGATGCCGACCAGGTCGTCCAGCCGGTCCTCAATAAAGCTCAGGTCGGGCAGGATCACATCGATGCCCGGATAGGCCGGATCGGCAAAGGTGATGCCGCAATCGACCATCACCCACTTACCTTCGGTGCCGTACAGGTTCACGTTCATGCCGATTTCGCCCGAGCCACCGAGCGCGCAGAACAGCAATTCTTTCTTGGGAGTCATTCACGTCCTGACGATGGAACCCCCGCCCCGCTGCAAGCGAGGTCCAGGGGCATTAGGTTTTGCGCCGGTCAGGGCGCGGTCATTCTCTTGCGGATACGGGCGCCCAGCGGGTCTTCGCGGGCTGTCCGATCCGAAACTTCAAGCCGCAATATGGGCGCGTTCCCACAGGATCGCCAGCCCCTGAATGGTCAAGTCGGGCTCGATATGATCGAAAACATCCGTATGTGGGCTCAGAAGCGCCGCCAGTCCGCCGGTCGCGAGCACCTTTACCGGCCGCCCGACCTCGGCCTTCAGCCGCGCGACGAGTCCCTCAATCATCGCCACATAGCCCCAGAAGATGCCGATATGCATCTGGTCGACCGTATTGCGGCCGATCACGCTGCGGCTTTCCGGCGCCTCGATGGCGATACGCGGCAGCTTGGCGGCCGCCGTCACCAGCGCGTCGAGCGACAGGTTGATGCCGGGCGCGATGATCCCGCCCTTGTACGCGCCCTGATAGTCGCTGATGTCGAAGGTCGTCGCCGTGCCGAAATCGATGGTGATCAGGTCGCCGGGATGAAGTTCGTGGGCGGCGATCGTGTTGACCGCGCGGTCCGCGCCCAGCGAGGCGGGTTCGTCGACATCGATGGCGATGCCCCACTCCACCGGCGCACGGCCCGCGATCAGCGGCTCGACCTTGAAATATTTCTGCGCCAGCACCTGAAGATTGTGCAGCGCGCGCGGCACGACCGTGGCGATGATGACGCCGGTCACATCCTCGCGCGCATAGCCTTCGAGCGCGAGCAATTGGCTGAGCCACACTGCATATTCGTCGCCCGTCCGGCGGGGATCGGTCGCAATGCGCCAGCGCCCTTTGATCGTCCGCCCTTCGAGCAGCGCGAAGACCACGTTCGTGTTCCCGGCATCGATCGCAAGCAGCATGAAAGTCCCTCAGACCAGGAAGATATCGGCGGCATGGATGACATGCGCCGAGCCATCCGCCAAGCCGAGCCGCAATGCGCCGTCGCTCGCCAGCCCGTGAAACGTGCCGGTCAGCACCTGCCCATCGGGCAGCCTGGCGGTGAGCGACGTACCGTGTGGATGCGCCCTCGCCTCCCAGCGCGCGATGATCGCGGGCAGGCCTTGTTCGCGCCAGATCGCAACCCAGCGCGTCATGGCATCGGCGAGCAGCGCCTGCATCGCCTCGGGCGTGACAGCGACGCCATGATCGCCGAGCGCGGTCGTGGCGCGATCGGAAAGGTCCGGGGCCGACGCCAGGTTGATCCCCATGCCGATGACGATCGCATCGCCCGTACGCTCCAGTAGAATGCCCGACAGCTTGGCCCCGTCGATCAACAGATCGTTGGGCCATTTCAGCGCCAGTCGCGCGCCGATATCGGGAAGGCAGGTCCGCAGCGCGTCCTCGATCGCCACGGCGGCAACCAGCGCCAGGGTGGCGGCCATGGGATCGCCGGGCCGCAATCGCACCAGCGTCGAACCATAGAAATTGCCCGAAGGCGAGGACCAGTCCCGCCCCTGGCGTCCGCGCCCCGCCGTCTGGCGGTCGGCGCGGAGCCAAAGGCCGTCTTCGCCACCCGCCTCGGCAAGCTGGCGAAGATCGGCATTGGTCGATCCCGTCTCCGGGACGTGTAGCAATCGGCTCAGAACAGCGCCCGAGCAGCCGCCAGCGACCAGGCGCCCAGCAGCGGGATTGCCAGATAGCCGACCGGCGAGACGAACAGCGCCGACAGGGCGATTAGGCCGCTCTCGACCGGCTCGATCTCGGCATTGGCCCAGGCACCGGCGGGCTCATCGAAGAACATCGTCTTGATGATGCGCAGGTAGTAATAGGCACCGATCACCGAGGCGACGACACCGATCACCGCCAGTGGGAACAGGCCCGCCGCGACCGCCGCATTGAACACCGCGAACTTGGCATAGAAGCCGAGCAGCGGCGGAATGCCCGCCACCGAGAACATGAAGAACGCCATCGCCCAGGCCAGCGCCGGACGCGTGCGCGACAGACCCGACAGGCTGGCGATCGACTCCAACGGATTGCCGTTCTCGTCCCGCATGCGGATGACGATCAGGAACGCACCCAGCGTCATGATGACGTAGATGGTCAGATAGGTCAGCACCGCCGCGACACCCTGCGCCGTACCCGCCGCCAGACCGATCAGCGCGAAGCCGACATTGTTGATCGACGAGTAAGCCAGCAGACGCTTGATGTTGGTCTGCCCGATCGCGGCCACGGCGCCCAGGATGATCGACGCCAGCGCGGCGAAGGTGACGATCTGCTGCCACTGCTGTGCGGCCGAGCCCATCGCCTCGACGGCGACACGAACCGCCAGCGCCATCGCCGCGACCTTGGGGGCCGAGGCGAAGAAGGCCGTCACCGGGGTCGGCGCCCCTTCATAGACGTCCGGGGTCCACATGTGGAACGGCACCGCCGACATCTTGAACGCCAGCCCGGCGAAGACGAACACCAGGCCGAACGTCAGGCCCAGCGAGCGCGTGCCAGCGGCGGCATCACGACCATAGGCCAGAGCGATCTGGGCGAAGTCGGTCGATCCCGAGAAGCCGTAAACCAGCGAGATGCCGTAAAGCAGAATGCCCGAGGCGAGCGCGCCGAGGACGAAATACTTCAGGCCCGCTTCGGCCGATCGACCGTCGCGACGCATGAAGCTCGCCAGCACATAGGCCGAAAGGCTCTGCAGTTCGAGACCGACATACAGCGTCAGCAGGTCACCCGCCGACACCATCATGCCCATGCCGACCGACGACAGCAGCATCAGGATGGGATATTCGGGACGCAGATCCTCACCCGGCGAGCGGGCGAAGAAGCGCGGCGCCATGATGATCGCCACCGCGGTCGCCAGATAGATCAGCACCTTGGCGAAACCGGCAAAGGCGTCGGCGCGGTACAGACCGCCAAAGGCGAGCCCGCCCGTGGTCGACGGACCGGCCAGAGCGACCATCGCCCCCGCCAGCACGAACACCGCCGCGATCGAAATGCCGCGCGTGGCGTTCGTCCCACCCCAGGCGGCGACGAGCATCAGCGCGATCGCGCCGAGGGTCAGCACCAGCTCGGGCAGGACCATCAAAAGGTTCAACGAATAGCTCATCAGTGCGCCTCCCCGTGCGCAGCTTGGTGCTCAGGGGCATGGGTGGTGGCGAGCGCGGGGTTACCGGCGGTCGGACGGCTGTCCGAACCGGGATTCGCCCGGTCGATCCGTTGCAGCAGAACCTGCACATCCTTGCGCATCGGCGCCAGGAAGCTTTCCGGATAGACACCCATCCACAGCGTCACCGCCGCGATCGGAGCGAGCAGCCACAGCTCACGGCTCGACAGGTCGGGCATCGCCGCCACCTCGTCCGACTTGATCTCGCCATAAGCGACACGCCGGTAGAGATAGAGCATATAGGCCGCACCCAGGATGATGCCGGTGGTGCAGAGCAGCGCCGTCCAGGTCGACACCTGATAGGTGCCCATCAGCGACAGGAACTCGGCGACGAAGCCGCTGGTACCCGGCAGACCGATCGACGCCATGGTGAAGAACAGGAACAGCACGGCATATTTCGGCATGTTGATCGACAGGCCGCCGTAACGCGCGATCTCGCGGGTATGCAGCCGGTCGTAGATGACGCCGACGCACAGGAAGAGCGCGCCCGACACCAGACCGTGGCTGAGCATCATGATCATTGCGCCTTCGATGCCCTGCTGGTTGAAGGCATAAAGGCCGATGGTCACGATCGCCATGTGTGCGACCGACGAATAGGCAATCAGCTTCTTCATGTCGGACTGCACCAGCGCGACCAACGAGGCATAGATCACCGCCACCGCCGAGAGCGCGAAGATCAGCCAAGTCAGCTGCCCGCTCGCCTCCGGGAACATCGGCAGCAGGAAGCGCAGGAAGCCATAGCCGCCAAGCTTCAGCAGCACGCCCGCCAGGATGACCGAACCCGCCGTCGGTGCCTGCACGTGCGCGTCGGGAAGCCAGGTGTGGACCGGCCACATCGGCATCTTGACCGCGAACGAGGCGAAGAAGGCGATCCACAACCAGGTCTGGACCGAGGCCGGGAAGTCATAGGCGAGAAGCGCCGGGATCGAGGTCGTACCCGCCGTGCGCGCCATATAGAGCATCGCGACGAACATAAGCAGCGAGCCGAGCAGCGTGTACAGGAAGAACTTGTACGACGCGTAGATGCGGTTCGCCCCGCCCCAGATACCGATGATCAGATACATCGGGATGAGGCCAGCCTCGAAGAAGACGTAGAAGAGGAACAGGTCTTGCGCCGCGAAGGTGCCGATCATCAGCACTTCGGTGAACAGGAACAGGCCCATATATTCCGGGACCCGCTTGTCGATCGCGCGCCAGCTGGCGCCGATGCAGATCGGCATCAGGAACACGCTGAGCATGATCAGCAGCAGCGCGAAACCGTCGATGCCGAGCGACCAGCCGAACGGGCCGAAGATGCCGGGGGCATGTTCGACGAACTGCCACTGGGCGCCGCCCACATCGAACTGCGTCCAAAGCACGATGCCCAGGGCGAAGTCGATCAGCGTGGCGGCGAGCGCCAGCAGGCGTGCCCCCTGCGCGGAGAGGAAAAGGCAGGCGATCGCGGCAACAGCCGGGACCGCCAGCATGACGGAGAGGATTGGGAAGCCCTGCATCACGCGATCAACCCAAAATGGCCCAGGTGACGGCCGCGGTCAGGCCGATCAACATGACGAAGGCATAGCTGTAGAGGTATCCCGTCTGGAAGCGCGCCGCACCCTTGCTGCCGAGCTGGACGAGCCAGGCGACACCATTGGGGCCGAAGCGGTCGATCGTCTTCTCGTCGCCACGGTGCCACAGCAACCGGCCGATCGCGAAGGCGGGGCGCACGAAGAGGAAATGGTAGATCTCGTCGAAATACCATTTGTTGAGGAGGAAGCGGTACAGGATGCGGAACTGGTCCGCGAACTTGGCCGGGAACTCCGGGGCGCGGATATAGGTCAGATACGCGGTCAGCAGACCGAGCAGCATCACCACCGTCGCCGACAGCTTCACCCACACCGGCACGCCATGCATCGAGTGCATCAGGTGCTCGTTGAAGGCGATCGCCCCCTTCCAATAGCTCTCGCCCGCTTCCGGCTCGATGAACCAGCCATGGAAGACGAAGCCCGCCGCGATCGCACCGATCGACAGGACGATCAGCGGGATAAGCATGACCAGCGGGCTCTCATGCGGATGATAGCCACCGGTGCCTTCCGGCACGTCGGTGTGACCAGCGCCATGCGTATGGGGCTCGCGACCGGCATCTTCCGAATGCGCGTCGTTATGATGCGCATCGTGAGCGTGGCCGTGCGCGTGATCGTCATGGCCGTGGCCGTGCGCGTCATGGATCGCGTGCTGGATATGCTCCGACCCGGTCCAGCGCGGCTTGCCCCAGAAGGTCAGGAACATCAGACGCCACGAATAGAAGCTGGTCAGCAGCGCGGCGATCACGCCAGCCCAGAAGGCGAAGCCCGAACCACCCGCATAGGCGACCTCGATGATCGCGTCCTTCGAGTGGAAGCCCGCGAAGCCGAACGCCATCGGATTGCCGAACAGAGCCGGGATACCGACGCCGGTGATCGCCAGCGTACCCATCATCATCGCCCAGAAGGTGAGCGGGATGTGGCGACGCAGACCGCCATAATAGCGCATGTCCTGCTCATGGTGCATCGCATGGATGACCGAGCCCGCACCCAGGAACAGCAGCGCTTTGAAGAAGGCGTGCGTGAACAGGTGGAACATCGCCGCACCATAGGCGCCGACGCCGGCGGCGAAGAACATGTAGCCGAGCTGCGAACAGGTCGAATAGGCGATGACGCGCTTGATGTCGGTCTGCACCGTGCCGACGGTCGCGGCAAAGAAGCAGGTGCAGGCCCCGATCACGGTGATGACACCGAGCGCGGTCGGCGAGGTTTCGAACATCGGCGACAGGCGGCACACCATGAACACGCCCGCGGTGACCATCGTCGCCGCGTGGATCAGCGCCGACACCGGGGTCGGGCCTTCCATCGCGTCCGGCAACCAGGTGTGGAGGCCAAGCTGCGCCGACTTGCCCATCGCGCCGACGAACAGCAGCAGGCAAAGCACGGTCATTGTGTCGAACCGATAGCCCAGGAAGCCAATGGTCGAGCCCGCCATGCCGGGGGCCGCCGCCAGGATCGCCGGGATCGAGACGGTCCCGAACACCAGGAAGGTGCCGAAGATGCCCAGCATGAAACCGAGGTCGCCAACGCGGTTGACGACGAACGCCTTGATCGCGGCCGCATTGGCCGAGGGCTTACGGAACCAGAAGCCGATCAGCAGGTAGGACGCGAGACCCACGCCTTCCCAGCCGAAGAACATCTGGACCAGATTGTCCGCCGTCACGAGCATCAGCATCGCGAAGGTGAAGAGGCAGAGATAGGCGAAGAAGCGCGGCTGATCCGGCTCCTCGCTCATATAGCCCCAGCTATAGAGGTGAACGAGCGCCGAGACGCTGGTGATGACCACCAGCATGATCGCGGTCAGCGAGTCGACGCGCAACGCCCAGTCGACCGACATGGTGCCACTGGTGATCCAGTGGAGCACCGGCGTGACGGTGGCGACATTGGCACCCGACAAATAGCCGATGAAGATCGGCCATGAGAGGGCACAGGAAATGAACAGCGCGCCGGTCGTGACGACCTTGGCGGGCACGTTCCCGATGGCCTTGTTGCCGAACCCCGCAATGGCGGCGGCCAGCAACGGCAGGAAGACGATAGCGAGGATCAACCCGATTACCCCTTCATCCGGTTGACGTCGTCGACCGCGATGGTGCCGCGGCCACGGAAATAGATGACCAGGATCGCCAGACCGATCGCCGATTCACCGGCGGCCACGGTCAGCACGAACATGGCGAAGACCTGCCCCACCAGATCCTGAAGCGCGGCCGAGAAGGCGACGAGGTTCAGGTTCACGGCGAGCAGGATGAGCTCGATCGCCATGAGGATGACGATCAGGTTCTTCCGGTTGAGGAAGATACCCAGCACCCCCATGGTGAACAGGATCGCTGCAACGACCAGATAATGGACGAGACCGATCGTCACAGTTCCACCCCCTGCCCGATGGGCTGATTGATGTTGCGGATCGCCTCATGCGGCTGACGCGCATTCTGCTTGGCGATGTTCTGCGGACGGACGCCGCCCCGCTTGCGATGGGTGAGCACGATCGCGCCGATCATCGCGACGAGCAGGACAAGGCCCGCGCCTTCGAAGATGAACAGATAGCGCGTGTACAGCAGGTTGCCGATCGCCTGGATGTTGGACACCTCCGGCGCGATCGGGGCCGCACGGGCCGCCAACTGCACGCCACCGACGCTCCAGGCCTGGAAGGCGATGATGACCTCGGCCAGCAGGGCGACGGCGAGTGCCAGGCCCAGCGGCAGATAGCGCGCAAAGCCCGCCCGCATCGCCGCGACCTCGATATCGAGCATCATGACGACGAAGAGGAACAAGACCGCGACCGCGCCCACATAGACGATGACGAGCAGCATCGCGATGAACTCGGCCCCGCACAGCACCATGAGGCCCGCGGCGTTAAAGAACGCCAGGATCAGCCACATGACCGAGTGCACCGGATTGCGCGACGCGATCGTGAGCCCTGCGGACACGATCACCACGGTCGCGAAAATATAGAAGGCGATAGCCTGTATCACTGCCTGTCAGGCCCCTTTTCTGTCCGCCCCGAACCGTTGGTCGCGGGCTTTAACGGTACGGCGCATCGGCGGCAAGGTTCGCCGCGATCGCGCTTTCCCAGCGGTCACCGTTATCGAGCAACTTCGACTTGTCGTAGATCAGCTCTTCGCGGGTCTCGGTCGAAAATTCGAAGTTCGGACCCTCGACGATGGCATCGACCGGGCAAGCCTCCTGGCACAGCCCGCAATAGATGCACTTGGTCATGTCGATGTCGTAGCGCGTCGTGCGGCGGCTGCCGTCGTCGCGGGGTTCCGCCTCGATCGTGATCGCCTGGGCGGGGCAGATCGCCTCGCACAGCTTGCACGCGATGCACCGCTCCTCGCCATTGGGATAGCGACGCAGCGCGTGCTCACCCCGGAAGCGCGGAGAGATGGGGTTCTTCTCGAACGGATAGTTGATCGTCGCCTTCGGCTTGAAGAAGTAGCGAAGGGTCAGCGCATGGCCCTTCACGAACTCCCACAGCGTAAAAGCCTTGACGTACTGAGCGACGCTCATGCCGGAACTCCCACGCGCGCATACATCAGCACGCCAGACACCAAGAATACCCAGAACAGCGACACCGGCAGGAACACCTTCCAGCCCAGCCGCATCAGCTGGTCGTACCGGTAACGCGGTACGGTCGCCTTCACCCAGGAAAAGACGAAGAAGAAGAAGCACATCTTCAGCAGCAGCCAGACGATGCCCGGCACGACATAGAGCGGCGCCCAGTCGAACGGCGGCAGATAGCCACCCCAGAACAGGATCGCGTTCAGCGCGCACATTAGGATGACGTTGGCATATTCGCCCAGCCAGAACAGCGCGAACGACATCGAGCTGTATTCGGTCTGGTAACCCGCGACGAGCTCCGACTCCGCTTCGGTCAGGTCGAACGGCGCGCGCTGCGTCTCGGCCAGCGCCGAGATGAAGAACATCACCGCCATCGGGAAGAGCAGCGGGTTGAGGAAGAAGCCGTTGACCGGAATCCCCAGCACGCTCTTCTGCGCCTCGACGATGTCGGTCAGGTTGAAGCTGCCCGACCACATCACGACCGAGATCAGGATGAAGCCGATCGCGACTTCATAGGACACCATCTGCGCGGCCGCACGAAGCGCCGAGTAGAAGGGATATTTCGAGTTCGACGCCCAGCCCGACAGGATCACGCCGTACACACCCAGCGACGAGGCCGCGAGCACATAGAGCAGGCCGACATTGATGTTGGCGACGACCACGCCCGGCTGGAACGGCACCACCGCCCAGACGATCAGCGCGACCGTGAAGGTGATGATCGGCGCCAACAGGAACAGCCCGCGATTGGCGGCCGAGGGAACGATGGTTTCCTGAAGGAAGACCTTCAGGCCGTCGGCAAAGGACTGGAGCAGACCGAAGGGGCCGACCACGTTCGGACCCCGGCGCAGCGCCATCGCCGCCCAGATCTTGCGGTCGACATAGATGACCATTGCGACGGCCAGCATCAGCGGCAGCGCGATCGCCAGGATCCCGACCAACGTCGCGATCGTCCAGGCCCAGCCATAAGGAAGGCCGAGCGTCGTGTTGAAAAACGCGGTCACTCCGCTGCCTCCGCATAGCTCTCACCATGGACCAGTTCGGCCGAGCAGCGCTGCATCGTCGGGCTGGCGCGGCAGATCGCGTTGGTGAGGTAGAAGTCCTTGATCGGATAACCATCCATTGTGCCGGACGCGGTCGCGTTCAGCGACGGCGCGGCCCAGTCGAAGGTCACAAGGCCGACCTGGCCCAGCGCCGGAACCTCGGCCGCCATCGCGGCGCGCAGCTCTTCCAGCGTATCGAACGGCAGGGTCTGGCCGAGCACTTCGGACAGCGCGCGGAAGATCGTCCAGTCGTCGCGCGCGTCGCCCGGTGCGAACACCGCACGGTCGCCGCGCTGCACCCGGCCTTCCAGATTGACCCAGGTGCCCGACTTCTCGGCAAAGGTCGCGCCCGGCAGGATGACATCGGCGTGATGCGCACCCTTGTCGCCGTGATGGCCGACGAACACCTTGAAGCTGTTGCCGAACTTGGCGAAGTCGACCTCGTCGGCGCCCAGGAAGAAGGCGAGCTTCGGTGCGGCCGCGACCACGTCCGCGATGCCGCCCTTTTGCGCGTAACCGAGCATCAGACCGCCCATGCGCGCCGCCGCCATGTGAACGACATTATAACCGTTCCAGGCCGAACCGTCCTCCAGCGTGCGGACCAGATTGAACTGGTCGACCAGCTTCAGGCTCGCGCCGTGCGCGCCCTTCAGCGCCCCGCCACCGACGATCACCATCGGACGCGCAGCATTGCCGAACAGCTCGGTTACCGCCTCGGGCAGGTTGCCCAGTGCCGACAGGTCGGCGCCCAGCCACTCGACCTTGTAGGTCAGATCGGTTTCGGGGCCGATCGCGAAGACCTTGGCGCCCTTCTTGATCGCCTTGCGGATGCGGGTGTTCACCAGCGGCGCTTCCCAGCGCAGATTGGTGCCGATCAGCAGGATCGCATCGGCCTGCTCGACGCCCGCGATGGTCGTGTTGAAGTTGACGGCGGCCAGGCTCGACGTGTCATAGTCCATGCCGGTCTGACGACCTTCGAGCAGGGTCGAACCCATCTTGACCAGCAGCGCCTTGGCGGCGAACATCGTCTCGCAATCGACCAGATCGCCGGCGATCGCGGCCACGCTCGAACCCGCGTTCACGTCACGGATCGCGGCGAAAGCCTCGTCCCAGGTGGCGGGCACCAGCTTGCCGTCGCGGCGGATGAACGGACGGTCGAGGCGACGACGGACCAGACCGTCGATCGCGTGACGCGTCTTGTCGCTCGCCCACTCCTCGTTCACCTCGTCGTTGATGCGCGGCACGCAGCGCAGCACCTGGCGACCCCGGCTGTCGAGGCGGATATTGGTGCCGACCGCGTCCATCACGTCGATGGCGAGCGTCTTCTTCAGCTCCCACGGACGGGCCTCGAACGCATAGGGCTTGGACGTCAGCGCGCCCACCGGGCACAGGTCGACGACATTGCCCGACAGCTCGCTCGACACGGCCTGTTCGAGATACGATGTGATCTGCATATTCTCGCCGCGATAGATCGCGCCGATTTCCTCCACGCCCGCGACCTCTTCGGCGAAACGGACGCAGCGGGTGCACTGGATGCAGCGGGTCATGACCGTCTTGACGATCGGACCCATATATTTCTCGGTGACGGCCCGCTTGTTCTCGTCATAGCGGCTATGGCCCTTGCCATAGGCCATGGACTGATCCTGCAGATCGCACTCGCCGCCCTGATCGCAGATCGGGCAGTCCAGCGGGTGGTTGATGAGCAGGAATTCCATCACGCCTTCGCGCGCGGCCTTCACCATCGGGGTGGTGGTAAAGATTTCCTGATTGTCCGCCGCCGGAAGCGCGCAAGACGCCTGCGGCTTGGGGGGGCCAGGCTTCACCTCGACCAGGCACATGCGGCAATTGCCCGCGATGGACAGCCGCTCATGATAGCAGAAGCGCGGGATTTCCTTGCCCGCCAGCTCACAGGCCTGGAGCACAGTAGCGCCCTGCGGCACCTCGATCTCGACGCCGTCGACTTTGACCTTAGGCATTATTCGGCAGCTTCCATCATCGGGGCGTTGCCGCCCGTCTCGCCTTTGCGTTCGCGAATGCGGCGTTCCATCTCCGGGCGGAAGTGGCGGATCAGGCCCTGGATCGGCCAGGCCGCCGCGTCGCCCAGCGCGCAGATGGTGTGGCCTTCGACCTGCTTCGTCACCTGGAACAGCGTGTCGATCTCGGCCACATCGGCATCGCCGGTGCGCATCCGCTCCATCACGCGCCACATCCAGCCGGTGCCTTCACGGCACGGCGTGCACTGGCCGCAGCTCTCATGCTTGTAGAAATAGGACAGGCGGCTGATCGCGCGGACGATGTCGGTCGACTTGTCCATGACGATGACGGCCGCCGTGCCGAGGCCCGATCCGACCGCCTTCAGGCCGTCGAAATCCATCGGCGCGTCCATGATCTCGGCGGCGGGCACCAAAGGCACCGACGAACCGCCCGGGATCACCGCGAGCAGATTGTCCCAGCCGCCACGGATACCGCCGCAATGCTTCTCGATCAGCTCACGGAAGCTGATCGACATGCTTTCCTCGACCACGCAGGGGCGATCGACATGGCCGGAGATCTGGAAGAGCTTGGTGCCCTTGTTGTTCTCGCGCCCGAAGGACGAGAACCACTCGGCGCCGCGACGCAGGATCGTCGGCGCGACCGCGATCGACTCGACGTTGTTGACCGTCGTCGGGCAGCCATAAAGGCCCGCACCCGCCGGGAAAGGCGGCTTCAGGCGCGGCTGGCCCTTCTTGCCCTCCAAGCTTTCGATCATCGCGGTCTCTTCGCCGCAGATATAGGCGCCCGCACCACGATGGACGAAGACGTCGAAGTCATAGCCCGAGCCGCAGGCATTCTTGCCCAGGAAGCCCCGGTCATAGGCCTCGGCGACCGCCGCGAACAGCGTTTCGGCCTCGCGGATATATTCGCCGCGGATATAGATATAGGCCGCGCGCGCGCGCATCGCGAAGCCCGCGACCAGCGCACCCTCGATCAGCTTGTGCGGATCGTGGCGGATGATCTCGCGGTCCTTGCACGAACCAGGCTCGGACTCGTCGGCGTTGATGACCAGGAAGCTCGGCCGGTCGGGGCGCGGTTCCTTGGGCATGAAGCTCCACTTCATGCCGGTCGGGAAGCCCGCACCGCCGCGCCCGCGCAGACCCGACGCCTTGATGACGTCGATGATCTTGTCCTGGCCCAGCTCGAGCAGCGCCTTGGTATTGTCCCAATCGCCGCGCTTCATCGCCGCGTCGACGTTCCACGGCTGATAGCCGTAGAGATTGGTGAAAATGCGGTCCTTGTCAGCGAGCATTATGCGCCCCACTCCCCGCGATAGTCGTGATTGTCGCCGACCATGGCGGTCAGCGTGGTCGGACCGCCGATCGGCTCGACCGTGTGGCGACCCGGCTCCTGCGTGCCGGTCTTGGGGCTCTCGCCCCGCGCCAGCGCTTCCAGGATCGTGACCGTGCGGTCGTAATCCAGATCCTCGTAATTGTCGTCGTTGATCTGGACCATCGGTGCCGACGCACAATTGCCCATGCACTCGACTTCGGTCAGCGTGAACATGCCATCGGGCGTGGTCTTGCCCTTGATCAGACCCTTGTTCTTGCACGCCGCCAGCACATCGTCCGACCCGCGCAGCATGCACGGCGTCGTGCCGCACACCTGGACGTGATAGCGACCGACCGGCGCGAGGTTGAACATCGTGTAGAAGGTCGCGACCTCGTAGATGCGCATGTACGCGACACCCAGCTGACGCGCGACGAACTCGATCACCGGAACCGGCAGCCAGCCTTGCGTCTGCGTCTCGGCACCCACCTGGCGCTGGGCCAGATCGAGGAACGGGATCGAGCAGGACTGTTCGCGGCCCTTCGGATAGCGCGCGAGGATCTCGTTCGCCTTCTTCTGGTTCTCGTCGGTCCAGGCGAAATTGCCCCAGCGGGCGCGGACTTCCGCCTCGTCGGGGATGTTGGGTGCGTCAGCCATTAGCGGTCACATTCACCAAAAACGATGTCCATCGCGCCCAGGATCGCGGTCGTGTCGGCCAGCATATGCCCCTTGGACATGAATTCCATGGCCTGGAGGTGGCTGAACGCCGTCGGGCGGATCTTGCAGCGATAGGGTTTGTTCGATCCGTCGGAGACGAGATACACGCCGAATTCCCCCTTGGGGCTTTCGGTCGCGACATACACCTCACCGGCGGGGACGTGATACCCCTCGGTATAGAGCTTGAAGTGGTGGATCAGCGCTTCCATCGAGCGCTTCATCTCGGCGCGCTTGGGCGGCGTGACCTTGCGGTCGGTGGCGAGCACCGGACCTTCGGGCATCTGCGCCAGGCACTGCTTCATGATCCGGGCCGACTGGCGCACTTCCTCGACGCGCACCATGAACCGGTCATAGCAGTCGCCGCTGGTGCCCACCGGCACGTCGAAATCCACTTTGTCATAGGCGTCATAGGGCTGCGACTTGCGCAGGTCCCACGGAATGCCCGAGCCGCGGATCATCGGGCCCGAGAAGCCCCACTTGATCGCGTCCTCGCGATTCACCACCGCGATGTCGACATTGCGCTGCTTGAAGATGCGGTTGTTGGCGACGAGGCCGATCGCATCCTCGAACAGCTGCGGCAGGCGCGTGTCGAGCCAGTCGGCGATATCGGTCAGCAGCTTGAGCGGCACGTCTTGGTGGACGCCGCCTACACGGAAATAATTCGCATGCATGCGCGCGCCCGAGGCCCGCTCATAGAAGTTCATGCAGTCTTCGCGAATCTCGAACAGCCACAGGTTTGGCGTCATCGCGCCGACGTCCATGACGTGGCTGCCGATGTTGAGCATGTGGTTCGAAATGCGCGTCAGCTCGGCGAAGAACGTCCGCAGATACTGCGCCCGCAGCGGCACTTCCAGGTCGAGCAGCTTCTCGACCGCCAGCACGAAGCTGTGCTCCATGCACATCGGCGAACAATAATCGAGGCGATCGAAATAAGGCAGCGCCTGCGAATAGGTCTTGTATTCGATCAGCTTTTCGGTGCCGCGATGCAGCAGGCCGACATGCGGATCGACGCGCTCGACGATCTCGCCGTCCAGCTCCATGACAAGGCGAAGCACGCCGTGGGCCGCCGGATGCTGCGGGCCGAAGTTGATCGTATAGTTCTGGATCGACACGTCGCCCGTGGTCGGGTCAACGGCGTCCGTCTTGTGGAGCAGTTCGTCGACGTAGTCGCTCACTGATTCTGTCCTCCGCCCTTGCCCGGCACGACGTCCGGGTCCTGGGGCTTACCTTCGGCCTTGTTGCCCGGATGCGGTTCGCCTGCGCCCGTCTGCTTGGGGCTTTCGGTGGTCTTGGTCTCGGCCGTCTGCGACGGCGCAACCTTGTCCGGCGCGGCGTCGGCCTTCTTCACCGCATCCGCACTGGCTGGGGTCTGTGCGCCCTTGCCCTGCGGCTGTGATCCCTTCTCGTCGCCCGGAAGGACATATTCAGCGCCTTCCCACGGGCTCTGGAAGTCGAAGTTGCGGAAGTCCTGCGCCAGCTTCACCGGCTCATAGACGACGCGCTTTTCCTCTTCCGAGTACCGCAACTCGGTATAACCGGTCAGCGGGAAGTCCTTGCGCAGCGGATGGCCGCGGAAGCCATAGTCGGTCAGGATGCGACGCAGGTCGCTATTGCCCGAGAACAGCACGCCGTACAGGTCATAGACCTCACGCTCCAGCCAACCGGCGACCGGCCACAGCCCCGTCACCGACGGAACCGGCTTGTCCTCGTCGGTCGAGACATGGACGTGCAGGCGGTGGTTGCGGGTCAGCGAGAGCAGGCAATAGACCACCTCGAAACGCTCGTCGCGCTCGGGGTAATCAACGCCCGCAATCTCCATCAGCTGCTGATATTCCAGCCCCTTGGTATCGCGCAGCGCGATCATCGCCGGGACCAGGTTCGCCCGTTCGACGACCAGCGCAACCTCACCGACATGCTCGCGCGCGTCGAGCAACCACGGGCCGAGCACAGCGCGAGCCGCATCGATCACGCCGTCATTGGCGGCATAACGGGGAGCAGGCGCCCTCACCGTTCGATGCTCCCGGCGCGGCGGATCTTCCGCTGCAACTGCATCACGCCATACAGCAGCGCTTCGGCAGTCGGCGGGCAACCGGGGACATAGATGTCCACGGGCACGATCCGGTCACAGCCGCGCACCACCGAATAGCTGTAATGGTAATAGCCGCCGCCATTGGCGCAGCTGCCCATCGAGATGACGTATTTCGGGTTCGACATTTGGTCGTACACACGACGCAGCGCCGGGGCCATCTTGTTGCACAGCGTGCCCGCGACGATCATCACGTCCGACTGGCGCGGCGACGCACGCGGCGCGGCACCGAAGCGCTCCAGATCGTAACGCGGCATGTTCACGTGGATCATCTCCACCGCGCAGCATGCCAGACCGAAGGTCATCCACCAGAGCGAGCCGGTGCGCGCCCATTGGAACAGCTCCTCGGTCGAGGTGACGAGGAAGCCCTTGTCGGTCAGCTCACCGTTGAGCCCGTCGAAAAAGCCCTGATCGGGCTGAATGACGGCTTGGCCATCATGGGCGAGTCCGCCATGGGCCTGCGGCTTGAACTCAACCGGACCGGAGTGAAGATTTACTCCCAATCCAACGCTCCCTTCTTCCACGCATAGACGAGACCCAGCGCGAGCTCGCCGATGAAGATCATCATCGAAAACCAGGCGGTCCAGCCGAGGCTGAAGACGCTGACCGCCCAGGGGTACAGAAACGCCGCTTCCAGATCGAAGATGATGAACAGGATGGCGACGAGGTAGAAACGCACGTCGAACTGGCTGCGCGGGTCTTCGAACGCGGGGAAGCCGCACTCATATTCGGACAGCTTCTGCTCGTTGGGCTTATGGGCACCGGTCAGGCGCGCCACGAGCATCGGCAGAAACACGAAGGCCGTCGACAGAACCAGGGCAACGCCCAGGAACAGGAGGATCGGCAGATATTGCGACAGATCGACCAAGTTTTTCTCTCGCAGATGCGGAACTGGATGCGATGGCTTTAGGCCGATGGGTCGGCCGGAGCAAGCCAGCGAAGGCATGAGAATGAATCGCAAGTGAACGCCGCCACCAGCCACCATCCTCGTATTTTCACATGGTAATTCAGCAGCTTGAACGCAAGAGGCAGGACCCCTTGCGTTCAAATCTCGCCAAATTCTTAACGCAGCGCGTTGGCCAGCAGCTTGTGCAGCTTGGAATGCAGGCCCTCGTTTGCCGCGAGATACTCGCCGCGGTCGAGCGACTTGTCGCTGCCGCGGAAGTCGCTGACGAAACCGCCCGCTTCGCGCACCAGCAGCATGCCCGCCGCCGCGTCCCAGGGCTTCAGGCCCGACTCCCAGAAGCCGTCATAGCGGCCCGCCGCGACCCAGGCGAGGTCGAGCGCGGCCGAGCCGAAGCGGCGGATACCGGCAACCTGCGGCGCGATCGCACCGAAAATGCGGCTCCACTGGACGAAATCGCCATGCCCCAGGAACGGGATGCCGGTGGCGATCAGCGCCTCCGACAGGTCGCGGCGCGACGACACGCGGAGGCGGCCGTCCTGCAACCATGCGCCCCGGCCCTTTTCGGCCCAGAAGCTCTCGTCGGTCAGCGGCTGATAGATCAGGCCCGTCGTCACCTCGCGCTTGCCGTTCGCCAGCGGCTCCTCGACCGCGATCGAGATGGCGAAGTGCGGGATGCCGTGCAGGAAGTTCGAGGTGCCGTCGAGCGGATCGATGATGAAGCGCGGCTTGGACGGATCGCCCTTGATCTCGCCGCCCTCCTCCATGAGGAAGTTCCAGTCGGGACGCGCCTTCTTCAATTCCTCGAAGACGGTTTCCTCGGCGCGCTTGTCGGCCATCGACACGAAGTCGGCGGGACCCTTGCGGCTGACCTGGAGGTGCTGAACCTCGTTGAAGTCGCGGCGGAGCCGCGGGGCGGCCTTGCGCGCGGCGCGTTCCATGATGGTGAGAAGCCCGGAGTGCGAGGCCATGATCGTCCTTTCGATCGCGCCGCTGCTTGCCCAGGGCGCTCCAATTGAAAAGGCCCGCCGCGAACGACGGGCCGGTACGGCGGATGACGGGGTCGCGCTCAGGTCGCGCCGGTCATCCGCCGATCGTGCTTAGTCCGCGCGGCGGACGTAGGTCTGTTCGTACACGTCGACGACGATGCGCGTTCCGCTCGCGATGTGCGGCGGCACCATCACGCGGACGCCATTGTCGAGGATGGCGGGCTTGTATGAGGACGAGGCGGTCTGCCCCTTCACCACGGCGTCGGCCTCGACGATGGTCGCTTCGATCTGGTCGGGAAGCTGGACCGAGATCGGCTTTTCCTCGTGCAATTCCATCACGACGTCCATGCCGTCCTGCAGGAACGCGGCGGCATCGCCCAGCAGGTCGCGCGGCAGCGTGATCTGCTCATAGGTTTCCTTGTCCATGAAGGTCAGGTCGTCGCCTTCCGCGAACAGGAACTGGAAGTCCTTGGTATCCAGGCGGACGCGTTCAACCGTCTCGGCGGAGCGGAAGCGGACATTGGTCTTGCGGCCGTCGATGAGGTTCTTCATTTCGACCTGCATATACGCACCGCCCTTGCCGGGCTGGGTGTGCTGAATCTTCACGGCGCGCCAGATGCCGCCTTCATACTCGATGATGTTGCCGGGACGAATGTCCACGCCGCTGATCTTCATGGGTCTTCAACCTGCTGGAAAGAGCGAAGGACACCGGCGCGACACACGCGACCCGGCCTCCTGTGTCGGCCGCTTTAACGCGAAGCGGTCTTTCCGGCAAGCAGCGGATAGGGGTCGACCGGCTCGCCCTGATACCAACGGTCCCCGGCGCGCATCCAGCTGACCGCGAAATGCAGATGGGTGTTGCCCGCTCCCGCATTGCCGCTGTCGCCGACATAACCGACGACCTGACCCTGGCGGACCTGCTGCCCTTCGGCCAGGCCCAGCGCATAGCCCTTGAGATGCGCATAATAGAGCATCCAGCGGCGATCGGGTGAGCGGATATAAATGGTATGGCCGCCGCGATCGCTGTCGAACAGCTTCTCGACCGTACCGGACAAGGCGGCGACAACCGGCGTTCCGCCCGGCGCCATCAGGTCGAGCCCCTGATGCTTGCGCTGGCCACCCTCGCGCGGATCACCCCAATCGTGACGCATCGAGGAAACCGGATAATTGGCGATGGGCATGGCCAGCGATGCCGAACTGCCCGCCGCCGCCTGTCTGGCGGGAGCCGCGACATCCGGCACCACGACTTCGCCGGGGCCAAAGGACAGCATCGACAGGAAACCACCGACCGCAATCACGATCAGGCCCAGCATCACCCAACCGAAACGTGACAGCGGCCCCCTGCCCCCGCCACGCCTCATTGCGTCGGTACCGATGGCGCGCCGACGACAGCCTGCCGTGACGTGGCGCCGTGCAGACCATCGGATGCCGGATGGGTGCCGACCGCGACCAGCGCCATGGCCACGCCGCCGATTAAGGCGATTGCCAGTCTCTTCACGCCCGCTCCTTAACCCGTGGATCGATCACAGGTTAAACGCGGCGGCCCGACGCTTGTTTCCTAAGCGGAACGGATGCGCCGGGGAAAGGCTCAGCCCAGCAGTTCGGCAAAGGCCTTGATCGCGGCCGCCTCGTCGCCGTTCCAAACCGCGCCTGAGACCGCCAGAAAGTCCGCCCCCGCCTTGACCAGCGGCGCGGCATTGGCGGGCGTGATCCCGCCGATCGCGACGCAGGGCAGTTCGAACAGGGCCGACCACCAGGAAAGGACGACCGGCTCGGGCCGATGCTTGGTTTCCTTGGTCGTGGTCGGGTAGAAGGCACCGAATGCCACATAGTCGGCGCCCGCTTCGCCCGCTTCCATCGCCAGGTGGCGGCTGTCGTGGCAGGTCACGCCGATCTGCACCGTGGGTCCGAGCAGGTCGCGCGCCTCGCGGGCGTCGCCGTCTTCCTGGCCCAAATGAACGCCGTCTGCGCCCAGCCGCTTGGCCAGGCTGATGCTGTCATTGACGATGAAGGCGACCTCGCGGTCGGCGCAGATACGCTGGAGCGGCTCGGCCAGCTTGGCGGCGGCGTGCTGGTCCATGTCCTTGACGCGAAACTGGAAGGCCGCGACCGGCCCGGCATCCAGCGTGCGGGCCAGGCGGTCGGCGAAACCGCCGGTCACGTCGAGCGGCGAGATCAGATAGAGCTGGCAGGGCGGGCGCCGCACGTCGCGGGTGAAGGCCGCCGCGAAATTGGGGTCGAGGGGGCCCAGGGGATCGTCTTCAAGCGTCATGCCCCTCCCCTAGCGCCTGACGCGGCCTCCGTCACCTCTTTGGCGCGACGGTGGAATGGGCGTCCCGGTTCCCCAACCGGAACGCCCAACCCTAGCAAGAACTTATTCTTCGTTCTTGTAGATCGCGATCAGCTTGTCGAGCATCGCCAGCGCCTCGTCACGCGGACGCTGGAAGGTGTTGCGGCCGATGATCGAGCCATTGCCGCCACCGTCGCGAATGTCGCGCGCGTCCTGATAGACGGCATCGGCGCCCTTGGCGGCACCGCCCGAGAAGACGACGATGCGGCGGCCCGCAAAGCTCGACTGGACGACGTGGCGCACGCGGTCGGCCTGGTTGGACCAGTCGGTGCCCTCATAGACCTTCTTGGCCTCGGCCTGTTCGATATGGTCGCTGGGCAGCTTCACCTTGATGATGTGCGCGCCGAGCAGCGCGGCCATGTGCGCGGCATAGGCGCCGACGTCGAGCGCCAGCTCGCCGTCCTTGGTCAGCTTGCCGCCGCGCGGATAGCTCCAGATGACGGTGGCGAGGCCCGCCTCGCGCGCTTCGGCCGACAGGATCGCGATCTGGTCCATCGCGTCGAAAATGCCGTCCGAGCCCGGATAGATGGTAAAGCCGATCGCCGCGCAACCCAGCCGCACCGCATCCTGCACGCTGCCCGTCACGGCCTGGGTGATCGAGGTGCCCCAGCTGTTCGAGCTGTTGATCTTCAGGATGGTCGGGATCTGGCCCGCAAAGGTGTCGGCTCCGGCTTCCAGCATGCCCAGCGGCGCGGCATAGGCCGACAGCCCGGCATCGATCGCCAGCTGGAAATGGTAATGCGGGTCATAGGCGGGCGGGTTGACCGCGAAGCTGCGCGCCGGGCCGTGCTCGAACCCCTGATCGACCGGCAGGATGATTAGCTTGCCGGTGCCGCCCAGCTTGCCCTGCATCAGGATGCGGGCCAGGTTCGCCTTCACCGCGGCGGGCGTGCCTTCATATTTGTCGAGAATGGCCTTCACGGTCGGGGTCATCATGTCTCTCCAGATTGGTGTCGGGCTGTAAAAGGGTCAGAGCATCAGCCAGCGGCGCAGCGCCTGATCGACCTGCTCCATTCGGGTGGGGGAAGCATGGCCGATGACTTTGACGATATGATTGCGGGGGATGGACAAGATCTTGTCCACCTGCACCTCGCACTCGACGGTCAGGCCGGTATGCTCGCGCGGGGAAAAGGCGACGCGGAACAGCGCCTCGCCGCCGACGACCGAGGTCATCGGGCAGACGGTGATGGTGTTGTGCGTCTCGTTATACAGGTCCGACTGGACGACCAGGAACGGGCGATGGTCGCCCCCCTCCCCGTTCGTGGCGAGCACGATGGCGGCATGGGCGATCGTCATGCGTCACCCTCCTTGGCCAGCGCGTTCCAGAAGGCGAAATCCTCGGGCGTGTCGCGCTTCGACGCGCGGGTCGACTGGCGGCGCGCCTCGCGGCGATACGCCTCGTCATGCAGATCGACATAGCGGCGCACCGCTTCGCGCGCGATGTCGCTCTTGCTGCGCCCCTGCGTGCGCGCGACGGCCGCCAGCCGCTCTTCCAATTCGGTATCGAGGCGGACGCCGAGCATGGCCACTCCCTTTGTTTAACGCGTTTAACCTAGCAAGTCCGATGCGGCGGATCAAGGGGCTGCCTGACCAATTCCTCCGCCCAAGAAAAAACCCCGCCGCCTGTCCGGCGACGGGGTCATTCTCTTTGGCCGGATGGCCGATCCGTCAGGCGGTCAGCGCCGCGACGCCGGGCAGGTCCTGCCCTTCCATCCATTCCAGGAACGCGCCGCCCGCCGTCGAGACGAAGGTGAACTGCGTGCCCACACCCGCCTGGTTGAGCGCGGCGACGGTATCGCCGCCACCCGCGACCGAGACGAGGCTGCCGTCCTGGGTCAGTGCCGCCGCCGTCTTCGCCAGTGCGACGGTCGCCATGTCGAAGGGCGGCGTCTCGAACGCGCCGAGCGGGCCGTTCCAGACCAGGGTGCGGCAGTTCTTCAATACGTCGCCCAGCGCCTCGACGGCATTGGGGCCGAGGTCGAGGATCATCTCGTCGGCGCCCACTTCGTGGACGTTGACGGTGCGCGTCTCGGGATTCGGCTTGAACTCCTTGGCCACCACCACGTCATAGGGCAGGTGCACGGTGCAGCCCGCCTTGTCGGCGGCGTCGAGGATTTCCTCGGCGGTGCCGGTCAGGTCATGCTCGCACAGCGACTTGCCCACATCGACGCCGCGCGCGGCGAGGAAGGTGTTGGCCATGCCGCCGCCGATGATCAGGTGATCGACCTTTCCGACCAGATGCTTGAGAACCGCGAGCTTGGTCGAGACCTTGGCGCCGCCGACAACAGCCGCGACCGGATGCTCGGGGTTGCCCAGCGCCTTTTCCAGCGCGTCGAGTTCGGCCTCCATGGCCCGGCCGGCGAACGCCGGGAGGATGCGAGCCAGACCCTCGGTCGAAACGTGCGCGCGGTGCGCGGCCGAGAAGGCGTCGTTGACATAGAGGTCGCCCAGCTTGGCGATCTGCGCCGCCAGTTCGGCGTCGTTCTTTTCCTCACCCGCATGGAAGCGCGTGTTTTCCAGGATCGCGATATCGCCGGGGTTAAGCGTCGCGACCGCTGCTTCCGCCGCCTCGCCCGCCACGTCATCGATGAAACGCACCGGACGGCCCAGCACGTCACCATAAGGCTGGGTCAGCATCGCCAGCGAGAATTCGGGGTTACGCTGCCCCTTCGGACGGCCGAAATGGGCCAAAATCAGGACGATCGCGCCCTTGTCGGCCAGTTCGGTCACCGTCGCGATCGTCGCGCGCAGGCGGGTGTCGTCGGTGACGCGGCCATCGGCCATCGGCACGTTCAGATCCTCGCGGACCAGCACGCGCTTGCCCTGGACATCGCCCATATCGTCGAGCGTCTTGAAGGCCTTGGTCATGATTCCTCGATCCTGATGTTATCGCCGATACGGATCGTGCCGCCCTCGATCACGCGGGTGCATACGCCGCCGCGCCAGTCGGAGGTCAGGGCCGCGCGCAATCCGTCGGCGATCGCGTCCATGCGGTGGCACGGATCGCATTCCATGGTGATTTCCAGAAGGACGGGCCCGACGCGCAAGCGGGTGCCCGGAATTTGGGGAAGGTCGAAATCCTCGACCAGCAGGTTCGCACGGCGCTCCTGCCAGGGGATGTCCCGGCCGATCTCGGCCAGCGCCGCGTCCCAGTCGGCCCGCTCGATCAACGTCACCTGACGCCGCCCGCGACCGCCGGGCTTGACCCGCCCGCGAACATCGCCTTCCACGCCGCCGTCCAGGGTGACGATGGCGGTGTCGATCACCGCCATCGGCCCCTTCGGCACGGCATGGCGGGCGATGCCGGCCAGACGCCCGGTCATCGCCCGCCCGTCGCTCATCAGAGGAACTTCGCCATCGCGGTCGCGGTGTCGACCATGCGGTTCGAGAAGCCCCATTCATTGTCGTACCAGGACACGACGCGCACCAGCTTGCCGTCGATCACCGCCGTCTCCAGGCTGTCGACGGTCGAGGACTGCGGCGAGTGCATCAGGTCGATCGAGACCAGCGGCTCGTCGGTATAGACCAGCACGCCCTTCAGCGCCTCGCTCTCCGATGCCGCCTTCAGGATCGCGTTGACCTCTTCCTTGGTCGTGTCGCGCGCGGGCGTGAAGGTCAGGTCGACCAGGCTGACGTCCGGGGTCGGCACGCGGATGGCCGAGCCGTCCAGCTTGCCCTTCAGTTCCGGCAGAACCTCACCCACCGCACGGGCAGCGCCGGTGGTGGTCGGGATCATCGACATGGCGGCAGCGCGGGCGCGACGCAGGTCGGGGTGGATCTGGTCGAGGATCTTCTGGTCGTTGGTATAGGCGTGGACCGTGGTCATCAGGCCGCGCTCGATCCCGATCGCGTCGTTCAGCACCTTGGCGACCGGCGCCAGGCAGTTGGTGGTGCACGAGGCGTTCGACACGATGGTGTGGTCGGCGGTCAGCTTGTCATGGTTGACGCCGTACACGACGGTCAGGTCGACATTCTTGCCGGGGGCCGAGATCAGCACCTTCTTGGCACCCGCCGCGATGTGCTTTTCGCACGACGCCTTGTCGGTGAAGAAGCCGGTGCACTCCAGGACCAGGTCGACGCCCAGTTCCTTGTGCGGCAGGTTGGCCGGATCGCGCTCGGCGGTGACGCGGATACGCTTGCCGTCGATCACGATGTCGTTACCCTCGGCCGAGACTTCACCCGGATAGCGGCCATGGATGCTGTCGCGGCTGAACAGCCAGGCGTTCGACTTGGCGTCGGCGAGATCGTTGATCGCGACGAGTTCCAGCCCGCCCTCGCCACGCTCGAGGATCGCGCGCGCCACCAGGCGACCGATGCGGCCGAAACCGTTGATTGCAACCTTGACCGTCATGCCAGCAAGCTCCTGTCTTTTGCGGGCCGTGCCATGGACGGCACCGCCCCCGGTTGGATGGAAATCGTTTCGACGATTCCACCGTTCGCGCCACGCCTTTCGGAGCCGCGCGGGTGTCTGTCAACCGCCCGAGCGCCCCCGATCGTCCAATTCCGGGTTGCCGCGTGAGACCAGCCTGCTAAGCCCCTTTCATGCCCGAACCCATTGCCGACGACGTCCTTTCCTCCGTCGAACGGATCGACCGCGCCATCGCCCGCATCGAAGGGGCGATCCGAAACCGCGCCGCCAAGGAAGACGCGCTTGCCCGCCGTCACGCCGCGCTGAAGGCGCGCATGGCCGAGGCGGTGACCGCGCTCGACGATGTCATCAGCCGGGGGAGCGTCGCCTGATGGCCGAAGTGACGATCCAGGTCGGCGACCGCCCGCACACCGTCTACTGCCAGGATGGCGGCGAGGCACGCGTCCGCATGCTGGGCCAGATGCTCGACCAGCGCTGGTCTGCGGCGCTGCGCGCCTCGGGTGGCCATAACGGCGAACGGGCGCTGTTGTTCGTTTCGCTGATGCTGGCCGACGCGCTGGAAGAGGCGGAACGACGCCCGCCCGCCGGCGCGGCGGTCAGCGAGGCCGCGCTCGCCCGCATCGCCGAGCGGCTGGAAGGCCTGGCCGACGCCCTCGATGAGGAAAGCCGGCCTTGAGTAAAGCGGAGCCCTCGCCTACATGGGTCGGCGGCGGGCTCTGCCCGGTACGAGCCACGATAATCCCTGAGGCTATTCTTCATCCAAGGGGGCTGTCCCTGCCCGGACCCTGGTCCGACGTACATGGTCCCCACCTGACGTATTGGGCGTCAGTGGATATTACGGCAAACGGCCATGGCGGTCCCGCCACCCGCTCCCTTCTAACATGATCGACAAGCGCGCCCTACGCGCCCGGATGCGGGCGGTGCGCGATGCGCATGGCCCCGGCCTGCTGCCGGTGGCGCGGCCCTTTCTGGACCGCCTGCTCCCCCATCAGGTCATCGCGGCCTATCGCCCCCTGGGGGCGGAAGCGGACCCGGCCCTGTGGGTCGAGGCGGCGCTGCACGCCGGGGCGACGATCGCCCTGCCCCATGTCACCGACCGCGCCAGCCCGATCCGCTTCCTGACATGGGCCGAAGGCGAGGACCTGAGCGTCGGCGCCTTCGGACTGCATCAGCCAGCGCCCGATGCGCCCGAATGCCGCCCCGATATCATCCTGACGCCCCTGGTCGGCTTCGACCGGCGCGGAAATCGGCTGGGACAGGGCGCAGGGCATTATGACCGCGCGTTTGCGGCCAACCCTGACGCGTGGCGCGTCGGCCTCGCCTGGGGTGTGCAGGAGGTCGAGGAACTGGTGCCCGACAGCTGGGACGTGCCGCTCCACGCCATCGCCACCGAATCGGAATGGATCACCCCATGACCCCCAGTTGGCGCAAACCCGCCGGTATGCTGCTGATCGTCGCGATCATCATTGTCTGGGCTTTGCTGGTCGCCAGCCTGTCCGGCGTGGTCGGGCAATGGCACTGGGTGCTGCAACTGGCATTCTATGTCCTGGCGGGGATCGTGTGGATCACGCCGATGAAGCCGCTGCTACGCTGGATGGAGGGGGGACGGGGTTAGGATTTCGCTTGGCCTTCGACATCGCTCAGGCTGAACGGCTGCCGGGGCGTTTGGCCAACGACAAGGGAAAAGCCCTCACTCCGTTCAGCCGGAGCGAAGTCGAAGGCCACGCCGCAACGCTCGCCGAACATGAAAATGTCTGAAAACAAAAGCGCCATCCCGAAGGATGGCGCGAGTGACGGGGCTCGAACCCGCGACCTCCGGCGTGACAGGCCGGCGCTCTAACCAACTGAGCTACACCCGCTTGAAAGCCATGTAATGCCAACCAGGATCGGCATCGGCCCCATGTGGGGATTTCGATATTTTCAGCCATTCTCCTAAGAGGATGGCGCGAGTGACGGGGCTCGAACCCGCGACCTCCGGCGTGACAGGCCGGCGCTCTAACCAACTGAGCTACACCCGCTGAAAGCGTCGAGGCGCGCCAACTAGGCGAGCGTTCCGGACCTGTCAACGCATCATTTCATTTTTCTTGCGGAACGTCCTCCGGGTCGGTGTCGCGGTCGAGATGGGTGAGGGTTCCATGCTCGAACAGGAAGCCTGCGATGTCGGGCTTTCCGGCGGCTTTCAGGACCGTCTGCAGGATGATCAGCAGCGGCACGGCCAACAGCGCGCCCGTGGTGCCCCAGACCCATCCCCAGAAGCTCAGCGAGACCAGGATGAGCACCGGACTGATGGTCAGGCGATGCCCGACGATCAGCGGGGTGATCAGGTTCGCCTCGATCAGGTGCATCCCGTACATGATGGCGGGCGGGGCCAGCGCGACCCAGATGTCGCTGAACGTCATGAGGCCGCCGACCGCCAGCAGCATCGCGCCGATCACCGGCCCGAAATAGGGGATGTAGTTGAGCAGCGCGACGATGCCGCCCCACATCAGCGGATAGGGCATGCCGAACAGCGACAGCGCCCCCGCCACCGCGCCCCCCAGCGCCAGGTTGATGATGGTGATGGTGCCCAGATAGGCCGAAACGTCGTCCACGACCTCCTGGATCACCCGCGCGGTCGCCATCGCGCCGTCGAAACTGGTCCGCCCGCGAATCGTCTCACGGCGCATCCGGGTCCAGCCCGACAGCACGAAGAAGACGACGAGCACGCCGAACAGGAACTGGACGATCAACCCCGGTGCCGAGGTCGCCGCCAGTTCCAGGATCGAGCTGGGGGGCGAGACGGCGGCGGTCTGCGGCTGGCGGATCGGGGTGGAGGCGACCTGGCGCAGCGCCTTGTTCACATAGCGCTCGAGGCTGGAGTAGAGATCGAGCAGCGGCGCCAGATTGTCCTGGATCCGCCCGATCCGGCTGGGCAGCAGGCGGAAGAAATCGGTCGCGGGCACGATGATCGCGGCCAGCGCGATATTCGCGACGATCAGGAACAGGAGAACGCACATCAGCGCCGCCAGGGCCGAGGGCACGCGTCGCCGTTCCAGCCATTCGAGGATCGGGACCAACGCGATCGCGATGACCAGCGCGGTCGTCAGGGGAAGGAAGAATTCCGCCCCCTCGCGCAGCGCGAAGGGCAAGGCGAGAATGAACCCCGCCCCCGCCGTCAGGGTCAGCCCGGCGAGCAGCCGGTCGCGGCGCATCGCGATCCGCACCGCATCGCGCGGCCCCATGCCCAATGGCGTTCCCAGGATCGAATCACCGGCGGGAAAGGCCTTGTCGACCAGTTCGTCTTGCGCGTCACTCATGACAGCCACGTTAGCGGCTTTCCGGACGCAGGAAAGCCGCTAACGCCGCGTTTGCATGACGTTTATGTCATGTCGGAAAAGATACCGCCTTACCAGGCGCGGGGGATACCGCCGGTCCGCTCGGCCACCGCATTTTCGATCGACTGGAGCTGGGTGCGGCTGAGCACTCCGGCTTCCATCAGGTGACGCATCAGTTCCTCGGTCAGCGCCGCCAGAAAGTGCAGCTCGGCACGCTCCGAGGTGCCGTCTTCGTTCAAACCGTCCATCGCCTTCTCCCAGCCAGATCGTTATTACTCTGTGTAGCGAGCACCCCTATGGCGTAAAAGCCTTTTCCGGTGAGGCCACGGGACAGGCGATTGTTGACGTTTACGTCAACGTGCAGCATCACGCCGGGCATGGATCACACCCCCCGCCCCCGTTTCACCGCCGAACAGCTGGCCCAGGGTCTCGTCGCTTTGCTGGATGTCGAGGAGATCGACACCGACCTGTATCGCGGCGCACGACGTCCCGGCGGCGAGGGGCGCGTCTTCGGCGGACAGGTCATCGCCCAGGCGTTGCAGGCGGCGCAGCGATCGACCGAGGCCCCCAAGGTGGCACACTCGCTGCACGCCTATTTCATGCGGCCGGGCGATGAGCGGTTCCCGATCACCTACCGCGTGGAACGCGATTTCGAGGGGCGCAGCTTCGCGACGCGCCGCGTGATCGCGATGCAGAAGGGCAAGCCGATCCTGAACCTCGCCTGCTCGTTCCAGACGCCCGAGGAGGGGATGCACCATCAGGATGCGATGCCCGAGGTCCCCGCGCCGGAAACCCTGCCCTCCGAACGGGAATTGCTGGACAGTCTGGGCGAACAGGTGCCCGCCCCCATCCGCGCTTTCCTTGAACGGCCGCGCCCCATCGAACTGCGGACGGTCGATCCCCGTCAGCTGCTCGCGCCCGAACCGCGTGAGCCCGCCCAGGCGATCTGGTTCCGGCTGGTCGCGCCGATCGGGGACGATCCGGCGTTGCACCGGGCGATCCTGGCCTATGCCAGCGATTTCGCGCTGCTCGGCACCTCGACGCTGCCGCACGGGATCAACTGGCTGATCCACGACATGCAGACCGCCAGCCTCGACCATGCGCTATGGCTGCATGAGCCGTTCCGGGCGGACGAATGGCTGCTCTACACGACCGACAGCCCCTGGGCGGGCCATGCGCGCGGGTTCAACCGGGGCCGTATCTTCGCCGCGGATGGCCGTCTGGTCGCCAGCGTCGCGCAAGAGGGCCTGATCCGGCTGCGCAACGCCTCTCGCCTTGAGGCCTGACCGGACATACCGCTTTTTGGAGAGCCCCGCCCATTTCACCAACTTCCAACGGGAAAGCGGTGAAATGACAGTGACGGTTAAGACTTTCGCTTCTAAACACGGCACATCGATCGCGCGGCGACCGATGTGCACGGAGGGGATGGAAGGCATGGCGGCGACGTCCGTCGGTGAAGCGCGCAATACCGAACGCTATCTGCAAAAGCGGGACGCCATCCTGGCGGCAGCGGCACAGGTCATCAACGAGCAATCGGCCAAGGGCATGACCTTCGCCGATGTCGCGCGGCGGGTCGGGCTGAACACCACTAGCGTCACCTATTATTTCCGTCGCAAGGAAGACCTGGCAGCGGCGGCGTTCGAGCATACGCTGGAACGGCTGCTGGAGATGCTGGCCGAGGCCGCAGAGGAGCCGACGCCGCAAGCCCGCGTCGCCCGCTATCTGTCGATCAACATGGCGCGGCTGGCGCGGATCGAACGCGGTGAGGAAACGCCCTTCGCCGTGCTCTCCGACCTGCGCGCCATGGAAGAACCGCTACGCGGCCAGTTGATGGCCGGATGGCAGAAGGTCTTCCGCGCCACCCGCAGCCTATGGGGTCCCGCGCCCAGCCGTGCGCATACCGACCTGTACGGCGCGCGTGCCCATGTGCTGCTGGAGAATACCTTCTGGCTGCCCATGTGGCTCGACCGGTACGAACCCGATCAATTTGGCCGGGTCGAGGAACGGCTGCTCGACGTGCTGACCCATGGTATCGCCGCTCCCGGATCGACCTGGAACCCCACCATGCTCGACATGGATGCGCCAGGTGCGCGCGATGGCGAGCCGGGGCGCGAGGCTTTCCTGCTGGCGGCGACGCGGCTCATCAACCAGCTCGGCTATCGCGGCGCCAGCGTGCAGCGTATCGCCTCCGAATTGAACGTCACCAAGGGCAGCTTCTACCACCATCTCGACGCCAAGGACGATCTGGTCGCGGCCTGCTATCGCCGCAGCTTCGACACGATCACCGCTGCACAGCAGTTGGCCGACGCCGCCGGGGGCAGCCAGTGGCACCGGCTGTCGAGCGCGATCGCGACCCTGCTCGACATTCAGTTCGCCGAGCGCGGGCCGCTCCTGCGCACGAGCGCGCTGTCCAGCCTGTCCGGCGAGGTGCGTGCCCAGATGGTCGACCGATCCAACCGGATCGCGCGGCGCTATGCAGGCACCATCATGGACGGGGTCGGCGAAGGGTCGATCCGCGCCGTCGATGCATTGATCGCCGCGCAGGCGCTGATGGCGATCCAGAACGCCGCCTTCGACATGCGCAAATGGGCCGGGACGATGGAGCGTCCGCACGCCATCGCGCTCTATGCCTCGACCATCCTGTACGGCATGTTCGACGACCGTTTCCTGGACTGACGCGGACAATTTGCGACAAAAGCTGAGCGAACCCGACATGATCGGGGGACAGCCGGGATGCAAAAGGGTCATCGTTCGGCAGGGACTTGCCCCTCGCCGCGAAGAGGATGCCCACCCCATGCGAAAGACCATGTTCGGCCTTTCCCCCGCCCTGCTGCTGGGCGCCACGCTGCTGACCGCGACCGCCGTTCAGGCGCAGAGCGATGCCCCGCCCCCGCCCGGCGGAGGCATGCGCTGGGGCATGCGCTGGGGCATGCGCGGCGGTCTGATGGGCGTGCAGCCCGACGCCAGCGGCAATATCACCCGCCCGGCCGCGCTGGCCGCCGCCGACCAGCGCTTCGCCGCGATGGATGCCAATCACGACGGCACCGTCACCCCCGACGAGATGCGCGCCTATCGCGAGCAACGCCGCGCCGAACACGCCGCACGCCGCCCCGGTGCCGACCGTCCCGGCCGCCCCGCGCCCCAGCCTATCACCGCCGACGCCTTTCGCGCCCGCGCCGCCGCCATGTTCGACCGGCTGGACACCAATCATGACGGCAAGGTCGATGCCGCCGAACGCGCTGCCGCGCCGCGCTGGGGTGGACGTCATGGCGGCGGGATGCAGGGCTCCAGCCAGGCTCAGCCGTCGCAATCCGACGCCGACTGAGCGGCAAAGCGGAAGGGACGGGCCATTCTCCCCCAAATTTCCTTCATGGCCCGTCCCTTTTGCGGCCCGCGCCCACCATGCTAGACCCCGAACCCATGTCCGAAACGCCGCATTTGCTGCTCGTCGATGACGAGCGTTCGATCCGCGAGCCGCTGGCCGTCTATCTGACCAAACAGGGTTTCCGCGTGACCCAGGCGGGCGATGCCGCCTCGGCGCGCACGCGGCTGGCCGCCTATGCGATCGACCTTGTCATCCTGGACATCATGATGCCCGGCGAGGACGGCCTGTCGCTTTGTCGACATATCGCGGCGACCAGCGAGGTACCGGTCATCCTGCTCACCGCCCGCGCCGAGGAAACCGATCGGATCGTCGGGCTGGAGATGGGCGCGGACGATTATGTCGTGAAGCCCTTTTCACCGCGCGAACTGGCGACCCGCGCCAAGGTCGTGCTGCGCCGGACCCAGGCGGGCGGCGCGCGTCATCATGCGCCCGACAGCGGCTCCTATGCCTTTGCGGGCTGGGTGCTGAAATCGGGCGAGCGCTCGCTGGTCGACCGCGAGGGGGTGTCGGTGATGCTGTCGACCGGCGAATACAACCTGCTGCTGGCGCTCGTCAGCCGCCCGCGCCAGGTGCTGACCCGCGACCAGCTGCTCGACCTGACCCAGGGGCGCGAGGCGGCGGCCTTCGACCGGGCGATCGACAATCAGGTCAGCCGTCTGCGCCGCAAGATCGAGGCGGACCCCAAGTCGCCCGAGATCATCAAGACCGTCTGGGGTGGCGGCTATACGCTCGCCGCCGAAGTCACCCGCCTGTGAAGCCCGGCGCCGTGACGCTGCGCTTCTGGCCGCGTCGGCTGGCGGCGCAGATGGCCGTCCTGCTCGCCATCGCGCTGTTCGTGGCACAGGCGATCAATTTCACCCTGCTCCTGCACGAACGCCGCAGCCTGATCCTGGAACAGACGTCGGGCCCCGCCATCGCCCGGCTGAACGATGCGATCGAGCGCGCCGCGAGCGGCAAGCCGCTTCCCCCCGATCGCGGGCGGGTCCGCCCCTCGACCGTCAACCCGATCCGACCGAACCTGCCCCGCGTGCCCGAAGTGGAGGCGCTCATCCGCGAGGGACTGGCCGAACTCGGGCATCCGGTCGCGCGGGTCGTGACCGGCGTCCGTCCGTTCCAGCCCGAGGATTTCGACTGGCCGCGCCGTCGTTTCGACCGACGCCGCCATCCGGCGATGGAGTTGCTGATCGCGGTCGAGCGGACGGGCGGCGGCTGGCTGGTCACGCGGTCTTTCTGGCCGAGCGACGAGATGACCCTGGTCTGGCGCCTGATCGCGCAGACGCTGATCCTGTACGGCATCATCCTGCTGCCGGTGTTGTGGATCGGGCGGCGGATTTCACGCCCCCTGCGCGACCTGACCCGGGCGGCCGAGGGATTCGACCCGCGTGCGCCGGGCGAAACCATTCCCGAACAGGGGCCGCTCGACGTGTCCAGCCTGATCGCCGCCTTCAATGCGCTGCGCCTGCGGATCGGGGCGATGCTGGAGGAAAAGGATCGGATGCTCGGCGCGATCGGGCATGACCTGCGCACGCCGCTCGCCGCGCTGCGCGTGCGCATCGAGTCGGTCGAGGACGAACAGGACCGGCTGCGCATGGCCGACACCATCGCCGAGATGAACAAGACGCTGGAGGATATCCTGTCGCTCGCCCGCATGGGACGCCCCAGCGAGGCGGAGACCGATGTCGACCTGAATGCGCTGGTCGATGCGGTGGTCGCCGACTTCCACGACCTGGGGCAGGATGTCAGCTTCGAGGAAGGCGGGCGACTGCGGCTGAAACTGCGACCGTCGCTGATGCGGCGCGCGGTGCGCAACCTGATCGAGAATGCGATCAAATATGGTCATGCCGCCGATGTCCGCATCGACGCGCAGGCCCAGCATATCGCGATCACCGTCGCCGACCGGGGGCCCGGCATCGCCGAGGATCAACTGGAAACGGTGTTCGATCCCTTCACCCGGCTGGAAACTTCACGCAATCGCGAAACCGGCGGTGTCGGCCTGGGTCTGGCGCTCGCCCGCTCGATCGTGCGCGAGGCGGGGGGCGACATTCGCCTCGCCAACCGGCCCGAAGGAGGATTGGCCGCGACGATCACCCTGCCCCGCTGATCTCCCCCTTACGGGGAGGATCAAGCGTCCCGCGCCACCCGCAGCATCGCCATCGCGGCCAGCGTCATCACCCCGGCGGCGACCGCCATCGCCCAGACGAGATTGCCCGGGAAGAAATGCCCGACCACCGCGCCCATGATCGACGACACGATCAACTGTGGCAGCACGATAAAGATGTTGAACAAGCCCATGTAAATGCCAAGCTTTTCGGCAGGCAGCGCCGCCGACAGGATGGCATAGGGCATGGTCAGGATCGACGCCCAGGCGATACCGACCAGCACCATCGATGCCATCAACCACCACGCATCGCGGATCACCAGAAACGAAGCAAAGCCGGCCGCGCCGCAGAGCAGCCCCAGGATATGCGTGTTGCGCCGTCCGATCGCCTTGGCGAGCGACGGCAGCGCAAAGGCCCAGAGTGTCGCCACCCCGCTATAGACCGCGAACAGCACGCCGACCCAGTTCGCCCCCTCGTTGAACGCGGCACTGTTCGCATCGCTGCTGTGGAACACCCGCTCAGCCACGATGGGCGTCGTGTAGATCCACATGATGAACAGCGCCGACCAGGTGAAGAACTGCACGAGCGCCAACCGCTTCATGGTTTCCGGCATCGCCGCCAGATCGGCGAGGATCTGGCTGAGCGCATTGCCGCAACGCCCGCCCCGCACCAGTGCGGCGCTGGCGATCTTGGCAAGGCCGAAGGCGATCAGCCCGCCGCCCAGCAGATAGACCGGCTTGTCCAGCCCCAGCCAGCCGACGCCCGCCACGACCAGCGCACCCGCGACGATCCAGAACGGTGCCGCGTCGATCCGGTCGCTCGGGGCCGCATCGCTTTGCGCCGCCTGTCCTTCGTCGCTTTCGGCAAAGGCGGCCAGTTGCTGCGGCGAATATTCGCGCGTGGTCAGGACCGTCCACAGCACCGCGACGAACAGCGCCACTGCGCCGATGTAAAAGCCGTAGCGCACCGACGGCGGCACCTCGCCCGGCCCCGCCACATTCGCAACATGGAACACATCGGTCAGCAGCATCGGCGCCAGCGACCCCAGCACCGCGCCAGCGCCGATGAACCCGGTCTGGAACGCATAGCCCGCCGTCCGCTGGCGGCTGGGTAACATATCGCCGACAAAGGCGCGAAACGGCTCCATCGAGATGTTGAGCGAAGCGTCGAGCAGCCACAACAGCATCGCGGCCGCCAGCAGCCCGCCTGCATTGGGCATGCCCACCAGCGCCAGCGTCGCCAGCACGGCGCCGGCCAGGAAATAGGGTCGCCGCCGCCCGAACCGGCCCCAGGTCCGATCGCTATAATGGCCGATCACCGGCTGGACGAGCAGTCCGGTCAGGGGTGCCGCGATCCACAGGAACGCCAAGTCCTTTTCCGCCGTCCCCAGCGACTGGAAGATGCGGCTGACATTCGCATTTTGCAGGGCGAAGCCGATCTGGATGCCGAAAAAGCCGAACGAGGTGTTCCACAACCCCCAAAAGCCCTGACGCGGCTTCTCCATAACCTCTCCCAAAATTCTGTTATCATTATGATTTATGGCCGAATACTGGACCCACGTACGACCAGGCTAGCCGGGAGCAGGCTGGGCGGCGGCGCCGTACCGGCAATCTCGGCGAGAAGCGCGCGGACCAGCAACCGGCCCGCGGCCGCCGCGTCCTGGACCACGGTCGTCAGCGGCGGATGCGCGAAGCTCGCCGCCGGAATATCGTCGAACCCGACCAGCGAGACGTCGGCGGGCACGCGCAAACCCGCCTCGGCCAGCACGCGCATGGCGGCCAGCGCGATCAAATCGCTCGCCGCCATGATGCCGTCAAAGGGCTTGCCCCGCGCCAGCAACTCGCGCGCGGCGCGCTCGCCTTCCTCTTCGCTGGAAATGGCACCGACCTGGAACGCGGCGTCGCACGCCAGCCCCGCTTCGGACAGGGCGTCGCAATAGCCGCGATAGCGATCGTGAAATTCGGGATAATGGTCGGTCGCATCGCCCAGAAACGCGATGCGCTTGCGCCCCTGCGCGATCAGGTGTCGCGTCGCCGCCAGCGCGCCCGCATGATTGTCGCATCCGATGGTCAGTCCCGGCTGCCCCGGCGCGACCGAACCCCAGCGCACGAAATGGGTGCCGCGCGCGACCAGCGTCTCCAACTGTTCGCGATAGGCGGCATAGTCGCCATAGCCCAGCAGGATCAGCCCATCGGCGCGGTGGCTATCCTCATAATCGGCCTGCCAGTTGCTGGTCGGGTTCTGGAACGAGACGAGCAGATCGTACCCGACCTCGGCACAGCTCTCCATGATCGAGCCCAACATGCCGAGAAAGAAGGGATTGATCAGCGTTCGACCCGGCGAGGGATCGCGGAACAGGAGGAGCGCCAGCGTCCGCGTCTGCCCGCTGCGCAGGTTCGATGCGGCGCGGTCGACCGTATAGTTCAGGGTCTTCGCGATCGCTTCGATCCGGGCACGCGTGGCCGCGCTGACCGATGGGCTTCCCCGGAGCGCACGACTGACCGTCGGCTGCGAAACGCCCGCCATTTGCGCGATGTCGAACGACGTGGGCTTACGCGGACCGGTCAAATCAATGCTTCCTCCTCTCCCCTTCGCTTACCGGCTTTCATGACGCGGGTTAAGCCGAAGTGCTGTCGTAATAATGCAACAGGCCGAACCGGCCGCATTGAATACGTATGCGGCAATATTCCTTTTCGGCGCGAACGATTTCACAGGAGGGCCAACAACCATACCCGTCCCTTGAATGAAGACGGGGTTTCCTGGAGGGGATTTCATGACGGTTCGCCCTGTGGCGCCGGCCGATGCCGCGCGCTCGTTCCTGAAGCTCGGGGTCAGCACGCTGGCCATGATCGTGGCCGCACCTGTCTTTGCGCAGAGCGTCGCGATCGTGCCCGCGCCCGCCACCAATGCCCAGACCGATACCGCCGCCCAGCAGGCACAGGCGGACTCCGAACCGGGCGATATCGTCGTCACCGGCTTCCGCGCCGCGCTGGAAAATGCCGTCGCCGAAAAGAAGAACCGCGACCTCGTCGTCGAGTCCGTGTCGGCCGAGGATATCGGCAAGCTGCCCGACGCCTCGATCGCCGAGTCCATCGCCCGCCTGCCCGGCGTCACGTCGCAGCGCGTCAATGGCCGCTCCAACGCCATCTCGATCCGCGGCTTCGCCCCCGACTTCTCGACCACATTGCTCAACGGCCGCGAGCAGACCTCGACCGGCGACAACCGCGCCGTCGAATATGACCAGTATCCGGCCGAAGTCGTCAACCAGGTCCTGATCTACAAGACCGCCAATGCCGGGCTGATCGGCCAGGGCCTGTCGGGCACGGTCGACCTGAAGACGATCCGGCCGCTCGATTACGGCAAGCGCGTGATCTCGGTCGGCGCACGCGGCACCTATGCCGATATCGGCAAGCTGAATGCGGGGTCGAAGGACTTCGGCTACCGCGCCAGCGCGACCTATGTCGACCAGTTCGCCGACGATACGATCGGCGTCGCCCTGTCGGCCAGCTATCTGAACGAACCGTACCAGATTCAGGAAGGCAATGCCTGGGGCTATGCGCAGACGACGGTGGGCGGCCAGCCGGTCGACGTCATCGGCGGCTCGAAATCCTATGTCACCTCGACCACGCTGAAGCGGCTGGGCCTGTCGGGCACGGTGCAGTGGCGGATGAGCGACACCTTCACCAGCACGCTCGACGGCTTCTATTCCGACTTCAACGACGACCAGATCAAGCGCGGGATCGAGCTGCCTCTGCAATGGGGGTCGGGCACTTCGCTGACCAACGTGGTGGTCAATAACGGCCTCGTAACCTCGGGCACGTTCAACCGGGTCGAAGGCGTCGTGCGCAACGACTCGTTCCAGCGCAAGGCCAAGCTCTATTCGTTCGGCTACAACGGCAAGTACAAGGGCGACGACGGCTGGAGCGCCTTCATCGACCTCAGCTATTCGAAGACCGATCGCGACGAGGTGACGCTGGAGACCTATAGCGGCACCGGCTATGGCCAGGGCAATGGCGCGACCGACACGATCGGCTTCACCACCGGCCGTACCGGCACGGTCTTCCAGCCCACGCTCAACTATTCCGACCCCAACCTGATCCAGCTGACGGATCCGCTGGGCTGGGGCGGCTCGACGCGGCAGGCGGGCTATTTCAACGATCGCAAGATCCGCGACGAGATCAAGCAATACCGGGTCGAGATCGAGCGCCAGGTCGAGACGCCGATCGTCAGCGCGCTGCGCTTCGGCCTGAACTATACCGATCACGCCAAGTCGCTGGCGCCCAACGAATCCTTCGTCACCCTGCCGAACGGCGCATTCATCGCACCGTTGCCGCAGCAATATCGCCAGACGCCGACCGACCTGACCTATCTGGGTCTGGGGCCGATGCTCAGCTACGATCCGCGCGCGCTGCTGGCGGGCGGGGTCATCGTGCTGACGCCGAACACCAGCCCCGACGTGCCCGCCAAGGCGTACACCACCACCGAGCATCTGATGACCGCCTATCTGCAGGCGGATTTGAAGGCGCAGCTGGGCGCGGCTGAGTTGACCGGCAATGTCGGCGTGCAGGCGGTCGGCACCGAACAGAAGTCGCGCGGGCTGATCTATAACGGCACCGGCTATACCAACATCGCGCAAGGAGCGGATTACTGGGACATCCTGCCCAGTGCGAACCTGTCGCTGCGCCTGCCCAGCGACTGGGTGTTCCGCGTCGCCGCCGCGCGCCAGATGATGCGGCCGCGCTTCGACGACATGCGCGTCGCCCTGTCCTATGGCTTTGATGCGCAGCAGGGCCTGATCTCCGGCAATGGCGGCAACCCCTATCTGCGCCCGATCCGGTCGAACTCGTTCGACGTCACCGTCGAGAAGTATTTCGGCACGCGCGGCTATCTGGCGGCGCAGGGCTTCTACAAGGATCTCAAAAGCTTCGTTTACAATCTTGAGCAGCCCTACGATTATACCGGGCTGCCTTTGCCCGCCTCGCTGCCCGCCGGTATCCCGACACAGGGGCGCATAACCCGGCCGATCAACGGCACCGGCGGCAAGATTTACGGCGTCGAGCTGGCGGGTACGCTGCCGTTGGGTCAGCTGGTCGGCTTCCTCGACGGCTTCGGCCTGACGGGCGGTGGGTCCTACACCAAGACCGAGATCACCCCGACGCCCGGTGGCGAGCCCGAGGATATCCCCGGCTATTCCCGCTGGGTGGCCAACGGCACCGCCTTCTTCGAGAAGTGGGGCCTGAACATTCGCGGCTCGGTCCGTTACCGTTCGACCTTCGTGGGAGAGCTGTCGGGCTTCGGCGCAAACCGTGTCCGGCGCCGCGCGATCGACGAGACCATCGTCGACGGCCAGATCGGCTATGACTTCCAGGAGGGCACGTTCAAGGGGCTGTCGATCTTCGTGCAGGGCCAGAACCTGACCGATACCCCGTTCGTCACCACCAATGCCGGTCGCCGCGACGAGGTGATCGACTATCAGAGCTATGGCCGCCGGTTCCTGGCTGGGTTTACCTATCGCTTCTGATGCCCCTACCCCCGCGCCGATCTGACCATCGGCGCGGGTTTCGTGAGACGCCGCATGGACGCCGCCCCTTCCGCAGACCATATCGCTCAACGGATCGTGATCGTCGGCGGCGGCACGGCCGGTTGGATGGCGGCAGCGGCCCTCGCCCGGTTCGCACCCGCTTCCACCCGCATCACCCTGATCGAATCCGACGCGATCGGAACGGTCGGCGTGGGTGAGGCGACCATTCCCGGTATCCGCCTGTTCAACCAGATGCTGGGGTTGGACGAGGCCGAGTTTCTGCGCTCAACGAACGGGTCCTTCAAGCTGGGCATCCGGTTCGAGGGTTGGTCCGGCGAAGGCAGCAGCTATCTCCACGCATTCGGCAGCATCGGGCGCGGCCTAGGGCTGGTGCCGTTCCACCATTACTGGCTGCGCAGTGGCGGGGCGGCGAACCCGGCCTCGCTCTGGGGGCATAGCCCAAGCGCACAAGCCGCGATGGCGGGCCGCTTCGCCCCCGATCCCGGCCGCCCCGACCTGCCGAGCGGTCTGGCCTGGGCCTATCATTTCGATGCCAGCCTCTATGCTACGCTGCTCCGCCGCCATGCCGAGACGGCGGGCGTGGTGCGGGTAGAGGGGTGCATCGCCTCGGTAGCGCGCGACGCGGGCGGGCGGATCGATCACGTCGTGCTCGATGGCGGCGAGGTCCATGCGGGCGACCTGTTCATCGACTGCACGGGTTTTCGCGCGCTGCTGATCGGCGAAACGCTGGCCGAGCCTTTCGACGACTGGTCCGAGCTGCTCCCCTGCGACCGCGCTCTGGCAGTGGCGGGCGAGCGCGCCGCCCCCTTGCCCCCCTATACCCGTGCGATTGCGCATGGTGCCGGGTGGCGCTGGCGCATTCCGCTCCAGCACCGCACCGGCAATGGCCTGGTCTATGACAACCGCCATCTCTCGGACGACGAGGCCACCGATCGCCTGCTGTCCGCGCTGAACGGAGAGGCGATGTGCGAGCCGCGCCAGTTGCGCTTCACCACCGGACGGCGTGGCCGCGCCTGGGTCGGCAATTGCGTCGCGCTGGGACTTGCGGCCGGATTTCTGGAACCACTGGAGTCGACCAGCATCCATCTGATCCAGTCGGGCATCGCGCGACTGCTCGACTATTGGCCCGGCCAGACGCCCCAGCCGATCGAGGTGGACGCCTATAACCGCGAGACGGCGGCCGAATGGCTGGCGATCCGCGATTTCCTGATCCTGCATTACCATGCCAATGCGCGGCCCGAGCCCTTCTGGGCCGAACGCCGCGCAGTGCCCCTGCCCGACAGCCTCGCCGCCCGGATCGCGCTGTTCCGTGCGAACGGCCGGTTCCGTCGTGAGGACGAGGAGCTGTTCGCCGAGCCCGCCTGGGTACAGGTGATGATCGGACAGGGCATCGTCCCGGCCGGGCACCATGCGCTTGCCGACACGCTGTCGGCGGACGAGCTTGACGATTTCCTCAGCCTCACCCGGCGTCACGCCGCGCAGGTGGCCGCCCGGCTGCCGACGCACGACGCCTTCCTCGCCGCGCATTGCGCCGCCCCTGCCCCAAAGGTTTTCGCATGAAAAAGCTGCTGCTCGCGCTCCTCGCGACCGCCACGCCGCTCGCCGCACAGGATTACCGCCAGCGCCTGCCGCAGGACGAGGTGATCTATTTCGTCCTGCCCGACCGGTTCGACAATGGCGACACCGCCAATGATCGCGGAGGCCTGAAGGGCGGCCCGCTGACCACCGGCTTCGACCCGACGCATAAAGGCTTCTATCATGGCGGTGACCTGAAGGGCCTGACCAAACGGCTCGACTATATCCAGGGGCTGGGCGCGACCGCGATCTGGCTGGGGCCGATCTTCAAGAACAAGGCCGTGCAGGGCGCCAAGGGGCGGGAGAGCGCGGGCTATCACGGATACTGGATCACCGACTTCACGACGGTCGATCCGCATCTGGGCAGCGAGGCCGATCTGCGCGCCTTCATCGCGGCGGCGCATGGCCGGGGGATGAAGGTCTATATGGACATCATCGTCAACCATACGGCGGACGTGATCCAGTATCGCGAATGCGCCGAAGGCTCGCCCTGCCCGTATCGCGACCGCGCGACCTACCCCTATCAGCGGCGCGGTGGCGTGAAGGGCAAGGCCATCAATCCGGGCTTTCTGGGCGACGATGTACAGACAGCGGCCAATTTCGCGAAGCTGACCGACCCGAACTACGCCTATACTCCGTATGTGCCCGCAGCCGAGAAGAACGCCAAGACCCCGGCCTGGCTCAATGACCCGATCTACTACCACAATCGCGGCAATACGAGCTTCGAGGACGAAAGCTCGACCACCGGCGATTTCTCCGGTCTGGACGACCTCTACACCGAGAATCCGCGAGTCATTGCGGGCATGATCGACATCTACGGCAGCTGGATCGACCGGTTCGGGATCGACGGCTTCCGCATCGACACCGCCAAGCATGTGAACCCGGAGTTCTGGCGCCGCTTCGTCCCCGCCATGCTGGACCGCGCGAAAGCCAAGGGCATTCCGAACTTTCATATCTTCGGCGAGGTGACGGCGGGGATGGACCCGGGCTATCTCGCACGCTGGACCAAGATCGCCGACTATCCGGCGGTCCTCGACTTTGCGTTCATGAACGCGGTGATCCAGACGGTCGCCGAGAACAAGCCGACGCGTGTTCTCTCCAACCTGTTCGAGGGCGATGTGCTCTATGCGAAGGGCGAGGCGACGGCGGACATCTTGCCGACCTTCCTCGGCAATCACGATCACGGCCGCTTCGCGCGTGATGTCCGGGCCGCCAACCCCAATGCCTCGGACGAGGAAATCCTGAAGCGGGTCGAACTCGGCCATGCGATGCTGCTGACGCTGCGCGGCGTACCGACCATCTATTCGGGTGACGAACAGGGGTTCGCAGGCGACGGCAACGACCAGGACGCGCGCGAGGACATGTTCGCCAGCCAGGTCGCCAGCTACAATGACAACAGGCTGGTCGGCACGACGAAGACGACCGCGACCGACAGCTTCGTGCCCCGCCACCCGCTCTATCGCGAGATCGCGACGCTCGCCCGGCTGCGCACCGCCAATCCGGCGCTGACACGGGGACGGCAGGTGATCCGCGCACGCGGCGAAGCGCCGGGCCTGTTCGCGGTGTCCCGCTTCGATCCGACCACGGGCCGCGAATATGTGATCGCGTTCAACACCTCGGCCCGGCCTATCGTCCAGGCTGTGCAGGTTGAAACGGCGTCGCAACGTTTCGCGACCATGGCCGGCACCTGTGCCCCGAGCGCCGCCGCACCGGGGAGCCTGATGTTGGAATTGCCCGCCTTCGGTTATGCCGTCTGCGCGGCGGAGAGCCGTTGATGACCGAGACTTACTCCAATCCCCTGCGCCCCTGGTGGAAGGGTGCGGTAATCTATCAAATCTACCCGCGCAGCTTCGCCGACAGCAATGGCGACGGCATCGGAGACCTGCCCGGCATCACCGCGCGGCTGGACCATGTCGCCAGCCTGGGCGTCGATGCGATCTGGCTCTCGC
This sequence comes from Sphingomonas yabuuchiae, assembly GCF_001477495.1. Taxonomy (GTDB): domain Bacteria; phylum Pseudomonadota; class Alphaproteobacteria; order Sphingomonadales; family Sphingomonadaceae; genus Sphingomonas; species Sphingomonas yabuuchiae_A. Next base: position 48,859 of record NZ_LDTF01000029.1, read on the forward strand.
CCTTCTTCACCTCGCCGATGAAGGATTTCGGCTATGACGTGGCGGATTATCGCGACGTCGACCCGATCTTCGGGACGCTGAAGGATTTCGACGCGCTGGTCGCCCGTGCGCACGAACTGGGGCTGAAGGTCGTCATCGACCAAGTGTACAGCCATACCTCGGACGAGCATCCCTGGTTCACCGAAAGCCGCTCCAGCCGCACCAATGCACGCGCCGACTGGTATGTCTGGGCCGATGCCAAGCCCGACGGCTCGCCGCCGTCCAACTGGCAGTCGGTGTTCGGCGGGCCCGCCTGGACCTGGGACGCGCGACGTGGACAATATTATCTGCACAATTTCCTGAAGGAACAGCCGCAGCTTCACGTCCATCACCCCGACGTGCAGGCCGAATTGCTGGCGACCGCGCGCTTCTGGCTGGACCGGGGCGTCGACGGCTTCCGGCTGGATGCGATCAACTTCATGATGCACGAGCCGACGATGCGCGATAACCCGCCCGCACCGGATACGGGCAAGACGCGCACCCGGCCGTTCGACTTCCAGTTGAAGCTCTACAACCAGAGCCATGCCGATATCGTCCCCTTTCTGGAGCGGATCCGCGCCACGCTGGACGAGTATGGCGACCGCTTCACTGTGGCCGAGGTCGGTGGCGACGAGGCGGATCGCGAGATGAAGCTGTTCACCGCTGGTGACCACCGGCTGAACACCGCTTACGGCTTCGACTTTCTCTATGCCCACCGGCTGACCCCGCGCATCGTCGCCGAGGCGGTGGCGAAATGGCCTGCCGAGCCGGGCATGGGCTGGCCAAGCTGGGCGTTCGAGAACCACGACGCGCCGCGTGCCGTCTCGCGCTGGGCAACGCCGGAGCATCGCGAGCCTTTCGCGCGGATGAAGATGCTGTTGCTGCTCAGCTTGCGCGGCAACGCCTTTCTCTATCAGGGCGAGGAACTGGGCCTGACCCAGGTCGATGTCCCCTTCGAGCGGCTGGTCGACCCCGAGGCCATTGCCAACTGGCCGCTGACCCTGTCGCGCGACGGGGTGCGCACGCCGATGCCGTGGAGCAGCAATGCCATCAACGGCGGCTTCTCGGATGCCGAGCCGTGGTTGCCGACCGGGCCGGATCATGCCGCGCTGGCGGTCAATCGCCAGGACGGCGACCCCGACTCGCTGCTCAACCTGACACGCCGCCTGATCCGCCTGCGCGCCGAGACGCCGGCACTGGCGGTCGGCGACCTGACGCTGCTCCATGCCGACGACCAGCTGCTCGCCTTCGAGCGGTGCGAGGGCGACCAGCGCCTACTCTGCCTGTTCAATCTGGGCGACACGCCCGTGACCCTGCCCCCTGCCCTGCCGCGTGGGCAGCGGGTGCTGGTCCAGATCAATAGCGCCACCGACGAACGCCTGGGCGCGTTCGGGGCGGCGATCCGGGAGATGACTGCATGAAGACGACCATTGCCATCGGGCTCGGCCTGATCGCCAGCGCCGCCTCGGCCCAGAACGGCCCCGCCGATCCGGCGGTCAACGAGACGTTCAAATTCGCCAGGCCCGCAGGGCAACCCGACGCGGTGGAAAGCTCGCCCGACGGCAAGATCACCGTGCAGGTCTCGACCGACAATGACGGCCGCGCCGTCTATATGATCGCGCGGAACGGCAAGGCGATCGTCGCACCATCGCGCCTGGGCATGATGTTCACCGACGCGCCCAAGATCGAGCGCGGGATGAAGATCGAGTCCGTGTCGCACGCCAAGTCCGACACCAGCTGGACCCAGCCCTGGGGCGAGTGGCGCACCATCCGCGACAATCACCGCGAGATGCGCGTCCGCCTGATGGAATCGAGCGCGCTTCATCGCCGCTATGACGTGGTGTTCCGGGTGCAGGACGACGGCGTCGGCTTTCGCTACGAATTTCCCGAGCAGCAGGCGCTTCCCCATGCGAACATCGCCGAGGAACTGACCGAGTTCAACATCGCGCAAAACGGGACCGCGTGGTGGAAGCCGGCCTTCCTCTGGAACCGCGAGGAATATCTCTACAACCGCACGGCCATCGGCGCGGTCGGTACGGCGGCGACGCCGATCACCATGAAGCTGGACGACGGCACCCATATCGCCATTCATGAGGCGGCTTTGGTCGACTATGCCAGCATGGGGCTGATGAAGACCGAGGGGAATGGGTTCAAGGCGGCCCTCACCCCCGGCTCGGGCGCGCCCAAGGTCGTGAAGACGGGCGCGTGGACGACGCCATGGCGCACCTTCCTGATCGCCCCCGATGCGGGCGGGCTCTATATGAGCCACCTGATGCTCAACCTGAACGAGCCCAACAAACTGGGTGACGTATCCTGGGTGAAGCCGGGCAAGTTCGTCGGCGTCTGGTGGAAGATGATCAAGGGCGAATGGAGCTGGGCGCGCGGGCCGCGCCACGGTGCGACCACCGCGAACGTAAAGACCTATATCGACTTCGCCGCGAAGTACGGCATCCCCGGCGTGCTGGTCGAGGGGTGGAATATCGGCTGGGATGGCGACTGGGCGGGCAATGGCTCGGCGATGCAGTTCGCGACTCCGGCGGAGGATTTCGACGCCGACGCGCTGGCGAAGTACGCCAAGGCCAAGGGCGTCTCGCTGATCGGCCATCACGAGACCGGCGGCGCGGTCAGCCATTATGAGAGCCAGTTCGACCCCGCCTTCAAATTCGCCGCCGATCACTGCGAGCATGTGGTCAAGACGGGTTACGTCGCCGATGCCGGGCAGATCGAGCGGGTCAATGCGGACGGCTCGGTCGCCCGCGAGTGGCATGAGGGCCAGTGGATGGTGAACCACCATCTGCGGGTGCTGGAGGCCGCCGCCAAGTACAAGGTGTCGATCGACAGCCATGAGCCGGTGAAGGACACCGGCCTGCGCCGGACCTATCCCAACTGGCTGGCGCGCGAGGGCTCGCGCGGGATGGAATACAACGCCTGGCCGGGCAAGAACCCGCCCGAGCATGAGGTCAACTTGGCCTTCACCCGGATGCTCGAAGGCCCGATGGACTTCACGCCGGGCGTGCTCAGCCTGACCGGCAGCGACAACAGCCCGATCCAGTCGACCATCGCCAAGCAGTTGGCACTGTACGTGGTGCTCTATTCGCCGGTGCAGATGGCAGCCGATACGCCGGAAAATTATGCGAAATACCCGCAAGCCTTCCGCTTCATCGCGGACGTGCCGGTGGATTGGGAAGACAGCCGCGTCCTGAACGGCGAGGTCGGCGATTACGTCACCTTCGCGCGGCGGGATCGCAAGTCTCGCGACTGGTATATCGGCTCGATCACCGACGAGAATGCGCGCGAGTTGACCGTGCCGCTCGATTTCCTCGATCCGGGCAAGACCTATGAGGCACAGGTCTACAAGGACGGCCCCGGCGCGACCTATGCCACAGAGGCGCGGCATTCGATCGCGTTCGAGACCAAGCGGGTGAAGAAGGGTGATACGCTCACCCTGTCGCTCGCCCCGGGTGGGGGCCAGGCGATCCGGTTGAAGGCGCGTTAAAACTTATTCCTCCCCCATAGGGGGAGGGGGACCATGCGTAGCATGGTGGAGGGGTATCGCCGGTGGCGAGGTTGGTTTGCCCTCGCCGATCGGGACACCCCTCCGTCAGGGCTTCGCCCTGCCACCTCCCCTTGCAGGGGAGGAATTTTACTTCGTCGGGAAACCGCGTTGCTTGAGCAGCGCGTTCACATCCGGGTCGCGACCGCGGAACGCACGATACGCCTCGGCGCGGTCGGTCTCGTTCCCCGTCGACAACAGGATGCGCGCGAAGCGATCCGCCGTCGCCTTGTCCCACGGGCTCCCCGCTTCCTCGAACGCCGCGAAGGTGTCGGCGTCCATCGTCTCCGACCAGAGATAGCTGTAATAGCCCGCCGAATAGCTGTCCGACGAGAAGAGGTGATTGAACTGCGGCAGGCGGTGCCGCATCACCAGTTCCTTCGGCATGCCGATCTCCTTCAGCGTCGCCGCCTCGAACGCCGCCGGATCAACGATCCCGTCGGGGATGGTGTGCAGCTTCATGTCGACGATCGCCGAGGACAGATACTCGGTCGTCGCGAAACCCTGGTTGAAGGTCTCCGACGCCTTGATCTTGTCGAGCAGCGCTTGGGGCATGGGCTGGCCGGTCTTGTAGTGGTGGGCATATTTGTCCAGCACGTCGCGGGTCAGCAGCCAATGCTCGTTCACCTGGCTGGGATATTCCACGAAGTCGCGCGGTGTGCCCGCCAGTCCCGGATAGGTAACGTTCTGGAGCATCGCGTGGATCGCGTGGCCGAATTCGTGGAACAGCGTCTCGGCATCGTCCAGGCTGATGAGGACCGGCTCGCCCTTCGCGCCCTTGGCGAAGTTGTTGTTGTTCGACGACAGGACATTCTGCACCGGCGGCAGGTTGCGCTGGCCGCGATAGGTATTGGCCCAGGCACCCGAACGCTTGCCGGTCCGCGCGAAATCGTCGCGGTAGAACAGGCCGACTTCCTTGCCGTTGCGGGTCACATGCCAGACGCGCATGTTCGGCTCGAACACCGGGACCGTGCCGGTGATTTCCTTGAACTCCAGCCCGTAAAGCCGGTTCGCCGCATAGAGCGAACCCTGGATGATGTTGTTCAGCTCGAAATAGGGCTTCAGCTCGGCCTGATCGAGGTCGTAGCGGCTCTTGCGCACTTTCTCCTGATAGTAGCGATAGTCCCAGGGCTCGATCGTGATCTTCGCGCCTTCCTTGTCGGCGATGGCCTGCATGTCGCGGACCTCCTCGGCGACGCGCGCCTTGGCGGCGGGCCAGACGCGCATCATCAGGTCCATCGCGGCGGCCGGGGTCTTGGCCATCGTGTCCTGCATCCGCCAATCGGCATGGGTCTTGAAGCCCAGCAGATGCGCGCGGTTGGCCCGCAGGCGGACGATGCGGGCGATGGTCGCCTTGGTGTCGTTGATGTCGCCATTGTCGCCGCGCTTGGTGAAGGCGCGCCAGACCTGCTCGCGCAGCGCCCGGTCGGTGCCGAAGGTCAACACCGGATCGACCGCCGAGCGGGTGTTGACGATCGCCCAGCCCTGCTGCCCGCGTTCGGCGGCGGCCGCTTTCGCCACCGCCTTCACGCTGTCGGGCAGGCCCGCCAGCCGTGCTTCGTCGGTGACGATTATCGCGGTGCCTTCATCGGCCAGCAGCCGTTGCGAAAACTCGCTGAAGTTGATCGCGAGATTCTGGTTGAAGGCGGACAGTTCCTCCTTCTGCGCCGGGGTCAGTTTCGCCCCCTGCCGCACGAAGCTGTCATAGGTGCGCGTGACCAGACGCTTCTGCTGCGCGTCCAGACCGGACGTGTCGCGCGCCTTGTAGATCGTCTCGATCCGGGCGAACAGCTTGGGGTTGAAGGTGATCTCGTCCGACGCCTTGGACAGTTTGGGCGACCATTCGCGGTCGAGCGCCTGATAGGCGGGGGTGTTCATATTGCCCGTCATCACCCCGAACAGCGTCATCACGCGGTTCAGCGTCTGCCCGGCATTCTGCATCGGCACGAAGGTGTTGGCGAAGGTCGGCTTAGCCGGGTCGTTGGCGATCCGGTCATAGTCGCGCTTGCGCTCGGCGAGCGCGGCCTCGAAGGCCGCCGGGAACAGTTCGGGCTTCACCTTGTCCCAAGGCGGTACCCCGCCATAGGGGCCGGTCCACGGCGCGATCAGGGGATTCGCGGCGGGCGCCTGTACGGCTTGGGGCGGAGACGCCATGGCGGACGTGCTCAACAAAGCCGCCAAAGCGGCGGCGAGGGATAGATGACGCAATGTGAACTCCCGGTCATGAAACGCGCGTCATCACCATAAGCCCGCGATTCAATGGGTAAAGCCTTGTGACCTACTCCGTGCCGCCCTACTCCGTGCCGCCCTGCGTCTCCGCCAACCGGGCCGCCGCCATCAGCCCCTCCCCGGTGGCACGCGCCGCGGCGGGCGTCATCGCCACCGCCACGCCATTGGGCCCGTCGAGCATGACGATCCCGCACTCGGCGGTCGCCACGCCCGCATCGTGATGGACGCCATGATAGGGGCTGCCCGGATCGTCGAGCGGGGTCATGCGCCCGGCTTGTCCAGGGTCGGGCCGCCACCATAGAGATAGCCGGGATCGAAATCGGCGAGCGCCGCCAGCATGTCGAGGTCGAGGATATGCGCCTCCCCACTGCGGAAGGTCATGAGGCCCCGCTCGCGCAGCGAACGAAGCACGCGGTTGAGGTGCACCGGGGTGATCCCCGCTGCCTCGGCCAGATCAATCTGGGTCACCGGGAAGCGGAACACGCCGTCGCGAACCAGATCGACCATGGCGAGGCGCGCGTGCAGCTCGCAGAACAGATGCGCGACGCGGCCATCGGCCTCCAGCCGACCCAGCCGGAACACCCATTCCCGGTGCATCGCCGCGTCGAGCAGCGTCGAGAACCATAACAACCGGGTCAGCCGGGGATAGCCCGCGACGATCCGTTCCAGCCGATCGTGCCCCGCCAGCGCGACCCGTACAGGGGTCAGCGTGGCGACGTCGTGATCCAGGTGGCGCATGGCAAAGCCGTGCAGATCGACGAAATCGCCGGGGACATGAAAGGCGACGATCTGGCGGTTTCCCTGTCGGTCGTCCATATATCGACACATCACGCCTTCCAGCAGCAAACTGCTGTACCGCACCCGTTCGTCCCGGCGGATGACGATGGTGCGGGCGGGAATGGTACGAACCTCGTCGATGCTGTCCTCCAGCATCGCGACATCCTCCGCCGTCATGGTGTCGCGGCCCCGCCCCTTGAGGAACAACTCCGTCAGCGGCGGCCCGTCATCGGCCCGCCTTTGCTCCCGTCGCGTATCGATTGCGGAAACCGACATGACCTGTCCCTCGCCCAGCGTTTGGAGAGGAAATCCCCCGCATGGGCAAAGTGTTCCGCAAGCGACATGATCGCGGCGTCAATCGCCGATCGGCTTACCCGCCGCCTGCACCGGATCACCGCCATGCGACAGATCCTGCGGCGCCTTGCGGTTGCTGCGGACCGACGCCCAGAAAGCCAGACCGATCAGCGTCGCGCCGATCAGGCCGGTGATCGTCTCCGGGATGTGGAATCGCACCGACAGCAGCATGATCGTCGCCAGCGCCACGATGGCGTAGAAGGCACCATGCTCCAGATAGCGATATTGCGCGAGCGTGCCGTGATCGACCAGCATGATCGTCATCGAACGGACAAACATCGCCCCGATGCCCAGCCCCAGCGCGATGATGAACAGGTTGTTCGACAGCGCGAACGCACCGATCACCCCGTCGAACGAGAAGCTGGCGTCCAGCACTTCCAGATACAGGAATGCGGCGAAGCCCGACCGTGCCGCCGCCCCCGTCGCCGCATCGCCGTCGCTGCCCAACAGCACGCCGATGGCGTGGACCGCGATATAGGTCAGCAGGCCGAAAATGCCCGAGGTGATGAAGGTCATTGCGTCATCGGCCGGGATGAACCGCGAAATGGCGTATAGCGCCAGCAGGACAATGCCGGTCGCCAGCCCCGAAATGTCCCGGAGCGCGGCCAATGGGCGTTCGATCACGGGCAGCCAATGCTCCTCCTTCTCGTCGTCGAGGAAGAAGTTCAGGCCGACCATGGCCAGGAAGCTGCCGCCGAAACCGGAAATACCGACATGGGCGGAGGTGATGATCTGCTCATAACGCACCGGATCGCCCGCCGCGAGTTTCACCGCCTCGATCGGTCCCAGATGCGCGGCGATGGCGACGATGGCGAGCGGGAAGACGATACGCATCCCGAACACGGCGATGATGATGCCCCAGGTGAGGAAACGGTGGCGCCATTTGTCGTCCATGTCGCGCAGCACGGTCGCATTGACGACGGCATTGTCGAAGGACAGCGACACTTCCAGCACGCCGAGGACCAGCACGATCCACAGGACGCCCAGCGTGCCGGGGACCGTCCCCGTGCTCTGAAAGCCCAGCCAGGCGGCGATGGCCAGGCAGAGCAATGTGAACAGAAGCGATCCCTTATAGTATTTCAAAAACAACTGCTGGTCCCCCGTCCCTGTCCGATTTGACGCATGGCGCTCCGACGATCGGGTCTAAAGTCCGGCTCGTCGGATTTGTTCAATCGGGCTCAGGCCCTATCGCGTCGAAGAGGCGGCGGGACAAGTCGGGATCAGGCCGCCCAGGGCGCGGGCATCAGATACGGGCGTCGTTGCCGATCAGCTGTTCGGAGATACACGTCGCGGTCGCGCGCAGCGCCGCCAGCGCCTGGTCGACGTCCACCGTCGCATCGGTGATGCGGATAAAGGGCACGGTCAGCACGGCGACGGCGCGACCCCCGCGCATGATCGGCACGGCGAGTTCGACCATGCCGGGCAATTCTGCGCTGTCCATCTGCGCATAACCCTGTGCCCGAAACCGCTCGACGGTAACGAGCAGGCATTCACGGCGCTGGTCCGACAGCGGCGGATCGAACAGGCTGTCCCATTCGGCCCGGGTCTGATCCGGCTGAAAGGCATATAGCACCTGCCCCGACGCGGTTTCATGGATCGGGCGGCGATAGCCGACACGCACCGAAAAGCCGACCGAGGTGTTGGCCTCCATCCGCGCGATGACCGAGGATGCCCCACCGGAGGGAATGGCGAGATAGCAGGACTGGCCGATCCGGTCGGAGAGCATCCGCATTTCGGGCAGCGCCTGCTCCATCAGACTGCGCACCGGCGGACGCTTCAACCCCAGATGGAACAGACGCGAGGTCATGACATAGCCGTCCGACCCCTGCGAGACATAGCCGCGATGTTCCAGCACCTGGATCATCCGGAACAGCTCGCCGGTCGACCGCCCGAGACGGTTGACGATCGCGCTCATCGTCAAGGGAAGGTCCTCGGCGGCCAGCAGCTCCAAGATGTCGAGCCCTTTTTCCAACGCCGGAGCGCGGTAGAGCCGCTTATCGTCCAAAACGGCTGGCGGTTCGCTGGCCAAAAATTCCCTCCGTCCCGGTCACCGTCGAATGCGACCGTCATCAACTCTCATGGTCCGAGAATCCGGCCTATATCGTCTACATATCGGGCGGCAATATGATTAACGTCAGAATGACAGTGATTTAATCAATCAGAATGTGGACGATGTCGGGCGCTACCATCGCCACCGCCCGAGCCTCGTCCGGACTCGTTCCGGCCTTTCGGGCCGGGTCGGCGAGCACGATACGCCACCGTCCGGCATGGTGGCTGGCCGAGACGATATTGTCGGCGCCGCCCATCGCCCGGACCAGCGTATCCGGCAGACTGATCTGCGCGGTAGCGGCTGCTTCCCGGACCGGCGCGGCCGTCACCGGAGCCGCCGCGCGGAGGGTGGCGGCGATCGGCCCGGACTCGACGGCGGCACGCATTTCCATCGCCACCGCGTCGGCGATCGGACCCAGCACGACCTGAACGCCGCTGGGCGAAGGACGCAGGATACCCCGCGCGCCGAGCCGCTTGAGCGCGGGTTCGTCGACCTGGGCGGGATCGACCACGATCAGGCGCAGGCGGGTGGTGCAGGCCGCGATCTCGCTGAGGTTGGTGCTGCCGCCCATCGCCGCGACAAAGGAAGCCCCGCGCCCGCCGGCGATCTCGGTGGCCTCGCCCTCCGCCGCCGCCTCGACCTCACGGCCCGGCGTCTGCAGGTTCCAACGGCGGATCGCGAAGCGGAACACGGCGTAATAGATCAGCGCATAGACCGCGCCGATCGGCAACAGCATCAGCGGCTTGGTCGCCTTGCCGAAATTGATGACGTAATCGAACAGACCGGCCGAGAAGGTATAGCCCAGCCGCACGCCCAGCGCGTTCATCAACGCTTCCGACAGGCCGGTCAGGACCGCGTGGAAGGCATAGAGGACCGGCGCGAGGAACATGAAGCTGAACTCGATCGGCTCGGTCACGCCGGTCAGGAACGACATCAGCGCCAGGCTGAACAGCATGCCCCCAACCGCCTTTTTCCGTTCGGGGAGGGCTTCATGATACATGGCCAGACAGGCGGCGGGCAGGCCGAACATCATGACGGGGAAGAAGCCGCTCATGAACGCGCCAGCCGTCGGATCGCCCGCGAAGAAGCGGGTCAGGTCGCCGGTCTTGCCCTGATAATCGCCGACCACGAAATAGGCGACGGTGTTCAGGATGTGATGCAGGCCGGTCACGACCAGCAGGCGGTTGAGCACGCCAAAGGCGAACAGCCCCAGCCCGCCCGCCTGGACGATGCCCTGGCTCATGGCGTCGATGCCCGCATTGACCGGGCCGAAGGCCACGCCCAGCAGCGCCGCGAGACCCAGGCCAGCAATGCCCGAGATGATCGGCACGAAGCGACGGCCGCCGAAAAAGGCCAGATATTCGGGCATCTTGATGGTGGCGAAGCGGTTATAGAAATTGCCGCCGATGAGCCCCGCGACGATGCCGACCGGCACGTCGAACCGGTGGACCGACTTGGTCCGCCACGCCGCCTCTACGGTCGCGGCGATATCCTTGGCCAATCCGGCTCCCGTCCCGGCGGGCGGCACGATCAGCGTCTCTGCGCCCTTGATGGTGACGAGGTAGCAGGTGACGCCCGCCAGCGCCGCCGCGCCATTGCCGTCGCGGGCAAAGGCGGTGGCGACGCCGACCGCGAACAACAGGCCAAGATTGTCGAAGATCGCATTGCCCGCATTCGCCATGAAGGCGATGTTGAGCAGGTCGGGCTGGCCCAGCCGGAGCAACAGGCCCGCGACCGGCAGCACCGCGATGGGCAGCATGAGCGCCCGCCCGAGCGATTGGATGGTGGCCATGGGCGAGCTCATGCGCCGATCTCCTGAAGCATGTTCGTGATGTGCGCGCGGACCGCCGCCGCCGAGGGGAGCGCCAGCGCGGCAATCGCGGCGGCACGGCATTTTACCATGTCGAGCTTGCCGACCAGCGCCTTGATCGCCGCGACCCGTGCCGGGGGCACCGACAATTCGGTGACGCCGAGACCCAATAGGATCGGAACCGCCAGACGGTCAGCGGCCAGCGAGCCGCATACGCCGACCGGCGTGTCATGCTTGGCCGCGCCGTCGCAGGTCGTGCCGATCAGCCGCAGCACGGCCGGATGGAGCCCGTCGACGCCCGCCGCCACCGCCGCGTTGCCGCGATCCATGGCAAGCGTATATTGGGTCAGGTCGTTCGTACCGATCGAGAAGAAGTCCGCCTTACGCGCGAGAATATCAGCGGAAATTGCGGCGGCTGGAGTTTCGATCATGACACCGACCTCGGCCTTTCCGCCCTGCCGCTCGACGACGGCGCGAACCGCCTCCAGCTCGGACAGGCTGGCGATCATCGGCGCCATGATCCGGCACGGCTGGCGCACCGCCAGGATCGCGCCGACCTGATCTTCCAGCAGTTGCGGATCGGCGAGCGACACGCGGATGCCGCGCAGGCCCAGCGCCGGATTCTCCTCGACGGGCAGGTCCATATAGGGCGCAGGCTTGTCACCGCCCACGTCAAGCAGGCGGACGATCATCGGCCGGTCACCCAGCGCATCGGCGATCGCCTGATAGTCGCGGGCCTGTTCGTCGCGGGTCGGCGCGGTCGCGCGCTCCAGGAACAGGAATTCGGTGCGCAACAGGCCGCAGCCCTCGGCACCCTCGGCCACCGCCGCCTCAGCATCGGCGACCGAGCCGAGATTGGCGAACATCTCGATCCGGGTGCCGTCCGCCATGCGGCAGGGCCCTTGCGCGACGCGCGCGGCCTGCATCTCGGCCTTGCGGCGGGCGATGGTGTCGCGCACCTGATCTTGGGCCTCGGCATCGGGTTCGGGATCGATCAGGCCGCGATCGGCATCGAGCACGATGACCCGGCCATCCTCCAACGCGGCCAGCGGCTCACCGAAAGCCACCGCCATGGGCAGCCCCATGCCCGCCGCCAGGATCGCGGCGTGCGAGGTTGGCCCGCCCTTGACCAGCGCGATGCCCGCCACGACGGCGGCGTCGAGTGCCGCGACCTGGCTGGGCAGCAGATCCTCGGCGACCAGGATCGCACCGCTCGGCACGCTCGGCCCTTCGATCGGCAGGCCCGCAAGAGCGGCGAGCACATGGCGTTCCAGATCGCGCAGATCGTCGGCGCGCTCGGCGATGCGGCGGTCGCCGCTCGACAGCAGGACGGCGACCTGTTCGGTGATCGCTTCCTGCCACGCCACGCCCGCGCTCATGCCCCGGCCGATCGCGGCCAAAGCGGCGTCGGTCAGCGTCGGATCGGCCAGCATCGCGCCATGCGCGGCCATCACCCCGCCGCGTGCGCCACCGGCGGCGGCGGCCCGCGCCAGCCCCTCGCGCACGGTGTCGAGCGCTTCGTTCAGTCGGGTGCGCTCTTCCTCCTCCGTACCCGCCTGCGTCTCGACCGGAATGGCGGCACGGGTCAGCCGGTGGATCGGCCCGACCGCGAGCCCCGGCGCGGCGGGCACACCGCCCAGCCCCGGCCCCTCGCCGCGTACAGGCTCGGGCACATCGACCGGCGTTTCCTCCGGCGTGGCGTCGTTCAGGAAAGCGATGACCTCGGCCAGGGCAGCGGCGGCCTGCGCCCCGCTCGCCTGGATCCGGACAGTCGTGCCATGGCCCAGACCCAGCCCGAGCAGACCGACTGCGCTCAGCGCCGAGGCATGGCGGTCGCCGTGATACAGGGTGACGCGCGCATCATGCTTGCGGACTGCCTCGACCAGCCGGGCGGCGGGACGGGCGTGCAGGCCGTGCGACAGCGCGACGACCGTTTCCTCGATCAGCATCACGCCATCGGTGTCGGCTTCGGCGGCCTCGACGCCCAGCGGCACGACGCGCAGCAGCGGATCGCCGACCACAACCAGCCCCTTGGCGATGGGCTCGACGGCATAGCGGGTGGCATCGGCGACGATGATCGGCGTGACGACGGCGGGGGCGTTCTGGACCAGATAATCGAGGTTGAAGCGGATCAGCGGCTGACCCGCCAACACCTTCGCGCCCGCCTTCACCTGCGGGGTCAGCCCCTTGCCGCCCAGCGACACCGTGTCGATGCCGATATGGCAGATCAGTTCATAGCCGTCGGTGCTGCGCAGCGTGACCGCATGGCCAGCCTCATGCACGGTCAGCACGGTCGCGTCGCAGGGGGCGCAAAGCGCGTCGTTGACCGGATCGATCGCAACACCGTCGCCCAGCATCTTTTCGGCAAAGACCGGGTCCGGCACCTGGGGGAGCGGCGTCACCCAGCCGGCCAGCGGGGCATAAACGGTCAGGTCACTCATCGCACGTCACTTTCGCCAAACTGCATTCCTTCCCCGTGAGCGTCCCTACGCGCGCCTTCAGCGCGAGCGGATCGTCACCCGGCCCAGCAGGCCGCTATCGATATTGCCCATCCCCGCGACGATCAGCGCGATGGTCCGCTTGCCCGCACCCGAAGGCAGGGTGGCCGTCATCGGGCCGGGCTTGGGATCGCGTTTCTCCGCGACCAGCTGCCCATCGACCCACAGGCTCGCCATGCCGCCGACCGAGGCCAGCCGCAGTTCGCCGCCCCGTGCCGCGACCGCCCGCCGGGGCGTGACGACCGCGCGATAGACGCGCCAGCCCGCTGCCTCCGCCGGGGTGGGAGTCCCGGCCTGGACGAAGGCCCAGCCATTATTGTCGCTGGCGGCGGGCGCGAGATCGGGCGACGGCCTGGTCGGAAGCAGCGGCGAGCGCCGCCATTCGCGCACGTCCATGTCGCCGTTCATCACCGCGACCTGCGCACGCGGCGTCACGCCCAGCCGGTCGAGCTTCAGCGTCGCGGACTTCAGCCCGTCCGCCGTCGCACGAATGGTGATCCGCCCGCGCCCGATATCGGGCCGCACGATCATCTGCGCGAGGCCATTGAAAAGCGATCGCTGGTTGCCTTTTTCAGGCTCATGGCTGTTGGGATCGCCATTGCCGACCCCGATGATCGCGCCGCCCTCGATGGCGAAGCGGGTCATCAGATTGGCGGTCGGGACGTGGCGCCCCTTCGCATCCACGGCATCGATCGTGATCGCCTGCGCGTCCTCGGTATCGCCCGCCATCACGGTCCGCGCCGGGGTCAGCCGAAGGGCGACCGGCACTCCGACCGTCTCATGCGCGGCGCGCGCGACTTCGCGACCGCCGCGATAGGCGATCGCCTCGATCCGGCCCGGCGCGTACGGCACGGTCCACTCATTGCCCATCAGCCGGTCGACCGCCGCCTCGCCCACCGTCTTGCCGTTCAGCCGCAGGACGACACGCTCGGCATTGGACAGGACCATGACCTTGGTCGGCTTGCCTTCGCGCCCCGGCCAGCTCCAGTGCGGCGCGATGGCGACCACCGGCTGGTCATCGACCCAGGCGGCGCGGTGGATGTCGAAGGCGGTCTTGGGAAAGCCGCACAAATCCATGATCCCGAAGAAGCTGGCGATGGTCGGCCATTCATAGGGCGTCGGCTCGCCATGATAGTCGAAGCCGGTCCACACGAAGCCGCCCGCCACAAAGGCCCGCTCGGCAATCTTCTTCCACGCACCACGATGCGTGTCGCCCCAGCTCGCCGCCTCGACGTCATAGCTCGACGCGATGTGGCGGGCCGGATCGCTCTCGAACGCACCGCGCGTCATGAAGGCGCTGGTGTCCTCGGAGCTCGTCATCGGCTTGGCCGGGTTCAGCTGATGGTAGCGGTCGTAGTCGCCCTGATAATAATTGAACCCGGTAACATCGACGACCTGCGCGACGTTGATCGGATTGAAGAAGGCCCCGTTCATCGCCGCCGTCACCGGACGGCTGTCGTCCAGCGCCCGGACCCAATGCGCCATGCGCTTGACCATCTCGACGCCCGCGGGCGTGCCCTGCATCGGTTCCTCGTTGAAGACCGACCACAGGATGACGCTCGGGTGGTTGCGGTCGCGCCGGACCAGCCATTCCAGCTGCGCACGATATTCGGGCGCCGGATTGAACTGCCGATTCTCGTTCATCACGAGGAAGCCGAGCCGGTCGCACCAGTCGAGCAGTTCGGGCGTCGGCGCATTGTGGCTGGAGCGGATGGCGTTGCAGCCCATCGCCTTCAGCCGCTCGAGCCGCCAGCCGAGCAGCGCATCGGGGATCGCGGTGCCGACGCCCGCATGATCCTGATGCAGGCAGACGCCCTTCAGCTTGACGGGGCGGTCGTTGAGGAAAAAGCCGTTGGCCGCGTCGAAGCGCAGCGTGCGGAATCCGATCGGCACCCGCCGCTCGTCCGCCACCTTGCCATCGCGCAGCAGCCGCACGTCGAGCGTGTAGAGGGTCGGGCGCTCGACCGACCAGAGCATGGGGTCGGCGACCGGCAGGTCCAGCACCGCCTTGCCCTCGTCCAGCGCGGGGACCGTCGTTTGCGCCTGTCCCTGCGCGACCATTTTGCCCTGCGGATCGAGCAGGCGCGCTTCGACCGTGACCGGGCTGTCGGTGTCGACGATGCTGGTCAGAGTCGCGGTGACGGGGACGTGCCAGCCGTCCGCCCGCTTGCGCGGATCGCCATGCACGCCATCGGCCACGATCGACACCGGCGCATAATCGCCCAGCCAGACATGGCGATAGAGCCCGGCGCCTTCGTACCACCAGCCCTCCATCGCCTCGGCATCCACGCGCACCGCGACGACATTGGCCTCGTCCCCGAACCGCGCGAATGGGGTCAGGTCGATGCGGACGGCATTATAGCCCGAGAAATTGTGCGAAACGACGCTGCCATTGACCCAGATGGTGGCGAAGGTCGCGATGCCGCCGAATTCCAGCTCAATCCGCCGTCCGCGCAAAGCGGGGTCGAGGCGAAAGCTACGCCGATACCAGCCGATGCCGCGCGGGCGATAGCCTTGCGCGACATTGGCGGTCTTCACGAAGGGCTGGAACGAAGCCCAGTCATGCGGCAGGTCAACCGCCTGCCAGTCGCTGTCGTCATAATCGACCGCCGCCGCGCCGCGCGCATTCCCGGCCTTGACCGACAGGTACGTGGCATTGTGCGTGTCGAGCGGCGCAGGCTCGACATCGCCTTCGTGGAACAGCCAGCCGCGATCCATCAGGACGCGGGCGGCATCCTGCACGGGCAGCGCGGGCGGAAGCTGGTCGACGGGCTCGGGCATGGGTAACGCGCCCGCGCCGTCCGCCGGGCGGCGGCTGGCGGCGAAGGCCGGGACCGACGCAATGCCGCCCGCCAGCCCCACCACCGCGCTGCCCAGCAGAAGGTCGCGGCGCGCGACCGTCATGCCGCGACCGGCTCCGCCGAAGCGACGCGCGTCTCGACAGGCTTCAGCGCGGCGTCGAGCACCACCCAGTCGGCGCGCAGCCCTTGCGCCAGCGCCCCGCGCTCATGCGACAGGCCCAGGAAGGCCGCCGGATGCGTCGCCGCCATGGCCGCCGCCTGATCGACGGTGATGCGCAGCTGCTCGACCGCATTGGCGACCGCCGACCCCATATCGAGGTCCGAGCCCGCTAGCGTGCCGTCGGTATAGGTGCACTTGCCGCCCGAGACGTCGATATGACGGCCGTGCAGGACGAAGTCCTTCTCCACCGCGCCGACCGACGACATGGCATCGGTGACGAGCATCAGCTTGTCGAACGGCCGCGCCTTCATCGCCAGCCGGAGCATCGGCGCGGAGACGTGGAAGCCGTCGATGATCAGCCCGGCATAGGGCCGCGGATCGTCGAGCGTCGCGCCCGCCAGACCCGGCACCCGCTGCTGCATCGCGGGCATCGCATTATAGAGATGCGTGATGCCCGACAGGCCGACATCGAACGCGGCCATCGCCTGTTCGTAGCTCGCTTCGCTATGCCCGGCGCTGACCAGCACGCCCGCCGCGACCAGGCGCTTGATCGTCTCGACCGGCACCCGCTCGGGCGCGACGGTCAGCATGACTTTGCCCTTGCGCGGGCGGGTCAGCACGGCGATCATTTCCTCGTCCAGATCGCGGAAGCGCGTCGGATCGTGGATGCCCTTGCGCGCCGGGTTCAGCACCGGCCCCTCGACATGGATGCCGACGATGCCGGGCACCCTCGCCTCAATCGCCTCGTCGATCGCGTCGAGCGCGCGGGCGATCTTATCGGGGGTCTCGCTGACCAGGGTCGGCAGCATCGCGGTGGTGCCATAGACGGCATGCGCCGCCGCCATGGTCGCGATGCCGTCCACGTCCAGCCGATCGTTGAACAGCACGCCACCGCCGCCATTGACCTGCGTGTCGATATAGCCGGGCACGACCCAGCCGCCGTTCAGGTCGATCGTGTCAGTGGAGCCATCCACGGCGCCGATCGATGCGATACGGTCGCCCTCGACAGTGATTTCCGCGCCCGGCAGGACGCCGCCCTGGGTCGCGACATGGCCGTTGACGAAACGGAAACGGGTCATAGCGTGCGGGTCACTTTCTGCAGGTGCGGCGGCGAGTCGGGGTCCATGCCACGGGCGAGTGCCAGCGCCTCGACCATGCGGTAGAAGCTGGCGAGCATCGAAATCGGCTCAAGCGCGGGATGGCCCGCGACCATCGGCAGGCTACCCGCCTGCCCCGCGACGAACGGCTTGGCGCCGCGCGCCTCGAACTGGTCGGCGACCGCCTTCACATCCTCGCCCGCCACGTCGGAGGTGGCGAAACCCAGTACCGAATAGCCGGGCTCGACGATCCGCATCGGACCGTGACGCACCTCGGCGGCGCTGAACGGCTCTGCCTGGATCGAGCAGGTTTCCTTCAGCTTCAGTGCCGCTTCCTGCGCCACGCCGTAGCCGTAGCCGCGACCCAGTACGAACATCTGGCTGACTTCGCGCAGGCCCTCCACGGCCGACGACCAGTCGAGGCCCAGCGCCTGTTCGACCTGACCGGGCAGGTCATTGAGGGCGGCCTCCAGCGTCTCGTCGCCTGCCCAGGCGGCGGCGAGCTGCGCCAGCCCCGCCAGCGCGGTCAGGCAAGACTTGGTGGCGGCGACGGCCTTTTCGGGACCGGCCGACAGCGGCAGGAAGGTATCCGCGCCGGTCGCCAGCGGCGACTCCTCATCGTTGACGAGCGCCACGATATGCGCACCGCCCGCGCGATACGCCTCGACCGTCGCCAGCAGGTCCGGGCTACGCCCCGACTGGGAGATGGCGATAACCAGCGCACCCTGGACCTTCATCGGCGTTTCGAAGATCGACGCCACCGAAGGCGCGGCCGACGAGACCGGCACGCCGGTCTTGGTCTCCAGGATATATTTGCCGTAGGTCGCGGCATGATCCGACGAGCCACGGGCGATGGTGACGATCACCGGCGGCGGGGCGGCACGCAGCCGCTCGGCCAGCGCCCGGACGGTCGGCGCATTGCGCGCGAGCAGCCGGGCGATCGCTTCCGGCGCCTCCCCCGCTTCCGCTCCCATCAGGGTGCTGGTCCCCGCACTACCGGCGGTCATCACATCAGACATCGGTTAACTCCGCGACGAAATCATAGGCATCGCCGCGATAGAAGGACTGGGTATATTCCACCGCCCGTCCATCGCGTAGAAATCCGCGCCGTTCGATCAACAGGCCCGCATGGCCCGGATCGACATCCAACATCTTGGCATGATCGGGCCCGAACGGCACCGCGCGCAACCGCTGCAGCGCGCGCACCGGCCGGTTGCCGGTCCGCTCCAGCGCAGCATAGAGCGACCGGTCGACCGCCTCGATCGAGGGCAGCGCAAAGCCCGCGATGGTCGACACCTCGATCGCCATCGGCACCTCATCGGCATAGCGTACGCGCTGGAAACGATAGACCGGCGCACCCGGCGACAGGCCCAGCGACATCGCCTCTTCCGGCGTCACCGTGCCAGGGGCACGGCTGACCCACTGGCTGCTCGGCGTGCGGCCGCGCGCGATCATGTCCTCGGAGAAGGAGGACAGCTTGGAGAAGCTCTTCTCCACACGCCCCGCGACGAAGGTCCCCGCACCGCGACGGCGCGTCAGCAACCCTTCCTCGACCAGACCACCGATCGCCTTGCGCACCGTGATCCGCGACACGTCATATTCGATTGCCAGATCGCGCTCGGCGGGGATCGCGTCATCCTCGGCCAGGACATTGTTCGTGATCGCATCGCGCAGCAGCTGCTGGAGCTGGAGGTATAACGGCGCGGGGTTCCCCTTTCGGAAGGAGCCGACCTGCGCCGAGAATGTCATGGCCGCGCCATCCCCCTTTGCCCGGGCGTCGCTCATGCCACGCCCCGCTTCGACAACGGGCTTATCCCAGCCAAACCAAGTGAGCAATAGGTATTATATTTGGCATACATTGGCTTTTATCCTTCCCCTATTTTCTGCCGTATCGCCGCGATGCGATCGGCGCTCGTCCGACGCCTGGGCCCTATCGCAAAGCCCATGTCGAGCACGCGCGAATCCCCCCAATCCTCCCGCACACTCGCCGAAGCATGAATCGCATCGACCCCGGTCCGGGCGATCAGCGCCCTGACATTCTCCGCCGAGACGCCCGATCCCGCGATGATCGACAGCCGCCCATCCGCAGCCTCGACCATCTTCGCAATGACGTCGGCGCCCCGTTCGGCCGTCGCCGCCCCGCCCGAGGTCAGAATATGGTCATAGCCCAGCTCCGCCGCCTGCCCGACCGCCTCGACCGGGTCCGCCACCAGATCGATCGCCCGGTGCAACACGATAGCCACCCCGGCCGACGCCTCCCGCCAGCGCGCCAGCGCCTCCAGGTCGAGCCGCTGGTCGTCTGCCATCGCCCCGACGACGACGCCCGCGACACCCATCGCCACCATGTGGCGAATTTCTTTCAATACCAGTCTCATATCGGCACGGTCATAACGGAAGTCGCCATCGCGCGGCCGCGCCATCGCATGCACCGGAACGCCGGATTCCACCGCATGAGCCACCAGCGCCGCCGAGGGGGTCAACCCGCCCAGGCCCAGCGCGCCGCAAAGCTCGATCCGGTCCGCCCCCGCGGCCACGACCGCCGCCACACCCTCCGCGTCATCGACGCAGATCTCCAGCAGCGGCACTCCGGCGCGGACTGGTGACATGACCATCTTGAACTCCCCCCCGGTCCATTCGCCTCGCGCACCCGGACCACCGCCGCGCGAACCTTTCACAGATGCGTCATTTAAGCAGCACGCCGGACAATGCGCCAGCCCAATGGTCTCATGACGAGAACGTCACATTTTTTCCGTTTACGGACCAATGTCAGTTTGGTTACAAGTTGGTAGTTTCGGCCTGCGCATCGCGATCAACGTCAAGCGCGAGGCCAACGCCATCGCCGACGTCATCACCGCCGAGGACATGGGCTAGGTGGGTAGTCCCGAGGAGTGGCGGTACGGATCGATTTTGGATCGGCTCGGGTTTCCTGTCCAGGTGCGTGCGACATATTCCTAGGGTGTGATGCCGTGGCGCGTCTTCAACCGGCGGGCATGGTTGTAAGCCTCGATAAATAGCTCAAGGTGCTGTTGAAGCTGGTCATGGCTGTCGTATTGATAGCGTTTGACCATCGCGTCCTTGATTGTCCGGTTCATTCGTTCGATCCCGGCCTTCGCCGGGGCAGACTCTGGCTGTTGGTCCAGGGGTGGTTCGGCTTGGTAAGCCGGCGCTCGATCCCATGCCGCCAGCAGGCGCGATTGAAGGGGTGACCGCGCAGGCGTGCCGTGGGTCCGTCCCGGTTCTTCGGCAGGTGTGCGAACTGGATGCCGTTGTCGGTCAGCATGGTGTGTATGTCATAGGGCACCGCCTCGACCAGCTCGTCGAGGAAGGCGACGGCACTGGTAACGTTGGCCTTGTCTCGGAGCCTGGCAAAAGCAATCTTTAATGTCCGGTCGATCGCGACGAAGAAGTAGAGCTTGCCTTCCCCGGTGCGGACCTCGGCAATGTCGACGTGGAAGTAGCCGATCGCCTATGACTTGAATTTCTGGCTGGCTGGCTTGTCACCGTCCACCTCGGGCAACCGGCCGATTCCAAGCCGCTGCAGGCAGCGGTCTAGCGCGGAACGGGTTAAATGTGGGATCGTCGGCTGGAGGCCGTAGAGGCAGTCCCCGCCTACGCGGGAGCAGGCTAGCGGCAGCAGCGTGTGACGCCGGAACGCCACAATCATCGCTTCCTCGTCCAACGTTGGCACGGTGGAATGATTGGCCTCCGGCCCCATTGGGGCATCGCTGACGCTCGCCCGCTTGCGCCACTTCTGGACGGTGGTCGGGCTGATGCCGTGTCGTCGGGCCAGCGCCCTTACGCTCTCTTTGCTCCGCTGTATCGCCAGCCCGCCCCGGCGAAGGCCGGGGGACTGCCTCAGTCGTGCGGGCGCTCCCGTGTAGAACCTGCCCCATTGCTCCTCCCGCCATGCGCAATGGTCAAACGTACCATCACACCGTGGGATCAGACATCTAAGCCCCTTTCTGCATCCGCTCCCGCAGGCGGGAGGGGACCGAGGGGAGGTATTGAAGTCTCACAGAGCCTGTCGCCTGTGGCCTTGCCCTCCCCCATCCCGGTTTCAGGTAATCGATGCCCCGCATCTTTTAGGTCATGCCGGGGGCAAGACCGACCTGAAACTCGCTTGCGAGAGGGGCGTGAAAGAAAACAAGCCGTCGGTCCTTCGGGATCGGCGGGTTTTTCTTATGCGGTGACTTCCCCGAGTCATGAAACTGCTGCGCGCCTGTCACCGATCTGCGACGCGGGCGTAACAGATGACGCCTATGACATACGGAACGCCAAGCGTGGGGTTCCGACGATGCCGATGACCAGCATTCCGATCGATGGCTCGCTGCACGAAGACGCCGCCATCCTCGACTTCATCCCCCGCGCGCCGGTGACGCCCGAGCCCGAGGGCCATGAGCGCCGCCGTTACCGCACCATCTGGATCTCGGACGTGCATCTCGGCACGCGCGGCTGCAATGCCGAGATGCTGATCGACTTTCTGGACCATGTCGACAGCGAGATCATGTATCTGGTCGGCGACATGATCGACGGCTGGCGGCTGAAGAAGAAATTCTATTGGCCCGCCGCGCACAACGACGTGGTCTGGCGGCTGCTGAAGCGCGCCAAGCGCGGCACCCGCGTCGTCTATATCCCCGGCAATCACGACGAGATTTTCCGCCAGTTCACCGGCATGGATTTCGGCGGCATCGCCATCTGTCGCAAGGCGATCCACGAGACGGCGGACGGCCGCCGCCTGCTGATCCTGCACGGCGACGAGTTCGACGCGATCACGCTGGCGCATCGCTGGCTCGCCCATGTCGGCGACTTCGCCTACACCGCGCTGATGGAGGTGAACCGCTGGGTGAACATCGTCCGGCGGTGGATGAAGCGCCCTTACTGGTCGCTGTCCAAGCACGCCAAGGCCAAGGTGAAGAACGCCGTCGCCTTCATCTCGCATTTCGAGGAAGTTGTCGCCCATGCCGCAGGCGCACGCGGCGTCGACGGGGTGGTATGCGGCCATATCCACACGGCGGAAATCCGCGACATCAACGGCGTCACCTATTATAATGATGGCGACTGGGTGGAAGGCTGCACCGCGCTGGTCGAGCATTTCGACGGCACGATGGAGATCCTGCACTGGGGCGACGAGATGGAGGCCCGGCGGACCAAGCCGACCGTCGCCGCCATCGCTGCCTGATCGGAAAGGACAAGGCCGGATGCGGATCGCGATCGTCACCGACGCCTGGGCGCCCCAGGTCAATGGCGTGGTCCGCACCCTGCAATCGGTCACGGCCGAACTCCGCGCGATGGGCCATGAGGTCAACGTGGTTTCCCCCGACCTTTTCGCCTCGGTCCCCTGCCCTACCTACCCCGAAATCCGGCTGGCGCTGCCCGCCCCCGGCGCGGTCGGGCGGGCGCTTGGCGGCTTTCGACCCGATGCCGTGCACATCGCGACGGAAGGACCGCTGGGGCTGCTCGCACGACGCTGGTGCCTGTCGCACGGACTGCCCTTCACCACCGCCTATCATACGCAATTCCCCGAATATGTCGCGGCACGGGTGAAGGCGGTCAGCCCGGAATTGGTCTGGCGCTATGTCCGCTGGTTCCATACGCCGTCGACCGCGATCCTGGCCTCGACGCCCAGTGTAGCCGCGACGCTGGCCGCGCATGGCTTGCCGCAGAACCGGCATTGGGGACGCGGCGTCGACACCACGTTGTTCCGCGCCGAAGGGCGGCGTGACGCGATGGTTGCGCGACTGCCCGGCCCGGTGCAGCTCTATGCAGGCCGCGTCGCGGTGGAGAAGAACATCGCGGCGTTTCTCGAAACACGGACACCGGGCACCAAGGTCGTGGTCGGCGACGGCCCCGCCCGTGCGGCGCTGGCCGAGCAATATCCCGAGGTGCGCTTCCTGGGCGCCAAGTTCGGCGAGGATCTGGCCGCCGTCTATCGTACGGCGGACGTCTTCGTCTTCCCCAGCCGGACCGACACGTTCGGGCTGGTGATGATAGAGGCCCTGGCTTGCGGAACACCGGTTGCCGCCCTGCCGGTCCAGGGGCCGCTAGATGTGCTCAGCCCAGCGGTCGGGGTGATGAACGAGGCGCTGAACCGGGCCATCGCGGGTGCGCTGACGCTTGATCGCACGACCTGCGCGGCCTTTGGCCAGGGCTTCTCGTGGCGCGCCAGTGCCGAACAGTTCCTGGCCGCTTTGGCGCCGATCCATCGTGACTTGAAGGTTGCCGCTTAAGCCTGATGACAAGACCTTGAACCGACACAAGTCCCCCCTTCATGGGATCGTGGCGAGAGTCAGGCATAAAAGCCAGGGCGGCGGCCCACCGTTGACCCGCTGGCAGTGGAGGCACAACTGCCTCATTGCCCTGCGCCGGGCCGCCATCGACAGTGCGTTCGCGACGCTGCATTGCTGGACGGGACTGACCTGCGTCCGCTGTCGCGGCCTGGCGCGCAATAGCCGCCACCGGCTGCTGGCAAGATGACCCGATCATTCCAGCCTGTCTGAGACCCGTCCGTTACCAGCACCGTTCCACCCTGCCAGACGCCGAGAAGCAGGATCGGGGGCCGTCTTGGGTCCTGGCAAAAAGAGCTCACTCCCCCGCCTTCACCGGATAACCTCGGGGTGCTTCGCAACGGTCCCCTACGATGGGGACGAAATTTGGCGTGTTGCCAAGTCGATCGATTTTAGAATCGCGATGAACGCCTCGGCATCCAAACTCTGGCGACCGACCAGAAAACCGTCGACCCCGCCATCGACGAACAGCGCCGCACCGTTATCGGGCGTCACCGAGCCGCCATACACGATGCGCACCCCCGAAACCGTATCGCGGATCAGCCCGGCCATGGCCGCGACCTCCGCCGGATCGGGCGTACGGTCACCGCCGATCGCCCAGACGGGTTCATAGGCGATGGCGATCCCCTGCCCGCCCATCCCCGCAAGCGAACGCGTCAGTTGCTGCCGGACCACCTCCGCCGATCGACCGGCGGCATGATCCTCCGCCGTCTCGCCGACGCACAGCATCACATCCAGCCCCGCCGCCCGCGCCGCCCGCAACTTGGCCGCGATCAACACATCATTCTCGTGATGGTCGTGCCGCCGCTCGCTATGGCCCAGCAGGACCAGCGACGCGCCCGCCTCGCGCAGCATCGCGGCGGAAATGTCGCCGGTATGCGCGCCGTTCGGCTCGGCATGGCAATCCTGCCCCCCGATGGCGAGGCCCAGGCAAACGCGCCCCGCCCGCTCGATCAGCGTCGCAGGCAAGCACAGCGCGACATCGACGGCGGGATGCCGCCGCGCCGCCTCACCGATCGCGATGACGGTCGGCAAATCGCCGCCATCGCCATGCATCTTCCAGTTACCGACCAGCAGCGGCCGCTTCGCCATCGTCACGCGCCCGGCTTGGCCAACGTCCGGGCCACCGCGTCGCGCCACCCGGTGACCAGCGGCGCGCGGGCGTCCTCGGCCATGGAAGGCTCGAAACATTCCTCCCGCGACCAGAGCTTCTCCAGCGCATCGAGGCCCGACCACACCCCCGTCGCCAGCCCGGCATGGAAGGCCGCGCCGCGCGCCGTCGTCTCCAAGTCGGCGGGCCGCTCGACCGGCGTCCGGATCATATTGGCAAGGAAGCGGCACAGCCAGTCATTCGCCGCCATGCCGCCATCGACGCGCAGGATGGCGGGGCCTTCGCCTGCATCGGCTTTCATCGCCTCGGCCAGGTCCATCGTCTGATAGGCGACCGACTCCAGCGCCGCGCGCGCCAGATGCGCCGCACTGGCGCCCAGCGTCAGACCATAAATGGCGCCGCGCGCATCCGGCTCCCAATAGGGCGCGCCCATGCCGACAAAGGCGGGGACCATATAGACGCCGTGGCTATCGGGCACCTGCGTAGCCAGATCGTCGGTCTGGCTGGCATGGGTAATGACGCCCAGCCCGTCGCGCAGCCACTTCACCGCCGCCCCCGCGACGAAGATCGATCCCTCCAGCGCATAGGTCGTCCGGCCGTTCAGCCGGTAGGCGGGTGTGGTCAGCAGCCGGTGCTTCGACGCGACCGCCGTATCGCCGGTGTTGAGCAGCATGAAGCAGCCGGTGCCATAGGTCGACTTGGCCATGCCGTGGCGGAAACAGGCCTGCCCGAACAAGGCCGCCTGCTGGTCGCCCGCCATGCCTGCGATTGGAATTGCCGCACCGAGCAGATCGGGGGCGGTGGTGCCGAAGACATGCGCATTGTCGTGCACCTCTGGCAGCATCGCCATCGGCACGCGCAGCAGACGGCACAATTCCTCGTCCCACATGCCCCGATGAATGTCGAACAGCATCGTGCGGCTGGCATTGGTGATATCGGTCGCGTGGACCGCCCCGCCGGTCAGCCGCCAGAGCAGGAAGCTGTCAATCGTGCCGAACGCCAATTCGCCGCGTTCCGCCCGTGCCCGGGCGCCCTCGACATGGTCGAGCAGCCAGGCGAGCTTGGTCGCCGAAAAATAGGGGTCGATCAGCAATCCGGTCCGCTCGCGCACCAGATCCTCGGCACCATCGGCCTTCAGCGTCTGGCACAGGTCGGTGCCGCGCCGGTCCTGCCAGACGATGGCGCGGTGGATCGGCTCGCCTGTGGCGCGGTCCCAGACGACCGCCGTCTCGCGCTGGTTGGTGATGCCGATCGCGGCGATCTGCGCCGGGGCGACGCCGCTTTCGTCGATCGCCTTGCGCGCGGTGGCGAGCGCATCGCGCCAGATATCCTCCGGGTCATGCTCGACCCAGCCGAGCGCGGGGTAGTGCTGCGCGAACTCGGCCTGTGCAATGGCGACCCGGCGGGCCTGCCCGTCGAACACGATGCTGCGCGTCGAGGTCGTGCCCTGATCGATCACCAGAATGTGCGACGCCATCGCTCACCCCTCTCCCTGTTTTCGTTTTGAAACGTCACACGCTTTCATATGAACGTCAATGCTTTCGTTTTCGGTCCGGATGGTATAGCAAGGACGGCGCTCAAGAACAGGGACAAGCGGCATGACGGACCATGCGATGGAGAGGATCGACCTGCTGATCGTCGGCGGCGGGATCAATGGTGCGGGGATCGCGCGCGACGCCGCCGGGCGCGGCCTGTCGGTGCTGCTGGTCGAGCAGGACGATCTGGCGAGCCACACCTCCTCATCCTCGACCAAGCTGATCCATGGCGGTCTGCGCTATCTGGAATATGGCGAGTTCCGGCTGGTGCGAGAGGCGCTGATCGAGCGCGAGCGGCTGTTGAACATGGCGCCGCACATCATCTGGCCGCTGTCCTTCGTCCTGCCCCAGACCCAGTCGCCGCGGCCCGCCTGGATGGTGCGGTTGGGCCTGTTCCTCTATGACCATTTGGGCGGTCGCGAGAAGTTGCCGGGCACGCGCACGGTCTCGCTGGAGCGTTCGGCGCTCGGCGACGGGCTTTCGCCGCGAAAGGGCAAGGCTTTCGTTTATTCGGACTGCTGGGTCGAGGACAGCCGCCTCGTCGTGCTCAACGCGATCGACGCGGCGGAGCGGGGCGCGACGATCGCGACGCGCACGAGGCTGATCGATGCACAGCGCGAGGGCGATGGCTGGGTCGCGACGATCGAGGCGGCGGGCCGGACGCGCACCGTCCGCGCCCGCGCACTGGTGAATGCGGCGGGCCCCTGGGTCGCCGACGTCATCGGCCGTACCCATGGGGCGCGGCGCGATCGCGGGGTCCGGCTGGTCAAGGGCAGCCATATCGTCGTGCCGCGCCTCTATGAGGGCGACCATGCCTTCATGCTCCAGAATGACGACCGGCGGATCGTCTTCGCCATTCCCTATGAGGGCAAGTTCACGCTGGTCGGCACCACCGACGAACCCTGGACCGACGCGCCCGCCAAGGCGCAGATCGGTGCGGCGGAAACCAGCTATCTGCTCGACACGGTGAACCGTTATTTCGCGCGGAAGACCGGGGAGGCCGATATCGTGTGGAGCTATGCCGGTATCCGGCCGCTCTATGACGATCACTCGGCCAATGCCTCGGCGGTGACGCGCGACTATGTGCTCGACCTCGATACGGGCGCGGACGGCGAGGAGCGCGCGCCGATGCTCAACATCTTCGGCGGCAAGATCACCACCTATCGCAAGCTCGCCGAACACGCGATGCGCGAACTGGCGCGGTTCTTCCCTGCCGCCGGGGAGGCGTGGACAGCCGGAGCGGCGCTGCCCGGCGGGGATATCGCCGACGCCGATTTCGAGGCGTTCCTGCGCGAATTGGCCACACGCCAACCTGATCTGCCCCCCGCCCTGCTCCGCCGTCTGGCCCGCGCCTATGGCACGCGCGTCGATGCGGTGATCGGGCTAGGCGATCTTGGCCCCGATCTGGGCGGCGGGCTGCATACCGCCGAGGTCGATTATCTGGTGAAGACCGAATGGGCGCGCACGGTGGAGGACATCCTCTATCGCCGCAGCAAGCTGGGCCTGCACGTACCCTCCGGAACGCCCGAGCGGCTGGCCGCCTATCTCGCTGAGCAGGGCATCGCGTGAAGCCTCCCGCCCCCGGATCGGCGGAGATCGTCGCGGCGCGTCATGCCGCGATCCTCGACGTGGCGCGGCGGACGGGCAGCGTCGGCGTGGACGAACTGGCCGAAAAGCTGGGCGTGACGCCGCAGACGATCCGCAAGGACCTCAACATTTTGGCGGGCCAGTCGATGCTGGCGCGGGTCCATGGCGGCGCGGTCGTGACCTCGGGCACCGACAATCTCGCCTATGCCGAACGGCGCAGCGTCGCGGCCCCCGCCAAGGCTGCGATCGGATCGGCGGCCGCGGCGCTGGTGCCCAACGGGGCCAGCCTGTTCATCAATATCGGCTCGACCACCGAGGCGATCGCCCGCGCCCTGGTCGATCACCGCGACCTGATGGTCATCACCAACAACCTCAACGTCGTCGACATATTGGGTGGCCGTCCCTCGATCGAGGTCATCGCCGCGGGAGGCCGTGTCCGCGCCAGCGACCGGGCGGTGGTGGGCGCTCTGGCGATGGACTTCATCCGGGGGTTCAAGGTCGACATGGCGCTGATCGGCGCATCGGCCATCGATCCGGACGGCAGCTTCCTCGACTTCGACGTGGACGAGGTGCGGGTGTCGCAGACCATCATCGCCCAGGCGCGGCAGGTGCTGCTGGCCCTTGACGGGTCCAAGCTGGAACGCGCAGCACCCGTGCGGGTCGGCGACATGCGCGATGTCGATTTCCTCGTGACCGACACCGCGGATGCCCGGTTGGCGGAGGCCGCGCGCATCGCCGGGACGGTCGTCGTCGAGACCGACCGCGGTAAAATGTCGCAATTGGCCTGACACAATTTGGTCTGAGACTGGCGCTTGACCAGCCTCCCGCCTCGGCCCCTATAAGGGTCGTGATGGACAACAACACGACCCAGGACCGGCTCTACCGGGAACTCGCCCGCACGCTGATCACCGAGTTGCAGGAGGGCCGCTACCCGATCGGTACGCGCATGCCCGCCGAACGCGAGCTGGCGACGCGGTTCGACGTCAGCCGCCCGGTCATCCGCGAGGCGCTGATCGCGCTGGAAGTCCAGGGGTTTATCGAGGTGCGGATCGGGTCGGGCGCGCATGTCGTGGCGTTGCCGGGCCAGGGCGAGACGCCCGATTTCGGCGTCTCCGCGATGGAAGTCGCCGAAGCGCGCCTGCTGTTCGAGCCGGAAGCGGCGGCGCTGGCGGCCTCGCAGATCACCGATAGCGAACTCGACGAACTGGCGACTTTGGTCGATGCGATCGAGGAGGAGAATAACACGGTCGGCGGCGCCTTCCATGCCGACCGCGCTTTCCACACGCTGATCGCCCGTTCGACGCGGAACAGCGCGATCCTGGAGACGATCGACCGGCTCTGGGAACAGCGGCTCCGCTCGGCCGAGAGCGTCCTGCTCGACGCCAAGGTCCGCGAGATCGATGTCCGCCCGATCGTCGAGCACCACGCTGCGATCCTGGAGGCGCTGCGCTCGCGCGATCCCGTCGCGTCGCGGATCGCGATGCAGCGACACCTGACCGCCGCGCTCGAAGGCCTGCTGATCGCCAGCGAGGCCCGAGCGGTGGCCGAGGTGCGCCAGGCACTGGCGGCGAAGCGCGACCGGACGGCGCATCTGAAGATTTGAAACAATAATCAGGCCCCTCCCCTGAAGGGGAGGGGGTGATCTGACTCAGAAATTCACGCCGAACCGCACGCCGGCATAGCGGCGGAAGTCGCGTGGCAGGACCGCCTGCGTCGCCGTACGGCCAGCGAAATTGCCCGCCGTGTTGACCAGCGACGCATAATATTGCTGGTCGAACAGATTGTTGACGAACGCCGTCACGTCCCAGCGTTTGTCATGCGAGCGGACGCCCAGCCGCAGGTCGAAGATGGCGAAGCCCGGCTGGAAGGTCTGGGGATCGGCCGCGACATAATAGAGGCTCGACTGATATTCCCCGGCGACCTGGGCGAAGCCGTCCAGCGTGTCGGTCAGCGGCGGCGTATAATCGACCGACCAATTGCCCTTCCATACCGGAGCCTGCGGCGCGCGCACCCCGGTCAGGTCGCGGCGGGCGGGCGAGCCGCTGCACCCCTGCGCCGCCGTCTGCATCGGATAGCATTGCGCCGAGGGGAAGGAGGTGTACTTGGCGTCGAGATAGGTGATCGCCCCGCGCAGCGCGATGTCGCGGCCCAGCCGTGCCGCCGTTTCGATCTCGATCCCGCGCGTCTTGAACTTGCCGACATTGGTCAGGCGGAAATTGCTGGTGCCGTCCGCCAGCGTCTCGATCGTCTGCGCCTGGAGATTGGTATAGTCGGTGTCGAACAGCGTGGCGTTCAGCGTCAGGTGACGGTCGAAGAACTGGGTGCGGATGCCCAGTTCCTTGTCGCGCGACCGCTCCGGCTTGACCGGCCCCGCTGCCGCCCGGTTCTGGTTGAACCCGGTCGTCAGGTCGTAGGTCTGACCCTTATAGCCGGTCGAGTAGCTGGCGAAGGTCATGACATCGGGCGTCGCCTGATAGGTCAGGCCGAGGTGATAGGTGGCGGCGGTGTCGTCGGCATTCCCCGCATAGCTGGTCCGCGCCAGATTGTCGGCGAAGGTGTATTTGACGCGCTCGTTCTGGATACGACCGCCGATGGTGCCGGTCAATTTCGACACGAACTCCCAGTCGATCTGGCCGAAGGCGGCGACCTGCCGCGATCCGGTGGTGGCATACCAGTTGGCGAGCGAGAAGGCCGGACCGCGCTGGAACGGCCGGTCGAAGCCGGTATTGGCGTAATAGACGCCCAGTGCATAACGGAATGCGTCCTCACCCGGTGACAACAGGCGCAGTTCCTGCGTGAACATCCGCGATTTGAACGCGCCGACCTGGGTATTGCTGCCGATCGCGGCCGGGGACGCGGTGTCGTCCTGATCGAGATAATCGTCCAGCCGGAAACGATCATAGGAGGTCAGCGACAGGATATTCATCCGGCCAATATTGGCCTCGCTCCTGAGCAGCGCGCCGCCGCCCGAGAACTTGTTGTGCGACCAGTAATTGTTGCTGACATTCTGATTGTCCGGGCCCGGCGTCACGCCCGGGAAGACGACCGACGGCGTCTGCCCCGCGACGCCGCGCAGCAGCGCATTCGACGCGACCGCCACGAAGGGCCGGGCGATCGTCGCATTGCCATCGACATAATTGCCCGACAGGGTGAAGGTGACGTCGGGCGACGCCTTCCAGCGTAGCTTGCCGCGCGTGTTGAAGGTCTCGCGGCCATTGGTCCGCTTGCCGTTGAAGACGTTACGGACATTGCCGTCCCAATGGGAATAGCCGGTCGACAGGACATAGCCGAGCGTATCGCTGATCGGCCCGGTCACGCTGACATTGGTGCCATATTCGCGGTCGCCGGTGACCGTGGCATTGGCGCGGACATGGAAATCGTCGGTCGGCTGCACCGTCATGATCTTGACCAGACCGGCCGAGGCCGCCTTGCCGTACAGCGTGCTCTGCGGCCCGCGCAGCACCTCGATCTGGGCGATATCGGGCAGGTCGGTGTAGACCCGCGCCATGAAGGGCAAAGCCGCGCCGTCGACGGTGATCGCCACGGCGGTCTCGACGCCGATGCCGAAGGCGAGCGTGCCAACACCCCGCAGCGAGACGGTGCCGTTGACCGGCTGCTCGGCGGGACGGATGACCAGCGAGGGGCTGACCTTGCCCAATTCCTGGAAGTGGCGCACGCCATGCGCGTCCAGCTCGGCGGGGGAGATGACCTGAACGGCCAGCGGCACGTTCTGGATATTCTCGAAACGCTTCTGTGCCGTCGTGGTGACGACGATGCCGTCCTTCTTGGCGGCGTCTTCCCCCTCGCCCGGTTTCGTCGCGTCGGTCGTGGACGCGGATGGTGCCGTCTCCGCCTGAGCCTGCGTCACCGACAACACACACAGAGCCACGCCGCACAACAGGCGCGGAACACATATTATCATTCTTACTCCCCTCCTTGCACGAAAAAGAGGGATACAGACGATTGCTTAAATTAAGATTATTCGGCTGTCATACAACTTACAGAAGCTAACGATCATGTTCATCCGGCTTCCAGCGCCAGCAGGGCAAAGGTGGCGAGCCAGTGTTCGCCCATATAATCGTCGCCCAGATGCGGCAGGCTGGCCGCCAGATGCGCATCTGCCGTGGCGCCTGCACGGGCCGCGACCGGATGCGACGGCCCCAGCTTCGTGGCGATGACCCGCCAGCACCAGGCGCGGGTCAGGTTCAGCCCGTCGAGATGCGCGATCTTGCCATCGCTGCGGTCGGACACGATGGCGGGGGTGAACAAGGTCGCGGGCTCGCCCGCCCCGACATGCGGCAGGAAGGCGTCGAACCATGTTCGGAAAGAGGCCTCGTCGAGCACCCGGCTCATCAACAACGCCTCGCACAGGGCGGGCGACAGGAACTCGTCGCCGCCGGGTTCCCAGGCCTGACAGCCGCGATCCTGCCCGAACCAGCCCTGCGCCGCCGCCGCGATCCGCTCGCGCAATACAGGGTCGCGCTCGCCCGCCCAGTCCCATGCCAGCGTCAGGGCAAAGCCGCTGTTGAAATGCGTACCGACCCGCAAGGGATAGGTCAGGCGCGGCAGGAAGTCGGCGAAACGCCGGGCGAAGAACAGGGCGAGCGGCTCCTGCACCTCGGCCCAGCCCGCATCATGACGGCTCGCCTCGTCATGCAGCGCCAGCATCCACGCCCAGCCATAGGGCCGCTCGAACCCCGCCGCACCCGGCCGCTCCAGATAGGCCAGTTCGCCCGCCACCTTGTCAGCGACGAACATCGCATCGGCGCGCGCGCGGATGGCCGGGGCGGCGTCCAGATCGGGATAATGGCGGATCAGCCGCAGCAGCTGCCACCAGCCATGGACGCAGCTGTGCCAGTCGTAACTGCCATAGAAGATCGGATGCAGGTCGGAGGGCGTGCGCGCATCCTCGGGTCCGTTCAGGACATGGATCAGCACATTGGGATATTCGCGCCCGACATGGCCCAGCGTCATGGCGGCAAAGCGTTCGGCGACGGATCGGTCCAACCGGGTCATGCGATCATTCCGTAAAGAAGGAGGATGTTGAAGACGAGCAGCGGCAACGCGGTCGGCACCTGCGCGCGGATGACGGCATATTTGTCCCTCAGCCCCAGCAGCGCGGCGGGCAGAAGGTTGAAGTTCGCCGCCATCGGCGTCATCAGCGTCCCGCAAAAGCCCGCCAGCATGCCCACCGCCGCGACGATGGCGGGGTCTGCGCCCATCTGGCGGATCAGGATCGGCACGC
Organism: Sphingomonas yabuuchiae; assembly: GCF_001477495.1. GTDB lineage: Bacteria > Pseudomonadota > Alphaproteobacteria > Sphingomonadales > Sphingomonadaceae > Sphingomonas > Sphingomonas yabuuchiae_A. Next base: position 81,968 of record NZ_LDTF01000029.1, read on the forward strand.
CGACTGCCGCCGCCATCACCGGAAAGGCGGCAAAGGCATTGCCCATGACGATGGTGAAAAGCGCCATCCCCAGCGCATAGGCCAGCACCGCGCCGATCACGCTGCCTGCCGGGATCACCGCGCCGACCAGCTCGCCGACGACGCCCCCTACCCCGGCCAGCGCGAAGACCGCGCCCAGGCTGGCGAGCATCTGCGGCATCACCGCGACCCAGCCGATATCGTCGATCAGCCCGCGCCCGGCGACGAACGGCTCGGCAGGCTGTGCGCGCAGCAGCACTCCGCACAGGATCAGCGCGATCAACGTGCCCAATGTCAGCGCGACCAGCGTCGCCTGCTTGGGATCGATGAGCGTAGTCGCATGCTTGAACGCCAGCGTTCCCATCAGTGCGACCGCCGGAATGATGAGCGCGGGAACGAAGACCTTCGCACGATGGCGATCCTCGGCAGGCTCCACCGCTTCGGCGCGACGCATCCGCCCCGATGCCGCAATGCCGATCAGCGCCAGCACCAGCACGCCGTTGGCGACATCGCCCAGCCGGTTGCCGAACAGGAACGATGCGGTGATCAGCGCATAAAAGGCGGCATTGGCGAAGCGCCGGTCACGCGCCGATAGAAGCGAGAAGACGGCAAAGACGATCCCCGCCACCGCATAGACCAGGTTCAGCCCGATCATCGCGCACCGCCCCGCGACAGACGCCGGTCGAGCCACCATAATCGCGTCCCGTGGATCACGAACGCCGCGATCGCCGTCGGGATCGCCCAGATCGAGAGCTGGAACGGCTCCAGCAGGATGCCATAGCCCTCCAGCACACCCTTCATCAGCAGGATCGATCCGACCGCCAGGAAGATGTCCTCGCCGAAGAACAGCCCGACCGTATCGGTCGCCGCCGCCATCGCCTTGACCCGTTCCGCATCATCCGCCGTCCCGCCCTGACGCTCGGCGGCGGCCTCCGCCATCGGTGCGACCAGCGGACGGACGGTCTGGGCCGGTCCGGCGACCGAGGTCAGCCCCAGCGCCGCCGTCACCTGTCGGAACAGCAGATAGCCGGTCAGCAACCGCCCCGCCGTCGCGCCGCGCAGCCCCGCGACCAATGCGCGTGCGCGTGCCTGAAGCCCCCGCCGCTCCAGCAGGCCGATCACGGGCAGCACCATATAGATCGCGGTCACATAACGCGTTTCATTAAAGGCATGGCCGAAGGTCGCGACGATCCGCACGGGGTCCAGCCCCGCGGCAAGGCCGGTGACGAACGCCGAGACGATGATGACCAGCAGCGGATGGAAGCGCAGCAGGAAGCCGCCCGCGATGACGACGATTCCGGCCAGCACCCACATCAGTGCGTCCTCCGCCCATAGCCGCCGCCGCCGGGCGTCTCGATGACCAGCACATCGCCCTCGCCCATATCGATCCCGGCGGTCGAGGCTAGGTCCTGCACACGGCCACCGACCCGCTCGACACGGTTGCGGCCCGGCTGCCCCGCGCCGCCGCCGTTCAGGCCGAAGGGCGGGACGACGCGCCGGTTGCTGAGGATCGCGGCGCGCAGGGGCTGGCGGAAACGCAGGCGGCGGACGGTGCCGCCGCCGCCATGCCACGCACCCGCCCCGCCCGACCCGCGCCGGATGGCGAATTGTTCGAGCAGCACCGGATAGCGTGTCTCCAGCACCTCCGGGTCGGTCAGGCGGCTGTTGGTCATATGCGTCTGGATCGCATCGGCGCCGTCATGTCCCGGCCCCGCGCCCGCACCGCCCGCGATCGTCTCATAATATTGATAGCTGTCGTCGCCGAAGGTCAGGTTGTTCATGGTGCCTTGGCTACCCGCCATCGCCCCCAGCGCGCCGAGCAGCGCGTCGGTCACGACCTGGCTGACCTCGACATTGCCCGCCACCACGGCGGCGGGGAAACGCGGGTTGAGCATCGACCCTTCCGGCACGATCAGCGTGACGGGCCGCAGGAACCCTTCGTTCAGCGGCACCGCCTCATCGACCAGCAGGCGCAGGACATAGAGGACGGCGGCGCGCGTCACCGCCAAAGGGGCGTTGAAGTTGGTCGTCCGCTGTTCGCTGGTGCCGGTGAAGTCGATCGTCGCGCGGCCCTGTTCGGCATCGATCGTGACGCGCACCGCGACAACCGCACCGTCGTCCAGTTCATAGCGAAAATCGCCATCGGACAGCGTGGCGATCATCCGTCGTGCCATCGCCTCGGCATGGGCCTGCACATAGGCCATGTATCGGGTGACGACGCCCTGCCCCTGTTGCGCCGCCAGCTGACGAAGCCCGTCGGCCCCGCGCGCGCAGGCCGCGACCTGCGCGGCGAGATCGGCGATATTCTGGTCGATATTGCGCGCCGGGAACGGACCGCTGGCCAGCAGGTCGCGGATCGCCTGCTCGCGCATCGCGCCATCCTCGACGATCAGTACATCGTCGAAGACCACGCCTTCGTCCGCCAGCGTCCGGCTGTCGGGCGGCATCGAACCCGGCGTCGTCCCCCCGACATCGGCATGATGGCCCCGCGCCGCGACGAAGAAGGCAGGCGCCTCGCCACCCGCAAAGACCGGCATGACGACCGTGATATCGGGCAGGTGCGTGCCGCCGCGATAGGGGTCGTTCAGCGCATAGACCTGCCCCTCGCGCATGGTGCCGCCGCGCGCCTGGATGACGGTGCGGATGCTCTCGCCCATCGAACCGAGATGGACGGGGATATGCGGTGCATTGGCGACCAGCCCGCCCTCGGCGTCGAAGATCGCGCAGGAGAAATCCAGCCGCTCGCGGATATTGACCGATGCCGCGCTGCGCTGAAGCGCCGCGCCCATTTCCTCGGCGATGCCCATGAACAGTCCGGCAAAGATTTCCAGCCGGACTGGATCGACGCTGTCCTCCGCTGCCACCTCTCGCCGGGCCGCCACGCGTTCCAGCAGCAGCGTGCCCTCGGCCAGCACCCGTGCCTGCCAGCCGGGCTCGACCACCACGGTCGACACCGGATCGATGATCAGGATCGGCCCCGACAGGACCGCCCCCGCCGCCAGCCGTTCGCGGGCGTGAACCGGTACGTCATGGCGCGCACCCGCCAAATACATGGCGACGCGATCGATCGGATCGGCGGTCCGTTCGGCCAGCGCGGGTAAGGGCAAGTCCTGCGCCTCGCCGCCCGTAATCGCCTCGACCCGCAGCTGCTCGACGACCAGGGCATCCTCGCCGACAAAGCCGAAACGCTGGCGATGCGCGTTGGCAAAGGAGGCGGCCATCGCGTCCGGGTTGGCCCAGGGCACACCGATCGTCTGATCGTTGCGGACATAACGAAGCTGCGCCAGCATGGTCAGCCGCACCGATGCCGGGTCGACGCCCTGCTCGGCCAGCCCCGCCGTGGCGGCGGCGGACAGCTCGGCCAGCGCCGCCTCCAGCGCTTCGTGACCCAGTGGCAGGCCGACCGTCGCCTCACGCACCACGCTGCGGTCGGCCAGGCCGATGCCGACCGCCGACAAAACGCCTGCCAGCGGATGGATCAGCACCTGTGCCATGCCCAGCGCATCGGCGACCAGACAGGCATGCTGCCCGCCTGCACCACCGAAACAGGCGAGCGCATAGGAGGCGGGGTCCTCGCCGCGCGCGACCGAGACGGCGCGGATCGCCCGCGCCATGCTGGCCACCGCGATCGCAACCAGTCCCTCGGCCGCCGCCATGGGGTCAAGCCGCTCGCCGGTTGCCGCCTCGACCTGATCGAGTAGCGCGGCCAACGCACCCTCGGCGGCCTCACGGTCGGGCGGCAGGTTGCGGTCGGGGCCGAACAGCGCGGGGAAATGTCCCGGCTGGATCTTGCCCAGGATCATGTTGCAGTCGGTGACGGTCAGCGGGCCGCCGCGCCGGTAACAGGCCGGTCCCGGCTCCGCCCCCGCAGAGGTCGGGCCGACCAGCAGCCGCCCGCCATCGAAATGACAGATGGACCCGCCGCCCGCCGCGACCGTGTCGATCCGCATCATCGGCACCGCCACGCGCACCCCCGCCAGCACCGCGTCCGAGCGGCGGTCATAGCTTCCCGCGAAAAGCGACACGTCGGTCGAGGTGCCGCCCATGTCGAAGCCGATCACCCGATCGAAACCCGCGCCCTTCGCCGTGCGCGCCATGCCGACGATGCCCCCGGCCGGGCCCGACAACAGTGCATCTTTGCCATGGAAATGTTTGCCCGCGACCAGCCCACCGCTCGATTGCATGAACAGCAGACCGCCCGCCGCCGCCTCGCCCAGCCTCGCTTCCAATCCCCGGACATAGCGGCCCAGGACCGGCGACAGATAGGCATCGGCCAGCGTCGTGTCGCCGCGCGCGACCAGCCGGATCAGCGGCGCGGTGCGGTGGCTGACCGAAATCTGGGTAAATCCCGCCGCCTCGGCCAGTTCGGCCAGCGCCAGCTCGTGCGCCTGATGCTTCCAGCCATGCATCAGCACGATGGCGATCGACCGCAGCCCCCGCGCATAGGCCTGCGCGAAGGAAGCCGCCGCCGCGTCGCGATCCAGCGGGGTCAGGACCTGTCCCTCCTCCGTGACCCGTTCGTCGATCTCGACGACCTCGGCGAACAGCGGCGGGGCACGGCGGATGTAGCGCGCAAAAATATCGGGCCGGTCCTGATAGCCGATCGCCAGCGCATCGCCGAAGCCGCGCGTGATCGCCAGCAGCACCGGCTCGCCTTCGCGCTCCAGCAGGGCATTGGTCGCGATGGTCGTACCGATACGGACGCCGCAGGGCGGGAGGGGTCCTTCGCCTATCCCGGTCAACTGCCGGATCGCGGCCTCGGCAGCGTCATAGCGGCGGTCGGGATCTTCGGACAGCAGCTTGGTCGTGACGACGCGGCCGTCGGGGCGACGGGCCACCACGTCGGTGAAGGTGCCGCCGCGATCGATCCAGAACTGCCACGGCGCCATCGCATCCTGCATGTCATCCTCCGCCGACACATCGCGTGTCATTTGATCCCGCTTCTGTCAGTGACATGCGCGCTACACAATCGCCGCCTATCCGCCCGGCGGCACGAATCCCATGGGTTAACGACAGGAACGGCAGGGGACGAATGAATTCCGGTCCGCCAGGGGGGCGGCCATGACGATGCTCGTCGCGCTGGCGCTGGTCGCCGCGCAAGGTGATCCCCTGCTCTCCATCGACCTTCCCGCCCAGCCGGTGGGGGCCGGGCTCGACCGGCTGGCCCGTCAGGCAGGCGAAGCGCTGGTGGCGCGGCCCGGCGATCTGGCCGGACGGCGTTCGCCCGCCTTGCGCGGACGGATGCGTCTTGCGGCCGCGCTCGCCCGCTGGTGTGCCCCCGCGGGACTTTCCTGCCGCCGGATCGCGGGCGGGATCGTCGTGCGCGCGCTGGGGCCAGGGCCGCGCGCGATCCCGCCGCGCGCTCGCCCCGCGCCATCGCCGGAAGACCCGATGACCGGCCCCGACGTAATCGTCAGCGGCCGTCGCGGGATGACGGTGCAGGGCGAGTTGGAGCGCAGCTATTCCGCCTCGCACCTCGACGCGGTCGAGCTGGCGCGACGGGCGCCGCAGAGTCTGGCCGAACTTCTGTCCGGCCTGCCCGGCCTGTGGGTCGACAGCTCGGCCGGGGTCGCGGCCAATACCATCCGGGTACGCGGCATTCCGCTCGATGGATATCAGGCGATCGCGGTGCAGGAAGACGGCCTGCCGGTGCAGCACGACACGCTGCCCTGGACCGATATCGACCAGTTCGTCCGCCCCGACCTGATGATCGAGAGCAGCGACTATGTGCGCGGCGGCCCCTCCGCGATCTTTGCCAGCAATGCACCGGGCGGCGTGCTGAACCTGCGCACCCGTGCGCCGCGCGACCGGCCGGGCGGCGAAATGCGCGCGACCATGACCGATTATGGCCTGATCCGCTGGGAAGCCTATGCGACCGGGCCGGTCGGCGGCGGATGGCGGGTGATCGCGGGCGGCTCGGTGGCGCGCGATCCGACGGTCCGACGCATCGCCTCGACTCTGGGCGGCGGTCAGTTCCGGGTGCGCGCTGACCATGAGCTGGGCAGCGGAGGGCAAGTGTCGCTGGCGGTGCATGGGCTGGACGACGACACGCTCAACATATCGTCTTTCCCAATGCTGTATGACGGCGGACGGATCACGCCGCTACCCGGTTTCGATCCCCGGCGGGGGAGTTTCCTGGGACCAGAGCTGTCCCGGCTGCGCTTTGCGGCACTGGGCGACCGGCCGCTGGGACGCAACAATCGCAATCGCATGGTAACGCCCTCGCTGTCTTGGACCCAGCCGGTCGCGGATGGCCTGCTGACCCTTCGCGCCCATTACCGAATGTCGCGAACCGAGCGTTATGCCCTCTCCTCTTCGGGGAACGCGATCCCGGCGGCGCAGGCCATCGCCGACGCGCTGCCACGCGTGATCGCCGCCTTCCCCACGACCATGCGGGTCGACCTGCGCCACGCCAGCGACGGCAGCGATTTCGTCCCCCTGCCCGGCAACGACCGCGTCATCGTGCTGAACCCGGTGGCGGCGGATACACGGCTGGACGAAGGGATCGCCGACCTCTCCTACGCCCATACGCTGGAGGCGGCGGGGCATCACGACCTGACGCTGGGACTCTATGTCGTCGGTTATCGCTGGGATTTTCGGCGGGCCGTCGCTCGTGTGCTGCTGGAGGCGCGCGATCAGGGACGACGGCTCGATCTGGTCGCCCTGGACGGCAGCGGGCGGGTGCTGGGACGGGCGACCGATGACGGGCTCCTCAGCACGGGTTCGACCTATGAGGCCGTGCAGGGGCGCCAGCATATGGTCGCGCTCTATGCCGCCGACGAATGGCAGCTGGGCCCGCGCTGGCGGCTCGACTGGGGGCTGCGGCATGAGCGGGCGGCGCTGGCGGCTACGGTCGAGCGTCCGAAGGTCATAGACGGCGGCGATCCCACGACCCTGGCCGACGATCGCATAGCGCTCGGATCGGGGCTGTCGGATGCGCGGGCAAAGCGTATCGCCCGCACCGCCGCGACGCTGGCCTTGCACTGGCGCGCGAGCGACCGTCTGGGCGCCTTTGCCCGCGCCACCCGTGCGATGCGACTGCCCGACCCCGGTGTGTTCCGCATCGGCGGCAGCGACCAGCCCCGCGCGCTGACCATCGAGCAGGCCGAGATCGGCCTCGTCTGGCGACGTGGAACCACCGGCCTGGACGCGACGCTGTTCGCCAGCCGCTTTCCCGACATCGCCCTGCCCGACCTGTCGCTCGACCCGGCGACCGGCGCGGTACGGGTCGGCGAGTATCAGGCGGCGGCGCGCACCATCGGGCTGGAAGTCGGGGCCGGCGCCGCGCCCCTGCCCGGCCTGTCGCTGCGCGCCACGGTGACGTGGCAGGACCCGCGCCTGCAATCCTATCGCATCGCCAGCCTGATCGACGGTGCGGTGACGGTCACGGACCTGAGCGGCCGCATCCCCCGCCGGGTGCCGCGCATCATGGCCAGCCTGTCGGCCAGCGCCGCGCTCCCCGGAACCGGCGTCACGCTGGACGGCGACCTGTCGGCGATGGGGCGACGCTATGCCGATGACGCCAATACCCTGGCGCTGCCCGGCTTCGCGCTGGTGAACATGGGCGCGCGTTTCGACGCGACCGAGGCCCTGACGCTCCGCCTGCGCGCGACGAACCTGTTCGACCGGATCGCGATCATGCAGGGCGACGCGCTGGGCGGCGAAGTCCGGGCCGGGGACAATAGCGGTGTCGTCACCGTCCGCGCGCAGCAGGGCCGGGTCGTCTCGCTCAGCGCAAACTGGCGATTTTAGCGCGGTAGCGCGCCAGTTCCTCGGCCGCCGCCGCCATGTCGCGCCGGAATGCCGCATTGCCATGTTCGCGTGCCACCACCGCACTGGCCGCCATATAGCCGCCCTCGACCGCGCTCTGGCTGTGCGAGCCGCAGATCCAGCGGCTGTCGCCATAGTCACGCCCGCGCGCCAGGATCGGCTGCGCCCTGTCGGGCAGCAACTCGGCCATCAGCAATGCAAAGCCCCAGCCATGCGCGGTATGGCCCGAAGGATAGTCGCCATTGGCGATCAGCCCCGGCCTGCGCGGTTCGCAGATCGGCAGGTCGCCGCCGATAAAGGGGCGCTTCGACTGCCAGTGCGCCTTGGCCGATCCGATCGCCGCCGAGCGATCCGCGTCGAACTTCGCCAACAGCGCAGCGGTCACGGGCAGCTTGGTCCAGTCGGGCCGGAAACCCAGCGCGGTGGCGAAACGCTCGCCCATGTCGCTGGAGACATCGGCGGTCGCCTGCTTCCACCGTTCCGTGCCGTTCAGGGCACGGCTGTCACGAAAGGCCCGGGCATCGGCAAGCGCGCGCGGCGACCCCGGGGTCGGCGGTCCGGGCAGCACCGCCGCCAGATCCAGTCCCTCGCCCGCCGCCAGATACCCCGCCGTATCCCGTGCGGGCGCTGCCGCCGGTGCCATCGCGACCAGTGCCATCGCGGCCACCAGCCCCCACCGCCTTGTCCGCTTCGCCATGTTACCCATCCCTTACCAAGACTTGGACCAATGCCCCCAAGAGCCTGTCGGCCGCCGATTGGGGACAGGGGCTTTCAAAACTTTCGATGCGCAAGACAAGCCCGATCGGGCGTGTAACAAAAACGCCATAAATGTCTTAAAACTTTTACAAAAATCCTTGTCCCCGTTTGGCGGCGCCCCCCGTCTTCCCCGCGATCGTCCTTATGGCTGGACGAGCCATTTGTCTTTTGGGGGTTTGAAGTGATGGGAACGAAGCGGACGCTGTTGCTGGCGTCGAGCGCGCTGTTTGTCGCGCAGCCGGTACTGGCGCAGGATCAGGCCGTGCAGGGGGCGGACGGCACGGCGCCGGATGGCGAAGTCGTGGTCACCGGATACCGCACCAGCCTGGCCCAGGCGCGCAACTCCAAGCGCGATGCGACGATCATCAAGGACTCGATCTCCGCCTCCGACATCGCCGCCTTTCCCGACCTGAACCTGGCCGAAGCGCTGCAGCGCCTGCCGGGCGTCGCGATCAACCGGGAAGCGGGCGAAGGTCGCCGCATCTCCCTGCGCGGCCTCGGCCCCGACTTCACCCGCGTCCAGCTGAACGGCATGGAAGTGCTGGGCAATGTCGACTCGCCGCAGGACAGCCGCGGCCAGACGACGCGCGATCGTGCGTTCGACTTCAACCTGTTCGCCGCCGAACTGTTCAACCATGTCGATGTCGAAAAGTCGTACCAGGCCCAGCAGACCGAGGGCGGTCTGGCGGGCACCGTCGGCCTCTTCACCGCGCGCCCCTTCGACTATAAGGGCAGCAAGATCGCGCTGTCGGCGCAAGGGGGCAGCAACACGCTGACCCGCGATTTCCAGCCGCGCCTGACCGGCCTGATTTCCAAGAACTGGGGCAATTTCGGCATCTTGGTGTCGGGCGCATACAGCCGCCGCAACACCCGCGAAGAGGGCTTCGACACCTATCGCTGGCGCCGCAACAAGGCGAACGGCAGCAACATCAGCGGCCTGACCGCCGCCGAACAGGCCAAGATCAACTCGGGCGACCTGCTGTTCGCGCGCGGCAACCGCCTGTCGGTGTGGGACAGCAAGCAGGAGCGGATCGGCCTGACCTCGTCGATCCAGTGGGCCCCGACCGACAAGGTCCATGTCACGCTCGACGGCCTGTACGGCCAGTTCAAGGGCGACCGGTTCGAGACCCACCTCGCCTCGCGCGGCGGCGGCAGCTCGACCTGGCTGGGCGGCGGCGAGACCTTTGCAGGCACCGTCTATCCGAACTCGCGCGTCAACGCGATCCAGTGGAACGACCGTAACGAGGTGACCTATCTCGACGTGTCGGGCGGCAAGGCGTCGACCGAGACCCGCGTCCAGAACACCAAGAACGTCTTCAAGCAGGTCGTCCTCAGCGGTGACGCGGAGCTGGTCGACGGCCTGACCTTCACCTGGCTGGGCGGGGTCGAGCGGTCGCGCTATGACATGCCGGTCAACGACAAGTTCACGCTGGAGGGCTTCGGCGGCGTCACCTCCGACTATCGCGGCGGCACCTATTCGCTGGTCAACACCTACAAGTTCAACACCACCGACTCCAATTTCTGGCACGCCAAGCGCCTGTACGTGAACAACACGTTCCAGGATTCGGCCTTCGACAATATCAAGGGCCGCTTCGACTACAAGTTCAGCCCCGACGACACGATCAGCGGCGGCGGCGAGTGGCGGCGCTTCGCCAATGGCGGCTATTATGCGGAAGCCGACAATATCGGGACCAGCGGCTTTGTGTCTGGGAAGGTCAACGCCAATCCCAGCGCCTATGCCCAGACCTATACCGGCTATTCGGGGCAGGACTGGACGATCGTCGACTTCCCCAAAATGCTTCAGACGCTGGGCATCAATCGCGCGCAATATCTGACCAACAAGATCGGCGTCTATGCGGTCGAGGAGCGGACGGTGGCGGGCTTCGTCCAGTATAACTGGAACCACATATTGGGCGGCATTCCCTTCCGCGGCAATATCGGTGCGCGCTATTATCGCACCACCGTCACCTCGAACGGCACGGCCAATGTCGGCCCCGTCACGGTGCGCGGCGAATATGAGGGCGTGCTGCCCGCCGCCAACCTGATCTTCGAGCTGAACCCCGGCCTGATGCTGCGCTTCGCCGCGTCGAAGAACATCAACCGTCCGGCACTCGGCGCGCTGGCGGTCAACGGATCAGTGACGAACGACAATGGCAATGTCACCGTGTCGATCGGCAACCCGAACCTGCGCCCGTACAAGTCGAACGACTATAACATCTCGACCGAATATTATTTCGGCTCGGTCGGTTACGTCGCCGCCGCGCTGTTCTACAAGAATCTCGACGGCTATATCTCGACCCAGACGGTCAACAACGTGCCCTATTCGCAGACGGGCTTGCCCGACAATCTCTATCCGGGCGTGACCGGATCGACGGTGGTCGACAGCTATTCGCGCCCCGTCAATCTGGCCAAGACCAACCTGTTCGGTATCGAGCTGTCCGGCCAGACCGACTTCAAATTCCTGCCCGCCCCCTTCGACCGGCTGGGGACGGCGGTGAACTTCACCTATGTCGACTCGCGGCTGGATTATTCCAAGATCTATCAGGGCAGCATCCCGACCACGCTGGAGGGCCTGAGCAAATATAACGCCAACGCCACGCTATATTATCAGGACAAGGCGTTCGACGCCCGCGTCTCGGCCAATTACCGCAGCGGCTATATCTTCAGCGCCTCGCCGGTGCTGACGGCGCTGGGGCCGGACCAGGACGTGACCGGGTTCGAGGGCACGGTCTATGTCGACATGTCGGCGCACTATTCGGTCACGAAGAACGTCCAGCTGACGCTGAACGGCATCAACCTGACCAACCAGCGCGAGCGGCAATATTCGAACAGCACCCGGCGCCTGTACGTCGTGACCCGTTCGGGCTCGACGCTGCTGGGCGGCATCCGCGTCACCTTCTGATCCCCAACGCCCTTGATGTCCTGTCCCTGCGGGATATCAAGGGCCCCTGTGCCGCGTCGGCCCGTCCAAGGGCCGGCGCGGTGTTTTTTCGACGAGGATTGTCCCCGGATGCGATGCAACCGGCTCTTCCTGAACGGGACCGAATGACCGCCGCGAACGCCTGGATCGCGGAGGGGCGCGAGCGTTTGCTGACCTATGTGCGCAGACGAATTCGCGAACCCGAACAGGCGGAAGATATCGTGCAGGAGGCGATCATGCGGGTCATCGAGCAGGAGCGGAAGCAGGTCATCGACCAGCCGCTCGCCTATGGCTTTCGCGTGGCGGATTCGGTCATCTACAATCGCGGGCGGCGCGGCGGTGAGCATCATGCGCCCGTCGACCCGGAACTGGCCTGCGCCCTGCCGCTGGCGGATGAGATCCTGGACTATCGCCAGCGCTACGACCGGTTTCAGGCCGCGCTGGCACGCCTGCCCGCACAGCGCCGCGCGGTGTTTGTCGAACGGCATCTGGAGGGCAAGTCGCGCCAGCAGATCGCCGAGGACATGGGCCTGAGCATCGAAGCGGTGAAGAAGCATCTGGTCCGCGCGATGATCGATCTGGACGGCTGTATCGACGACCTGCCCGTGCGGGGAGGTCGCCTCGCATGACGGATCGCGAAACCATGCTGGAGCAGGCCGCAGACTGGGCCGATCGGCTCGACGCGCTGTCGCTTGCGGAACGAGCCGAGTTGGGCGCGTGGCTGAACGCGGCACCCGAACACCGCGCGGCATTGTCACGGATGGTGCAGCTGCTGGGCGATCCGGCGCTGTTCGATGGGGTCGAGCAAGCCTCGCGCGACGCCGCCATCCCCCCGCCCCGCGCACGTCCGCGTCATTGGGTGGCATCGGGGACATGGCACCGCCGCCGGATGATGGTCGGCCTCGCCGCCGGGCTGGCCGCCATCATCGCCGCGCCGGTTGTCTGGCATGTCGCAACCCCGGACGCGGCGTCGATCGAGCAGGTCTACGCCTCGACCATTGGAAAGCAGCGTCAGGTGCTGCTGCCCGATGGATCGGACATGACACTGGACGCTGACTCGCGCGTCGCCATCGCCTTTTCGGGCGGCGGCCGCGACCTGAAGCTGGAAAGCGGCGCGGCACGGTTCGAGGTCCGCCACGACGCCGCGCGCCCCTTTGCCGTAACCACGCCCGAGGGGCAGATGGTCGCGCTGGGCACCAATTTCAGCGTGGATCGCGGCGCGGGGCGTAGCGAGCTTCGCGTCTATCGCGGGCGCGTGCGGCTGACCGTGCCCGGTCAGACGGCGGTCGTCGTGACCGGCGGCCACTGGGCGGAGGCAGGTGCGGGACCCATCGTCGTGCACGACTTCGACGTCGCCCGCTATCAGGGTTGGCAGGATCACTGGTTGGGCGGCGACCGGATCCGGCTGGGCGACGCGGTCGCCCGGCTCGGGCGTTACAGCGCGCGGCCCATCCGGTTGGCCGATCCGGCGCTGGCGAACGAGACATTCAACGGCCGCTTCCGGCTGGATACACCGGTCGAAAGCCTGACGCTGATCGGGGCGCTGTTCTACCTGTCTGTCCGGGATGACGGACGGACCATCCATGTGTCACGAGCGCCCAAGACCCGATAGGCCAATTGGCCGAACCAATATCGCCGATACCAATTCAGACTCACGCCGGACGCGGTTGCTTTTGCCGCGCAACGCGCGCGCTCAAGCGCATGAAACTTGAGACGACGGCCAATCATGACAAAAACTTCATCAATACTATAGATTTGTAAAATAACGATTATTTGTTCCCATGAATCGTTCTTACCAATTTTTGAACGAAACCACTTTTCGCCCCGTTGACAGGCATGACCATTCCATGTCACCGATAAGACCATAAGATTACAACACCGTGATGCAGGAAGAAACATTCGGTCTTTCGGCGTGATGGTCGCACACGACCCAAAGGATCGGGTGGCCCTTACGACGGCGGACTTCGGACAGGCTCCGCGTCCCGACGCAGCAGAGGAAACGGCCGATCCCGGTCCGTGAGCGCTTACCCCGTTCCGGCCGCTGACGCCCCCTGCTTCCCGCCGGTCACGAGGGTCCTTTCCGGCAGAGTCTCGGGGAAGCCCGGCGCGATGTGCCCGCGCGGGGATCAGAGGGAGGGAAAGAGCATGACCATGTCACCGTGCCACGACGCGTCGCGTCTCCGGCGCAAACGCCTGCTTCACACGACGGCCTTTACCGCGGCCTGGGTCGCCTCGGCGATGATCGCCGCGCCCGCCATGGCGCAGACTGGCGGCCCCGCCGCCACCTCCACCACCAGCATCGCCGCCGCCTCGGATGCCGCCCAGGCGACGCCGCAGGCCGACACCGCCGGGGCCGATGCGCAGAATGAGATCACCGTCACCGGCTATCGCCAGAGCATCGCCTCCGCCCTCGCCGCCAAGCGCAACGACATCCGCATCACCGACGGCATCTCGTCGGAGGATATCGGCAAGTTCCCCGCCCAGAACATCACCGAAGCGATCCAGCGTATCGCGGGCGTCCAGATGTCCAACATCAACGGGCGCGGCTCGACGATCAGCATCCGGGGCCTTGGCCCGCAATATGCGCGCACCACGATCAACGGCCAGACCTTCGCCAGCGCCGACTTCAAGGACGGCTTCCGCTACGACATCATCCAGACCGATCTGGCGAGCGCGATCCAGGTCATCAAGTCGCCGACCGCCGACATGGACACGGGCGGCCTGGCGGGCACGGTCAACATCGATACGGTCAAGCCGCTCGCCTATAAGGGCCCCAGCTTCATTGCGGGCATCAAGGGCTATTATTCCGACTATCGCAAGGACGCGACGCCCAAGGTCAATGCGGCCTATATCAAGCGGTTCGCGAACGACACGATCGGTGTCATGCTGGATGTCGGCTATCAGAAGCTGAAGGATCGAGGCGACTATCTGTTCATCAAGAACTGGTATCAGCCGGGCGCGGTGGCGGGTGCATCGGACGTGCAGGTGCCGGGCAACCTGCGCTATCGGCGGATCGACCGCGACACCGAACAGCTGATGGGCAGCGGCGCGGTCCAGTGGAAGCCGCAGGACAATTTCGAGGTCCTGCTGCAGGGCGAATATTCACGCGACCATACGCGCTACGACACGCGCCAGATGGTGTTCGGCCGCTGGGCCGCCTCGGCCGTGACGGTGAACGGCAAGGCCAACGGCGTCGCGAACAATATCGGCATCAGCAACTTCAACGTCGACAACAACGACCAGCCCGAACTGCGCAACCTCCAGACCCAGGCCTATACCGGCACCGTCAACTGGAGCCCGACCGACACCACCCATGTCCATGCGGTCGGCCATTATACCCAGGGCGACGCCAAGCTCTACGAATGGGCGACGATCGACGAGGTGCGCTTCGCGAACGGCGGCCAGCTCGACATTTCCGATCCGTTCAACGTCAAGTGGAACACCGCCAGCCTGACCGACGGGTCGATCTACAATATGGCGAACCGCACATGGTACGCCTTTGTCGACGGCGCGACGCATATCCAGTCGGCCCGCGACCGCGCGGTCCAGGCCGACCTGACGCAAGACCTCGACTGGCACGGGATCAAGGCGCTGGTCTTCGGCGCGAAATATCATCACGAAAGCTTCGACACCAAGGCCTATCGCCACGACCGCGACGCCGATGTCAGCGATCCCGTCACCTATCCCGAATTCGCCTGGATCCCTGATCTTTCGAAAACCGGCGTGCTGGTGAACGACTTCCTGGGCGGATCGATGGCGATCCCGCACAGCTTCCTGTCGGTCAATGCCCCGCTGTGGCAGCAGATCCTGCGCGACAAGGGCATTTCGGTGCCCGACACGCCCGACTGGCCCAACACCTACAAGGTCGACCGCTATATCCCGGCGGTCTATGCGATGGCCAATATCGACGGCACGCTGTTCAACCTGCCGGTGCGCGGCAATGTCGGCGTCCGTTACGAGCACACGCACCAGAACGTCACCAGCAGCCTGACCAATGGCACCGGCAGCGACGCCACCCTTCTGGGCCAGCAGCATGTCGTGCAGGATTATGGCAACGTCCTGCCCAGCGCCAGCTTCGCGCTGGACGTGACCCCGCACCTCGTCGCGCGTATCGCCGCGGCCAAGGTGCTGGTCCGCCCGCTGCTCAACAGCCAGACGCAGATGGCCGACACGATCAGCCGCGTCACCACCAGCCTGCGCCCCAGCGTCTCGGTGGCGCAGGGCGAGAGCCGCCTGAAGCCCCTGACCGCCAATCAGTTGGACGTCAGCCTGGAATATTACCACGGCAAGGGTAACTCGATCACACTGGCCGGTTTCTACAAGGCGGTGAAAAACGGCACCTTCACCCAATTCTATTGCCCCGGCTCGTTCGACGGCGTGGCGCTGAACGGCGTGGTCAGCGATTGCCAGTCGGCCGACCTGAAGACCGACTATAGCTTCAGCCGGGTGCTGAACGACGACCGGGTCATCCATATCAAGGGCCTGGAACTCGGCGCGTCGCAGAATTTCGATGCGATCCTGCCCGTCAAGGGCTTCGGCGCGGTCGGCAACGTCACCGTGGTCGACACCGATGCCAGCGCGATCGGCACCGGCTTCAACCTGCGCGACCTGTCGAAGCTGACCTGGAACCTGACGCCGTACTGGGAAAACGAGATGTTCAGCGTGCGGCTGTCGGTCAACCACCGCAGTTCGTACGTGCAGGACGCGGCGTCGAGCTTCTTCGTCAATGGCGGCCTGACCCATGTGGTGCGCCCGCGCACCCAGATGGACCTGGCGCTGGGCTTCAATCCGGCCAGCTATCTCAGCTTCACGGCGGGCATCATCAACCTGAACAACACGCACGAAGACGCCTATCAGACCAACGCGAACACCTTCCAGCTCGCCAGCCGGACGGGTCGCACCATCTATCTCTCGGCGTCGACGCGCTTTTAAACCTCCCCCCTGAAGGGCGGACGGCCGTGCGGGCCGATCCGCCCTTCCCTTTTGTCATTTTGCCGGGGACTATGCCGTCCGTGATGACCTCTTCCAAAGCGCTCGGCCTGATCGGCACCCTGTTGTTTGCCGCCCCGGCGGTGCATGCCCAGAGCGATGGCGGGCAGGCGGCGCGGGCCGCGCTAGAGCGGCTGGGCGTACCCGAGCGGCAAGTTTCGGTGACCATCCGCCCCGCCCCCGACCCCCGCTACCGGGTCCGGGTCGATCATGACCGGCTGACCGTCGAAGCTACCTCGCCGGTCGCGGCGGTGCGCGGGGCGGCGGCGATGCTGAATGGGCAAGGACGGCTTTCGGTCAGCTGGGAGGGAAAACGCGTCGGTCCGATGACCCGCCTGACGCCCGGCGACACCGGCTGGGTGTCCTCGCCCTTCTCGTTCCGCGCCTATCTGAACACCTGCACCTATGGCTACACGACGCCCTGGTGGAGCTGGTCCCGCTGGGAGCGCGAGATCGACGCGATGGCGGTGCACGGCGTCGACATGCCGCTGGCCATGGAGGGCCAGGATTATGTGTGGCGCAAGCTGTGGCGCGAACAGGGTCTGAGCGAGGCGCAACTGGCGCAGCATTTCTCCGGCCCCGCCTTCCTGCCGTGGCAGCGCATGGGCAACATCGAGGGCTATCGCGCCCCCCTGCCGACCGGTTGGATCGACAAGAAGCGCGACCTGCAAAAGCGTATCCTCGCCCGGATGCGCGACCTGGGCATGACGCCGATCCTGCCCGCTTTTGCCGGCTATGTGCCCAAGGCCTTTGCCGAGGCGCACCCGAAGGCGCGCATTTACAAGATGAGGTCTTGGGAGGGGTTTGAAGGCACTTATTGGCTCGACCCGTCCGATCCGCTCTTCGCGCCGCTCGCCAGGCGTTTCCTGCAACTCTACACCGCCGAATACGGGCCCGGAAAATACTATCTCGCCGACGCCTTCAACGAGATGGTGCCGCCCATCGCCGGGGATGGCAGCGATACCGCCAACGCCGCTTATGGCGATGCGACGGCCAACACGCCCGCGTTGGACGCGGCGACCAAGGCGGCGGCCCTGCCCAGTGAGGTCCGCGACGCACGGCTGGCGGCCTATGGCCAGCGGCTCTACGCCTCGATCGCCGCCGCCGCGCCGGGCGCGACCTGGGTGATGCAGGGCTGGCTGTTCGGAGCGGACAAGAAATTCTGGACGCCCGACGCCATCGCCGCCTTCCTGCGCGACGTGCCGGACGAGAGGATGCTGATCCTCGACATCGGCAATGACCGCTATCCCGGCATTTGGAAGACGACGAACGGCTTCGACGGCAAGCGCTGGGTGTACGGCTGTGTCCATAATTATGGCGGCAGCAACCCGGTCTATGGGGCGCCGGACTTCTACCGCCGCGACGTCGCCGCGATGTTCGCCGACCAGGGCCGGGGGAATGTCCGCGGCTTCGGCATGTTCCCGGAAGGGCTGCACAGCAACAGCCTGATCTACGACTATGCCTATGACGTGGCCTGGCCGGGCGGCGACATGGGTCTGGGGCCCTGGCTGAGCCGGTACACCGCCGCGCGCTATGGTCCGAGCGACCCGGCGATGGTCGCCGCGTGGCAGGACGTGGTCGCGGGTGCCTATGACGTACGCTACTGGACGCCGCGCTGGTGGAACGAGCGGGCGGGCGCATATCTCTTCTTCAAGCGCCCCGCCGCCGATGCGCCGACCTATCCCGCCGAACCGGGCGACCGCGCGAAGCTGCGCGCCGGGATCGCGGCGATGCTGAAACTCGCACCTGCCTATGGAAAGAGCCCGCTCTACCGCCATGATCTGGTCGATCTGACCCGTCACGCCGCCAGCCTGTCGCTGGACGACAGCGTGAAGGCCGCCGTCGCCGCCTATCAGAAGGGCAATGTCGCGACCGGCGACCGCGAGACGGCACGGGTGAAGGCGCTGGCGCTGGCCATCGATCATCTAATCGGCGGGCAGCAGGAAAGCCTGGCCAGCTGGATCGCCGATGCGCGGGCCTATGGCGACACGCCCGCCGAAAAGACCGCGTACGAACAGAATGCCAAGGCTCAGGTGACGATCTGGGGCGGGCGCGGCCATCTGGGCGATTATGCGTCCAAGGCCTGGGCGGGCATGTATGCCGATTATTACCTGCCGCGTTGGACTTCCTATCTGGCCGAGGCTCGCGCCGCCGCGCTCGCCAAGCGGCCGGTCGACGATGCCGCGTTCACGGCCAAACTGCTCGATTGGGAAAAGGCCTGGGTCGCCGATCCCCGCCCCTACAAGGCGAGCGCCCCCGCCGATCCGGTGGCCGAGGCCAGCGCCCTGATGCAGGAGACCGCCCGATGACCACGGCCAGGCAGGAACGCTTCGCTTCGCTCGACATGTTTCGGGGCGCGACGATCTTTCTGATGATCGTGGTCAACACGGCAGGCGCGGGCGGAGCCTTCACCCAGTTGCAGCACGCGCCGTGGTTCGGCTTCACGCTGGCCGACCTGATTTATCCCAGCTTCCTGTTCGCGGTCGGCAATGCGATGAGTTTCGCGCTGACCCGGCCGATGCCCGAGCATGTCTTCCTGCGCCGGGTGTTCAAGCGCGCCGCGCTGATCTTCCTGCTCGGCGTGCTGATGTACTGGTTCCCCTTCGTTACGCATCAGGCGGACGGCAGCTGGGTCGCCAAGCCCTTTGCCGACACCCGGTTGACCGGCGTGCTGCAACGCATTGCGCTCTGCTATCTGCTGGGGGCGCTGTGCGCGCGCTATCTGAAGCCCAGCCAGTTGGTGATGGTCGCGATCGGTCTGGTCGTCGCGCACTGGGCGATCCTGGTCGGCCTCAGCCCGGCGGGCGAGGCGTTCGGGCGGTACAAGAATGCAGGTACGCTGTTCGACCTGTGGCTGATCGGACCGGAGCATCTGTATAAAAAGGACCATGGCTTCGATCCCGAGGGGCTGCTCGGCACCCTGCCCGCCACTGCCAATGTCATCGCGGGCTATCTGACGGGGTTGGCCATCCAGCGTTGGGGCAAGCACGCGGCGACCGTCGGGCGGCTGGCAGCGATCGGGGCCGGGCTGGTCGTCGTGGCGCTGCTGCTGTCGTCGGTACTGCCGATCGGCAAGAAATTGTGGACCGGCTCGTTCGTCACGCTGACGGTCGGCCTCGACCTGATCCTGCTGGCCGCGGTGCTGTGGCTGGTCGAGATACGCGGCGTGAGGGTCGGGCGGTCCTTCCTCCAGATGCTGGGGCGCAATCCGCTCGCCATCTATCTGTTCTCCGAGCTGCTCGTCGTCGTGCTGGAGCTGGCCCATATCGATGGCGAGGGACTGTACACCTGGGTCGGCCTCAACGCGTTCCAGCCTATCGCGCCGGGGCCGGTGGGGTCGCTGCTCTGCGCGCTGGCCTACGCGCTGATCTGTTGCGCGTTCGGGTGGGTGCTGGATCGCAAGGGGATCATCCTCAAGGTCTGAGGCATCCCCGGGTCACCGCTCCCGTACCGAAATCGTCCGCCCCAGGCCCGAAGCCTTGCCCGGTTCCGCCTCGACGATCAGCACCACCTGCCGCTCGCCCGCTCCGGCCGGGAACGGCACTAAGAGCGGCACGCCCGCGAAGTCGGTCTTCTCTGCCCGCTTCACCCCGTCCACCCAGACCTCGGCCCGGCCGACAACCTCGGCGAAGACCACTGCGCCGCCCTGCTCCGCCACCCGGCGGCGGGGGGTGAAGCCGGTGCGATAGGTCGACCAAGCCCCCTCGCCCGGCCCCTCCAGCCGTCCGGGCCGCGCATAGACCAGGCTGTTCATGTCGTTGCCCGCGTAACGCCGCAGCGGATCGGGCCGGGTCGCGGTGAAGTCGCTGCGCTTCCAGTCGGTCAGCATCGCCACCGGCCGGATCGAAGGCAGCGCAGGCAGAGGCTGGGCGGCGATCACCCGCACCGTGGCGCGCGCGGTTTTCAACCCCGGCGCAGTCGCCTCGACGGTCAGCGTCCCCGCCCCCGTCTCGGCACGAACCAGCGCTTGGGCAAGGCCGTGGAACAGGCGACGCATAGGAACGACCTCGGAATCATGATCGTTGGGATCGCCATTGCCGACCCCGATCACCGCGCCCTTCGTCACGCGGAACGTCACCGGCGCATCGGCATCGGGCACGATCCGCCCGCGCGCATCCACCGCCATCACGGTGAAGGGCTGCACGTCGCTGCCCGTGCCCAGCATCCCCCGCCGGTCCGCGATCAGTTTCAGGGCAACCGGCTTGCCCGCCGTCTCGACCGAAGTGCGCGAGACTTCGCGCCCGCCGCGATAGCCGACCGCCTCCAGCTGTCCGGGGCTATAGGGCACCTGCCATTCGGGCATCGCCAACCGGTCGACCGTCTTGGTGCCCAGACTCTTCCCGTTCAGGCGCAGCTCAACCGTCTCGGCATTGGTCAGCGCCAGCACCCGGATCGCCTGCCCCTCGCGACCCGGCCAAGTCCAGTGCGGCGAGATGGCGAGTGCAGGCGCATCGTCCACCCATTGCGCGCGGCGCAGGTGGAAGGCCATCTTGGCAAAACCGCACAAATCCATGATGCCGAAGACGCTGCTGGTCGTCGGCCACTCAAAGGGCGTAGGCTCGCCATGATAGTCGAAGCCGGTCCAGACGAACGTCCCCGCGACGAAGGGCCGTGTGTCGATCACCTTCCAGCTTTCATGATGGGTCAGGCCCCATTCGGCAGCGTCGGTGTCGTAGGAACTGACCTCATGCGCGGCCATGTCGGTCTTCCACACCCCGCGCGTCATGAAGGCGCTGGTATCCTCCGAGCTGGTCATCGGCTTGGTCGGGTGGGCGGCGTGGAAGCTGTCATAACGGCGATGCTGGTAATTGAACCCCATCACATCGACCGCATCCGAGACGTTGAGCGGCGAGAACATCCCGTCGTTCATCGCCGCCGTCACGGGGCGCGAGGTGTCGAGTTCCTTGACCGCCTCGGCCATGCGGCGGACCATCTCATAACCCTGCTCGGTGCCCTGCATCGGTTCCTCGTTGAAGACCGACCAGAGAAAGACGGATGGGTGATTGCGGTCGCGGCGGACCAACCACTCCAGTTGCCGCAGATAATCCGGGCTGGGGTTGAAGTTGCGGTTCTCGTCCATGACCAGCATTCCCAGCCGGTCGCACGCATCCAGCAGTTCGGGCGCGGGCGCATGGTGGGAGCAGCGCAGCGCGTTGCAGCCCATCGCCTTCAGCCGCCGGATACGCCAGTCCCACATCGCATCGGGCATGGCGACGCCGACCCCGGCATGGTCCTGATGGACACAGACACCCTTGATCTTGGTCGCCACGCCGTTGAGATAGAAGCCGGTGCCTGCATCGAAGCGGATCTCGCGAAAACCGATCCGGGTGGCGCGGGCATCGATCGCCTTGCCGTCGCGCAGCAGCCGCGTCTCCACCCGGTAGAGGGTCGGCTGGTCGACCGACCAAAGCTGCGGCGCGGCGACCGGGATGGTCATCCGGGCTTCGGCGGTCTTGAGCGGATCGACGGTCACGTCCGTCTCCGCCCGGCCGATGGTGCGGCCCGCCGGGTCGATCAGCACCGCCTCGGCGCGAATGGTCGCCGCCGTCTTCTGGATGTTCGAGACGGTCAGCGCGACCGGCACGGTCCATCCCGCCCCCTCACGGCGCGGATCGGCGTGGAGGCCATCGGTGGCGATACTCACCCCGTCGCGCACCGCCAGCCAGTTGTGGCGGTACAGCCCCGCGCCCTCATACCACCAGCCCTCCATCGTCTCGGCAT
Organism: Sphingomonas yabuuchiae; assembly: GCF_001477495.1. Lineage (GTDB taxonomy): Bacteria > Pseudomonadota > Alphaproteobacteria > Sphingomonadales > Sphingomonadaceae > Sphingomonas > Sphingomonas yabuuchiae_A. The sequence continues at coordinate 104,142 of NZ_LDTF01000029.1, forward strand.
CGACGCGGACGGCCAGCGTGTTCACCTCCTCGCCGAACCGGGCATAGGGGGTGATGTCGATCAGGATCGCGGTATAGCCGCTGAAGCTGTGCGCGACGAGGACACCGTTGAACCAGACCGTCGCGTTGGTCGCCGCCGCGCCCAGCTGCACCTCCAGATAGCGGCCACGCCATTCACCCGGCAGCTTCAGCGTGCGGCGATACCAGCCGATCCCACGCCGCCGATATCCTTGCGCGACATTGGCCTTGGGATCGACCACCTCCTCCATCGCCCAGTCGTGCGGCAGCTCGACGCTACGCCAGTCGCTGTCGTCATAGCTGACCGCCGCCGCCCCCTGCGCGATCCCGGCCTTGGCATTCTGGTAGCTTTCCTCATGGCCGAGGATCGGCGGCACGGCGATGTCGCCCTTGTGGAACAGCCAGCCGCTATCGAGCCTGAGCAGACTCGGGTCGGAGACGAAGGGCGGTTCGGGCATCGCGTCGAAAGGCGCGGGCGCATCGCCGCTGTCGAGCATCACGGGGCGGTTCGCCGCCAGAACGGGCGTCCCCAGCGCCGGAGCGGCCAGCCCGCTGGCGAGCAAGGTGCGGCGGGTCAGGGTCATCGGGCAGTCTCCGGCGAAGAATCAGAGGGGAGCGGCGCGTAAAGCGGACGGGCACCGTCGAGCACCAGTTCGACACGATCCAGGATCAGGCCGGGATCGAGCGGCACGATCGCCACCCGGTGATGCCCGACGGCAAAGCTCTTCAGCGGCAGGGTCGCGACGGCGGTGTTGGTCAGGACATTCTGCCGCCACTGGTCGCTACGCCCCGCGGTTGCAAAATCGACCGTCTGCCAGTCGCCGTCATCCAGCTTCACCGCCGCGCGCAAGCCGTGTGCCGGGTCGCGCGGATGGGTCGGCAAGGCGACGACGCGCAGATTGGCCCCCGCCTCGGTCATGGTGGCGAAGTGCCAGGTGGCGGGTGTGCCCCGCTCGGCCGTTTGGCGGGTCGGCAGGGTCAGCGTGGATCGGAGCGCGCCGCGCTGGCTGCCAAGGTCGGGTATCGCTTCCCAGTCCGCGCCGAACGTCGCCGCCAGCGCTGGCATGGTCACGCGCCGCTCATCCTCCAGCGCCTCGCCGGGATTTAGCTTGGGCGGGGTCAAGGCGGTCGCGTGGATCGTCATCGCTTGGTCGTTGCAGCGAAGCGTCACCGGCGCGACCTCGCCCTTGCCGTCATAGGACAGGGTCAGCCGCTGCTCATACCCATTGTCGACGTTCAGCCGCCCCCGCTCCCCCGACAGGGTCAGTCCGTCCGGCCGCTTCGTGACGGCCCAACCGGCAAATTTCGGCTGACGGGTATAGAGCGTCACCCGTCTTGTCGCGGGCACCCCCTTGGTGAAGGTCAGGACATTCTCGTCCCCGATCCAGGAGCCCCAAAGGCCGAGGCCGCAACCGCTTTGCAGCCCCCATCCCGTACTCGGCCACAGAGGCTCGTCGAAGACCGGCAGGCGGCGGGGCGCGGCATCCATCATCTCGCGCCACTTGCCCCCGGCGGTCGCGTTATACTGGGCGGTCGCCTCGGCGAGCCTCATATAGGCCGTGCGTGCGGCAAAGACATAGGTCTCCGCGCTTGCCCGGTGATCGCGCGCGTAGAGTTCGCCGAGATCGAGCGACAGGATACGCCAGTTGAGCAGCGTCGCGCCCTGTATGGGATAGAGCACCAGTTCGTAAAAGGCGTCCTGCCGGTCCTTCGGCATCCGCGCCTGTATCGCCGATCCCTGGTCCATCAGCGCGCTGTACGCCGCCAGCCGGGCCTGCGCTTCCTCGCCGTCCGACTGGACATAGGCGCTCGGCCGGTTGGGCGTGACCCATTCGGTCTGGCCGAACCCCATGAACTCCGGCTTTCGCGGCCACGCCAGGTCATAGAAGCGCATCATCAGATCGGCGATCGCGCCCGCCTCCGCCTCGCCGAACTGCTCTTCCATGAAGCGGCGCAAATGCTCGCGCGGGGATTGGTCCAGCAGCCTAGCGTCGAATGCCAGGTCGAGGAAATATTGCGAGAGATATTCGATCGGCTTGATGTCGCCGACATTGACCATCCAGATGCGCCGCGCATCGGTGGCCCAGGCGCGCCCCATCTCCTCGCGGATCAGCGCCGGGTGCGTCGTCCCCAGCCACAGATAGTCGTGCGGCCGCCCCCAATAGGACAGATGATAATAGACCCCCGCCCCGCCCGGCCGCTTCTGCTCCTCGGGCGTGCTGAGGCGGCGCAGATAGCCGTAATTGTCGTCGGTCCACATCAGCGTGACGTCGCCGGGCAGGGTCAGCCCGGCGTCATAGGCCTCCTGCAATTCATGATAGGCGACATAGAGCTGCGGCACCTGCGCCGCCGGTTTGCCCAGCGTGTCGGCCAGAAGCCCACGCTGTCGCCCGACCACATCCTCCAGGATGCTGCGCCGCGCCGCCGTGGTCGTCACCCCCTGCATCGGCCCGTCATGCAGGCCGCGCAGGCCGACCGTATAGAACGCCTCCTGCCCCTTGGTCTCGCCCACCCGCTCGCGCCAGTAATCCAGGATCGCCTGAGGCCGCCGGGTGAAATCGAACCCGCCGCGTTTACCCTCGTCCCACTCGCGCAAATTGTTGCGGAGCATCGGCTCGGCATGGGAACTGCCGATGACGATCGCATAGCGTTTCGCGAGCGGCGCGTTGCCCGGATCGCCGAAGAACGGTGTCGAGACCGAGTGCATCGCAGGCCACAGCGTGTTGGCCTTCAACCGCCACATCAGCTCGAAGACACGCTGATAGGTCTTGGGGCCGATATTGCCCTTTTCCGGATCGAAGGTCTTGGCCGCCCAGGGCTCCAGCCCCCAATCCTCATCGTTCAAGAAGATGCCGCGATATTTCACCGACGGCTCGCGCGAGACGAAGGGGGTGTCATCGATGGCAATCCGGTCGCGACGACGCGGGGCGACGTCCGCCCACCATTCCCAGGGCGATACGCCCAGCGCACGGGACAGGTCGGTCACGCCATAAGCGGCACCGCGCGCGTCCGATCCGACGATCAGCAGATAGCGTCGCCCCGCCACCCGCACCCCGGCCCGGACATAGCGTTCCCAGCCGCCCGTAATCGGGGACAGATCGACACCGCCCTGCGCCGCCAGTCGCTGGACGATCGGCGAAGCCGTCGTTCCGATCACGACGCACATCGTGGCGCAATTCGCCGCATCCTCGACGATCGCGCCCGGCCGCCCGCCCAGCCCGGTCAGATCGCGGGCGAGAAGCTCGGCCGCGACACGGGTGGTCCCCTCGCCGTCCGGGGCCGCCAGCAGGGTCGCTCGTGTCAGGTCGAACCGGGCGGCCTGGACGGGAGCGGCGAGGCCCAGCAACGATGCCAGGCCTACGCCCATGACCGTGATCCCCGCCCGCTTCATCCGCCCACCCCCATGGTTATCGGACCAGTCTAACCGGGCGGCTCAAGCTGTAAAGGTCATTTGCCTGACCAATTAGGGGCCGTTTAGGGGCCATGGAAAGGGGCCGTCCCAAACGACCCCTCCCGTCCTCATGCGGTGACGCCGTTGCCCGAAATGATCAGCGGGACGCCGATCTCGTGCCGTGCTCCCAGGGGCAGCGTGACCTCCAGCGCCTGGGCAGTACGCTTGAACGGCAGCGGGGTGTTGTCGCCCTGCAACGTCACCCGCTGAATCTGGCCCGGCATGGTCGGGTTGCCCTGCGCCAGCAGGGTCATGCGCGCGATATTGTCCTCGGGCCAGCCCAGCACCAGGGCATGGAGGTTGCCGTTGCGCGTCACATACCGCACGTCGCGCGCGGTATAGGCGGACTTGGGTCCGCCTTCGGAGAAGTTGCCCGAATTGCCGCGCGTCGGGCCTTCGCCGTTCAGCTTCCACGGGCGGCTGGCATAGATCGCTTCGCCATAGCGGCCCATCCATTCGGCGATATCGTTGACGATCTTCTCTTCCTTGTCGTCGATCGTCCCGTCCCCGCGCATCGGCACCGACAGCATCAGATTGCCGTTCTTGGACACCACGTCACACAAGGTGTGGATCACGGTCGCCGCCGATTTGTAACCGTCGTTCCGATAGGTATCGATATCGTAGTGCCAGCTGCCAATGCAGGTGTCGGTCTGCCACGGGAAGCGCTCGATATAGCTTTTGCCGCCACGCTCGACATCGTCGACGATGCCGGTGCGCCGCTGCGGCGGCGTCATCTTGCTGGTGACGACGGCTTCCAGACGGCCGCCGTTCCACTGCATCGACTGGTTGTAGAACCAGGACGTGAAATCCAGGCCATATTGCTCGAGCGGCAGGTCAAAATTGTCGAAATAGACCATGTCCGGCCGGTATTTCTGGACCAGGTCCTTGGTGCGGAGCAGCCAGTTGGCCGCGAAGTTCGAGTTCGCCGGAACCCCCTCGTTCCACAGACGGTCGGTCGCTTCGTGCCACGCATACGCCTCCGCCTCGGTACGGATGCCGTCGGGCATCGGCATGTGGCGGCCAGCATAAAGCTGCTGCGGATCGAGCCCTTCCCACCATTGCCCGCGTCCCTGAGCGGCGGTCAGCTTATAGGCGTCATAGCGTTCGCCCGCGCGCGGGCCGGTCGGGTCATAGCCATAGGCGGGCTGGTTCCAGTGCCAGGCGTGGGCCGAGTGGTTCGACACGGCGAAGCGCAGGCCCCGCGCGCGCGCGGCCTTTGCCCATTCGCCGACGATATCCCGGCGCGGCCCCACCCGCGTCGTATTCCAGGGATGGTATTTGGAATCATATGTGTCGAAATTGTCGTGGTGGTTGGCCAGCGCCATGAAGTATTTCGCGCCGGCCTTCTTATAGAGATCGAGCAAGCGGCCGGGGTCCCAGCGATCCGCCTTCCACTTGTTCTGAATCTGCATGAAGCCGACATCGGCCGGATGGCCATAGGTCTTCAGGTGATGGTTATAGGCGCGGCTGCCGGGCAGATACATCTCGCGGGCATACCAGTCGCCCTGTTCGGGCACGCACTGCGCGGTCCAATGCGCCCACATGCCGAACTTGGCATCGCGGAACCAGTCGGGCACGCTATACCCGGCGGTCAACGACGCCCAGTCCGGCGTAAAGCGCGAGGGCGGCGGCACTTTCAACGCACGCCCCGCCCCCATGGCCTGTGGCACCGTCGGCACCGCCGAGGCCGCTGCGGGCGCCAGTGCCGCCGCCGCGATCGCCCCGCCGATCATTTCGCGTCTATTCGCCTTCATCCATCGCTCTCCTGCCATCGATACGGTCGTTCGCATCGGCGCTTCCCAAGACTGTCTGCTCGGGCTGGCGCCACCCTTTTCACTCTCTTCTGTGAAAACGTTATGTCATAAGCGCGATCGTAATTCATATTTGTCGGAGTTTGCAAGCCATATGGTGAAGGAGGCTCAGCCCGAGGCTCTGACCTGATCGTACTGGGCGGGAATGCGGCGGTCGAGCAGGCGGCGTGCACCGGGGGCATGGCGTTCAGCGTGCCCGAGGCGCCGGTCGACCTGACCTTCGGATCGCACTCCGAGCTGCGCGCCGTCGCGCAAGTTTATGCCGCCGCCGACGCCAAGGAGAAGTTCGTGAACGACTTCGTCGCCTCCTGGACGAAGGTCATGAACGCGGATCGAAGCGCAAGGTGACGCGCAGGCCCGGTCGGGTATTCACGATCTCAACCGCCGCATCGAGGCGTGACGCGGCCGAGCGGACGATGGCGAGGCCCAGCCCGCTGCCCTCGCTGTCGCGGGCGGTCGACAGGCGGGTGAAGCGCTCGCCCAGTCGGGCCAGTTCCGCATCGGGCAGGCCGGGGCCGTCATCGGCCACGTCGATCCTGATCCCCTCCCCCGCTTCGTCCGACACCGTCAGCGTCACCTGACCGCCGCGACGATTATAGCGGATCGCATTGTCGAGCAGGTTGGACAGGATTTCGAACAACAGGGTGCGGTGGCTGGCGATCGCGATGTCGGCGGGCGCGTCGAGATGGATGTCCACCCCCGCTTCGATCGCCTGCGCGATACGCCGGTTGATGACCGCGACCGCCACCTCGCGCAGCTCGACCCGCTCGCGCGGCGGCGCGACGCCCGCCTCCTCGGCGCGCGCCAGCGCCAGCAACTGCTTCACCAGATGCTCCAGCCGGTCGGCGGCATCGGCGATCTCGCCCAGCGCCGCCGGGCTGCCGCGCCGCGCCAACGCCACCTGCACCTTCAACACGGCCAGCGGCGTGCGCATCTGGTGCGAGGCATCGGCGGTAAAACGCCGCATGCCCGCCGTCGCGCTGTCCAACCGCGCGAGCAGATGGTTGAATGCATCGGCCAGCGGGCGAAGCTCGACCGGCAGCGGCCCGGTGTCGAGTGGCGACAGGTCGGGCGTTGCCCGCGTATCCCGCGCCGCCACCGCCCCGCGCAGGCCCGCCAGCGGCCGCAGGCTCCAGGCCAGCGCCGGGCGGATCAGCAGCATGGCGACGCCCACCAGCAGCAACTCGCCCAGCACCAGCGCGATCACCAACCGCCGTTGCAGCGCGCGGCGACCATCGAGCGTCTCGGCCACCTGCACGATCACCGGCGCATCGATCCGCGGCAGCGCGCGGCGCACCTCGGCGATGCGGATATCCTGGTCGCGGTAGCGCGCGAAGCGGAAACGCGGCGTATCGAGCGCCAGTTCGGCGATGTTCGGCGCGGACAGATCGGCATAGCCGGTCAGCAGACGCCCGCCCACCGCGATCCGGTAATAAACATTGTCGCGCTCGCTATTCTCCAGCATCCCGAAGGCGGCGGCGGGCAGGTCTAGCGTCACCTCGCCGCGCTCGACCTGCACCGTCTCGGCCACCGCGCCCAGCGCGCCGCCGAGCACCCGGTCGTTGGTGCGGCGGACCACATCGGCGATCAGCGTCGCGCCCGCCAGTCCCAGCAGCACCGCGATCGCCAGCATCGGCGCCAGCATCGCCGCAAGCAGCCGGGTACGCAGCGCGACGGCACGCCCGCGCGGCGTGTTAATGGGCATCAAGCATATAGCCGACCCCGCGCACGGTGCGGATCGTCGGGCCGTCCGGGGCCAGCTTGCCACGCAGCCGCGTGATGTTCACCTCGATCGCGTTGGGGCCGACCGGCTCGTCATAGCCGAACACCTCGGACTGCAGCGTCTCGCGAGGCACGATCTGCCCGGCGCGGGTGGCCAGCGCGTCGAGCACCGCCCATTCGCGGCGACGCAGGTCGAGCATCCGCTCCCCCACCCGCGCCGCCGCGCGCGAACGGTCGAGAACCAGCGCGCCCACCACCAGTTCGGGCGTGGGATCGCCGCCGCGCCGCCGCCCCAGCGCCCGGATGCGCGCCTCCAGTTCCTCGGGCGCGAAGGGCTTGCGCAGATAATCGTCCGCGCCCAGGTCCAGCCCGCGCACCCGGTCGTCCAGCGCATCGCGCGCAGTCAGCATCATCACCGGCACCCGGTTGCCCTGCCGCCTGAGCGTCTGGAGCACCGAGAAGCCGTCGATGTCCGGCAGCCCGACGTCGAGGACGACCAGCGCATAGGCCTCGTCCGCCGCGACCATCAGCGCGTCCTGGCCGGTCGCGACATGATCGACCGCATGACCCGCCGCGCGGAGCAGCGCGACGATCCCGCGTGCCAGCGCCGCATCATCCTCGACGATCAGAATCCGCATGACGCAGGCTTTCCGTGAAAGGCGGATGACAGCTTGGCGGGATAATCCATGGCATTGAGCTTACCCGAACTCAGAGGCGGGAAGCGAGAGGACCTGAACGATGCGAATGGTAATTCTATCGATGCTGATGCTGGGTGCCGTCGCACCCGCTCGCGCCGATGCGCAGCGCCCGGCCGGCTATCCCCGCTCCTACGACGCGCTGGTCGCCAATGCGCGCGGCGAGCGCATGGTGCGGGTCTATGGCAATGCCGACACCGCCGCGATGCAGCCGTTGATCGCCGCCTTTCGCCGCACCTATCCCGGCGTCCAGGTTCGCTATGACGATCTGGAATCGAGCACCATCTACGACCGCGTCGTGGCCGAGGCACGGGGCAGGACATCGGGGGCCGATCTGGTCTGGTCCTCGGCGATGGACCTGCAGGCCAAGCTCATCAACGACGGCTATGCGCAAGCCTATCTCAGCCCCGAAAAGCCCGCGCTTCCCGATACGGCGGTGTGGAAGAACATGGGATACGGCGTCACCGCCGAGCCGGTCGCCTTCGTCGTCAATCGCCGCCTGATCCCCGCGGCACAGGTCCCGCGCACGCACGAAGCGTTCGAGCGATTGCTCCGCGCCCGTCGCGCCCAGCTGATGGGCAAGGTCGCCACCTACGACCCCGCCCGGTCCAATGTCGGCTATCTCTATCTGACCGAGGATCATGCGATCACCCGCGACACCCGCTCGCTGGTGCAGGCGATCGCGGCGACCCGGCCGATGCTGTCGCGCACCACCGAGCCGATGCTCGACGCGGTGTCGGCGGGGCGGGTCGCCATCGCGTATAATGTCGTCGGCCCCTATGCGCTGACCCGCGCGATGCGCGACCCGAATATCCGGGTGGTCTTCCCGCGCGACTATACGATCATCGCTTCGCGCGTCGCCTTCATCGCCCGCGATGCCCGTCACCCGGCGGCGGCGCGGTTGTTCCTCGACTTCCTGCTGTCGCGCACCGGGCAGACGCTGCTCGCCCGGCAATGGCTGCTGCCGGTCCGCGCCGATGTCCGCGCCCCCCGCCTCTCCGCCGAACAGCAGCGCCCGATCCGCGTCGGGCC
>NZ_LDTF01000003.1 GCF_001477495.1 Sphingomonas yabuuchiae
GGTGGGGGAAGGGCCGCCAGCCCGCGCGGGTCTGGCGGCCCTTCCCCCACCCAGCCCCTTTCGCGCAGCTTGCGAGTCAGGTAATCGATCAGCTTGCCTTCGGTCGTGGCAAATCGCTCGACATATCGTAGCGCGAACGTTTCCAACGTTTTGGGATCAAGGGGTTTGGGGGGGCGACGATCGGCGGACACGCCTTGTTTGTGCCACACTGACACCGGATTTAGAACGCGGGAAGCCGCCATTTGATGGTGGAAAAGAATCACTCGTCGCCGCGCGATCACTTTGCGGGGGCGCAAAAGCATAAGGAACGAAGGCAAGGCCATGACGATCGAGCACCATCAGGACGACGCGCGCGCCATCATCGCGACGCCGACCGAGGATGCGCTGCCGCGCCGCTTCGCCGACTTCGATACGCTGGGCGAAGCGCTGGACTATGCGGCCTCGGGCAAGCGCGGTCTGAACTTCCACGACGCGCGCGGCACCCTGTCGCGGCCCTATCCCTTCTCCGAACTGCGCGAGGATGCGCTGACCTGCGCCCGCCGCCTGATCGCCAGCGGCGTGAAGCCCGAGGATCGCATCGCGCTCGTGGCCGAGACGGGGCCGGAATTCGCCGCCTTGTTCTTTGGCGTGGTCTATGCGGGCGCGTGGCCGGTGCCGCTGCCGCTGCCGACCTCGTTCGGCGGCCGTGACAGCTATATCGAGCAGTTGCGCGTCCAGCTTGCCAGCTGCGATCCCAAGATGCTGATCTTCCCGCCCGAACTGGCCCAGATGGCGGGCGCCGCCGCCGAGGCCGCTGGCTGCGAAGGGATCGACTGGGACAGCTTCGCCACCCGCGCGGCACCGGAGACCGAACTGCCCAAGGCCGATCCTGAGGCGATCGCCTATCTGCAATATTCCAGCGGCTCGACGCGTTTCCCGCATGGCGTGGCGATCACCCATCATGCGCTGCTCAACAATCTGGCGGCGCACAGCCATGGCATGAAGATCCAGGGCAGCGACCGCTGCATCTCCTGGCTGCCCTGGTATCATGACATGGGTCTGGTCGGCTGCTTCCTGTCGCCGATCGCCAACCAGGTCTCGACCGATTACCTGAAGACCGAGGATTTCGCCCGTCGTCCGCTCGCGTGGCTGGACATGATCAGCCGCAATCCCGGCACCTCGGTCAGCTATTCGCCGACCTTCGGCTATGACATTTGCGCGCGCCGCATCTCGTCGCAGACCAAGGCGTCGGACCGTTTCGACCTGTCGCGCTGGCGCATCGCGGGCAATGGCGCGGACATGATCCGCCCCGACGTCATGCAGAGCTTCGTCGACGCCTTTGCCGATGCGGGCTTCCCCGCCACCGCCTTCCTGCCCTCCTACGGCCTGGCCGAGGCCACGCTGGCCGTGTCGATCATGCCGCCGGGCGAGGGCATCCGGGTCGAGCTGGTCGAGGAAACCCAGCTGTCGGGCGGCGCGCAAGGCACCGACCGGCCGCAACGTTTCCGCGCCATCGTCAATTGCGGCAAGCCCGCGCGCGACATGGTGATCGAAATCCGCGAGGAGGACGGCACCCCCCTGCCCGACGGCGCGATTGGCAAGGTCTGGTGCAAGGGCCCGTCGGTCATGGTCGGGTATTTCCGCGACCAGGCCGCGACCGATGCCTGTCTGGTCGATGGCTGGCTGGACACCGGCGACATGGGTTACATGTCCAAGGGCTATATCTACATCGTCGGTCGCGCCAAGGACATGATCATCGTCAACGGCCGCAACCACTGGCCGCAGGATATCGAATGGGCGGTCGAGCAGCTGCCCGGCTTCAAGGCGGGCGACATCGCTGCCTTCGCCATCACCACGCCTGGCGGCGAGGAAACCCCCGCCGTGCTGGTCCAGTGCCGCAGCTCGGACGATGAGGAGCGCCTGCGCCTGCGCGACGAAATCCGCGAGCGGGTGCGCGCGGTGACGGGCATGAACTGCGTGATCGAACTGATCCCGCCACGCACCCTGCCCCGCACCAGCTCGGGCAAGCTGAGCCGCGCCAAGGCCCGCAACCTGTATCTGGCGGGCGAGATCAAGCCGTACGACGTCGCGGCCTGATCGTTCGGAATGGAAAAAGGGGCTCTGTCTAAAGATCGGGCCCTTTTTTCATGCGGTTACAAAAGTCCGTTCGCATACCCATCGGCGCTTGATACGTCTGCAATGCTGTCGCATCCTGCCGCAACTCAAGGGGAGATGACGGAATGAACTATGTCGGCGCACTGATGATGGCTTTGGCGGTCATGACGACCACCCCGCCCGCCATCGCGCAAGCGGGACAGGGCGCGGAGAAGTCCAAGGTCAAGAAGACCTGCCGTTCGCTGACGCCGACCGGGTCCTTTCTGCCTACCCGCGTCTGCAACACCGAGGCGGAATGGCAGAAATTCGACAACATCGGCCAGGAAGGCGTGGGTGAGTTTCGCCGGGCGCTGAACATGACCAGCACGAACGAACGCAACCGGCGCAACTGAGCGAGTGATCGAGGGCTGCCGCTTGGGTGAACGTTCAATCCTTCAACGGATCATGCCCCCAGTTCATCAGCGAATAGCGCCACGGCGAATGCTCGACATCCTTGTCCGGCCCGCCCTGCTTCAGGTGCCGGTGCACATAGCCGACCACCTTCTTCATATGGGCGTAATCCTCGTCGGTTAGATCGGCCTTCTTCTTGCGCTTGATCTCGACGATCCGGCGGCCCGATTCATGACCGACGCTCTCGCCCGACCCGCCCTTCTTCTGGCCCACCTCCTGCGACTTGTCGGTGTCGAGAAACTTTTCCAGCTCGGCCGGGGCAATGTTCACGGCCTCCTTGAAATCGGCGTAAATCTGTTCGTGATCGTCGGCCATGCGCGGCTCCTTTCGGTGCGATCAACGCCGCGCGGCGGTTTTGGGGTTCAGATCAGCATCGCGTCATAACTCTGTGGCGGCAACGGCAGGGTCGCCCGCGCAATCCCGCCGAGAATCAGTACGGCCGCCAGCACCGCTCCCGTCGCCAGCACGATCCGCCGGTCGCCCCGCCACGGCTTGGCGATGATCATCCCCAGCGCGCACGCGACGATCGGCCACAAATGATAGCGGAAGTCCGACGCCACGCTGATGACCAGGAAGCTCGCTTCCAGCCCCAGCGCCGAGCCGAACAGCGCCCCCGCAAAGCCATGGCCGCGCGTCACCGCCAGCCCCCCGGCGGCGAGCACCAGCCAGACGATCGGCCACATGATCGGGACATCGACCCAAAGCCCCGCCATCTTCTGCCACGCCAGCGCGGTCCGACCCGGCTGGCCGAGATGATAGTCGTTCGGCTCGCTCCCCTGCGGTGGGGCGGCATTGATCCAGCGTGCGGGCACCCAGAAGCGCCAGGTCGAATTGACATGCGCCAGCCGTTGCGCGGCATAGGCGAGCGGGTGATGCAGGATCGCCGGCGCAAGCTTGGCGTAGATCTGCCCCGGCGGGGTCGTCTCGAACCGCTGGAGCCGGGTGCCGCAGCGGGCCGGCTCGCCTAGCGGGTCCCAGAAGAAGGGCTTCACGCACTGCTTGGCGCGGATGTCCGCCACTTCGGCGGGGGACAGGCCCAGCCGGGGGTCATAGGGCACCCGCACCGCGATCCCCGCCAGATCGTACAGCGCCTGGGTCCGCGCCACGCCGCTGTCCGCCGCACCGAGCAGCCGATGGTTGACGAAGGGCGCCGCCGCCAGCGTCGCGAGCGTCAGCGCCACGGTGATCGCGATCCGGCGCGGCCAGCGCTCCGTGACCAGCAGTGCGACGAGCGGGGCGATGGCGAAGATCGCATTGGCGCGCACCAATGCGGCATAGGCCAGCAGCACGCCCGCCGCGGCCCAGACCCCGCGCGGCACCGCCTGCCCCCGCAGCCGCCACCAGCCGATGATCCCGACCGCCGCCAGCGTCGCGGCCGTCATCTGCGCATCCTTCAGGATCGCGACCTGCCAGCCGAGCCATGGCGGCACCAGCCCGACCGCCAGCACCAGAAGCGCGCCGCGCGGCCGCCGGTCGACAATCGCCGCGGCCAGCGCCCCCAGCCCCAGCCACCATCCGGCCAGTTGCAGCACCAGCATCGGCGCAGCGCCGCGAGCCACGAACAGCGACCAGAGCCGCGCCATGATCGGTGGGTGCCAGTCGTCATATTCTCCGGTCAGCGCCTGCGCATACTGGCCGACGCTGTCATATTGGACGAACCCCGGCGCGAAGACGATGACGCTCAGCCCGAACAGGATCAGGGCCGCGACGATGATGCGCAGGCGATGGCTATGGGCTCGGGTCATGACGGATATGACCGATGCGGCCAAAGCCGGATGTTTCGCAAGCGGAATGCGCCGTGTCGTCGCGGTTGCGCGGGGATAGCGGCATCGCCTTCCCACGCGTAGGTGGTAGGCGGGCGTCGATCGGGGGAAATCGGATGAATAGCGACACGGCACTGGTCATCATCGACATGCAGATGGAGATGCAGCATCGGATCGAGGCGGGGCGGCCGCATATCCATCCGGATGCGCCTGCAACGATAGCAACGCTCGCAGACGCTTTCGACGTAACCAGCGTCCGGTGATCCACATCCGCCACGCAGCCGCCGATCCCGCTTCACCTTTGCACCCTGATGCTCCCGGTTATCCGCCCATGACCTGTGCGATAGACCGGCCCGACGAGGCCGTGTTCGTGAAGCGGAGTTCGTCGGCCTTCGCCACGACCCGGCTGGAGGCGCATCTGCGCGAGCGGGGGATCACGCATATCCATGTCGTGGGGGCCGTAGCGGGATTCTGCGTCAACTCGACAGTGCGCGCGGCCTCGGACCTGGGGTTTGGCGTGACGGTGGTGCGAGACGGGGTGATCGGGTTCGACCTGCTCTCTGCCGGTTTGGACGCGAGGGTGATCTTCGACGTCACCATGGGCTTGCTGGCAGCGGACTTCGCGGAGGTAGTGGAGAGCGAGGCGGTCCTGGCTGGGTTGTGAGGGTTTTCCCTTGGCCTTCGACTTCGCTCAGGCTGAACGGCTGTTTAGCTGATCCCCTCACCCCGTTCAGCCTGAGCGAAGTCGAAGGCCACGCCCCCCCCAAACGAAAAAGGGGCCCGCCGCAGCGAGCCCCTTCCCCATAACCGGATCGGCAAAAATCAGATATGGATCGCGCGCCCGTAAGCGGCGAGCACCGATTCGTGCATCGATTCCGAGATGGTCGGGTGCGCGAACACGGTTTCCATCAGTTCGGCCTCGGTCGTCTCCAGCTGGCGGGCGACGACATAGCCCTGGATCATCTCGGTCACTTCCGCGCCAACCATGTGCGCGCCCAGCAGCTCGCCGGTCTTGGCGTCGAACACGGTCTTTACGAAACCCTCGGCCTCGCCCAGCGCGATGGCCTTGCCGTTGCCGATGAAGGGGAACTTGCCGACCTTCACGCTGTATCCGGCTTCCTTGGCCTTCGCCTCGGTGAAGCCGACCGACGCGACCTGCGGACGCGAATAGGTGCAGCCCGGGATGTTACCCTTGTCCATGGCATGCGGATGGACATCCTTGTTGCCCAGCGCCTGTGCGATGGCCTCTGCCGCGATCACACCCTCATGGCTCGCCTTGTGCGCCAGCCAGGGCGCGCCGGTCACGTCGCCGATCGCCCAGATGCCGTCCACATTCGTGCGGCAGAAACCGTCGGTCTTGATGTGACCGCGATCGGTGGTGACGCCCAGCTTCTCCAGACCGATATTCTCGGTGTTGGGGACGATGCCGATGGCGACGATCGCATGGCTGAACTCGGCGGTCTCGACCTTGCCGTCGGGACCCTTCATCGCGGCCTTCACGCCCGATGCGGTCGCTTCCAGCTTCTCAAGGCCGGTCTTGGTCTTGATGGTCATGCCGAACTTGGTCAGTTGCTTGGTCATGAACTCGCTGACTTCGGCGTCCTCGACCGGCATGATCCGGTCGAGCATCTCGACGATGGTCACTTCGGCGCCCATGTCGTTGTAGAAGCTGGCGAACTCGACGCCGATCGCGCCCGAACCGATGACCAGCAGCTTGGTCGGCATCGCGGGCGGCACCATCGCGTGGCGATAGGTCCAGATCCGCTCGCCGTCCGCCTTGGCGAACGGCAGGTCGCGGGCGCGCGCGCCGGTGGCAACGATGATGTGCTTGGCGGTCAGCTCGGTGGTCTTGTCGCCCTGGACGACCGACAGCTTGCCCTTACCCGTGATGGTGCCGACGCCCTCGACGACCGTCACCTTGTTCTTCTTCATCAAGCCCTTGACGCCCGCATTCAGCTGGCCCGCCACCTTGCGGCTGCGATCGACCACCTTGTCCAGGCTGAACGAGGGCTTTTCGACCGACAGGCCGTATTGCGCGGCGTGGGTCATGTAATGATAGACCTCGGCCGAGCGCAGCAGCGCCTTGGTCGGGATACAGCCCCAGTTGAGGCAGATGCCGCCCAGCCGCTCGCGCTCGACGATCGCGACCTTCAGGCCAAGCTGGCTCGCGCGGATCGCCGCGACATAGCCGCCAGGACCCGAGCCGAGGACGATAAGGTCGTAAGTGTCAGCCATAACGCATCCTTGTCACGAAAAAGCCAGTGAAGGCGCCGTAAGGCACTGCATACGCCGCCGTAGTGAAACCAGGCGGCATGAAGAAACTCAGCGGAGCGATTGCCCCGGCCAACGCCCCGACTATGCCACCAAAAATACTATTCCCAGTCAGGGATCGTCCCAGGTACCGCGACGCGACGAAGGCCAGCGGAAACCCCACGATCAGCATGAAAGGGCCGCTGACAATCGCCGCCGCACATGACGATATGACTGCCAGCATCAAAAACCCAAAAACTTCCCAGAGGCTCGGCCATCCCCATGGCGGCGCCTCAAAGATCGCAACCATTACGAACGTCATAGGAAGCGTCGTCAACGAACCACATATCCACGCGCTTCCACACGCCGCGAAGACACTGGGACCGTCCACTGCCTCCGCATCGCCCATGGATCTTACCCGGCCATCGGCGGAACGGTGCGCGGCTTGCGGTCCTTGTCGGTCGCGACGAACACGAAGCGCGCCTGGGTCACCTTGGTCGCGTCCTCCATGTGGCGGGCTCGGCGCCAGGCTTCGACCTCGATCGTCATCGACGTGTTGCCGACGCGGACGAGGGTCGCATAGACCGACACCTCGTCACCGACGAGAACGGGGGCGTGGAACTTCATGCCCTCCGCCGCGATCGTGACCGCGCGCCCGCCCGAATGGCGCGACGCCACCGAACCCGCCGCTAGGTCCATCTGCCCCATCAGCCAGCCGCCGAAGATATCGCCATACGGATTGGCGTCCGAGGGCATGGCGGTGACGCGGATGGTGGGGTGCTGGTCGGGAAGCGTGCTCATTGTTCGCTATGCCTGCGCGCCATGCGGTCGGCGATGCGCGCACGGTGGAGCGGGCCGATGCCCATCGCCACCGTCGCAAGCGCCGCCCCCGCCCCGCACCACCAGATTTCGGTGCGGGCGAGCGGATAGGCCCAGGCGGCGGCCCAGGTCATGACGAGCGCCGCCACCAGCCCCAGGCCGATATAGAACAGCTCGATCCCGACCCGCATGGCCCCGCCCTGTCCTATCAGGCCAGCATGGCGAGCGGACGCTCGACCAGTTCCTTGAACACCTTCATCAACTCAGCGCCGTCAGCCCCGTCGATGGCGCGGTGATCGAAGCTGCCGGTCGCCGACATGACGGTCGCCACGCCCAGCTGGTCGTCGACGATGTACGGACGCTTCTCGCCCGCGCCGATCGCCAGGATCATGCCCTGCGGCGGGTTGATGACCGCCTCGAACTGCTTGATGCCGAACATGCCCATGTTCGAGATCGACGCCGTGCCGCCCTGGAATTCATGCGGCTGCAGCTTGTTGTCGCGGGCGCGGGTGGCCAAGTCCTTCATCGTGGTCGAGATGGACGACAGCGAACGCGTATCGGCCTCCGACACGATCGGCGTGATCAGGCCCGCCGGGGTCGACACCGCGACCGAGATGTCGGCGCGCTTGAAGCTGATCAGCTGGTCCGGCGTGAACATGACGTTGCACTTCGGCACCGCCATCAGCGCGACGCCCAGCGCCTTGATCAGCATGTCGTTGACCGACAGCTTCACGCCGCGCGATTCGAGACCGGCGTTCAGCTCGCCACGCAGCTTCAGCAGCGCATCGAGGCGGATGTCCACCGTCAGATAGATGTGCGGAACCTGCTGCTTCGATTCGGTCAGGCGACGCGCGATCGTCTTGCGCATGTTCGACAGCTTCGACGCCTCGTGCGGGATATCCGGCACCTGCGCGGGCTTGGGTGCCGCGGCCGGAGCGGCAGCGGTTTCCGCCGGAGCCGAGGTCGACGCGGCGGGAGCGGCAGCCTTGGCCTGGCCCGGCTCCGCGTTCTCGACGTCCGCCTTCACGATGCGGCCGTTCGGACCCGAGCCGGTCACGGCCGAAAGGTCGAGCCCCTTTTGCGACGCGATCCGGCGGGCCAGCGGGCTGGCGATCGCGCGACCGCCGTTGCCGGCCGGCTTGCCCGAAACGGCGGGCTTGCCGTGATCCTCGGCCTGCTCGACCGTGCGCTCGGCGGGCTTGGCTTCGCTGCCGGTCTTGTTGGGATCGGTGGGGTCGGTCGGCATGGGGTTGGCCGGAGCCGGGGTTTCCGACTTGGAAGGTGCCTGGACCGACGAGGCATCCTCGCCCTCTTCGGCCAGGATCGCGATGACGGTGCCGACCTTCACATTGTCGGAGCCCTCGGAGACGAGGATCTTGGCGATGACGCCTTCATCCACCGCCTCGAATTCCATGGTGGCCTTGTCGGTTTCGATCTCGGCCATGATATCGCCGGACTTCACCGTGTCCCCTTCCTTCACCAGCCATTTGGCCAGCGTGCCTTCCTCCATGGTCGGCGACAGCGCGGGCATCTTGATCTCGATCGACATGGAGGTCCTCTCGGGGCAAACCAATTCCGTAGCGGCCCGTCTCTTGCGCCCGAATTGCGCCCGGTCAAGTCATGGCCTTGCACGAAATAGTATGTAACGGCATCGGTATGTCACAAAATGGGGGGCCGCCATGCGTATCTATCTGGTCGTAATCGACGACAGTCCAGAATCGAAAATCGCATTGCGCTTCGCCGCCCGCCGTGCGGTGAAGACCGGCGGAGGCATCGAAATCCTGACGGTGCTGCCCCCGCAGGAGTTCATCGCGTTCGGCGGCGTGCAGGCGACGATCGAGGACGAAGCGCGCCAGCAGGCCGAGGCGCTGCTCGCCGGTGCGGCGGGAACGATCCTGGACGAATCGGGCCTACGCCCCTCGATCACGGTGCGCGAAGGCGACGGGCCGAAGGTGATCCGCGAAATCATCGCGGCCAATCCGGACATCGCTGCGCTGGTGCTGGGTGCGGCGGCCAGCGGCGCGCCGGGCAAGCTGGTCAGCCACTTTTCCGGCACCGACGCGGGCGCGTTGCCCGTGCCGGTGATGATGATCCCGGGGTCGCTGACGCCCGAGGCGATCGACCGGTTGAGTTGATCTTGAAATCCTCCCCGGCACGGGGAGGTGGCAGGGCGCAGCCCTGACGGAGGGGGGCTTCCACACAGGCCTTGCCCCGCGGCACGCCCCCTCCACCGCCGCTCCGCGGCGGTCCCCCTCCCCTTGCCGGGGAGGATTTTTTACTCCGCCGCTTTGGCCATGTCCTCGAACTCGGCCGCCGCCAGGAATCGCTCGGCATCCAGTGCCGCCATGCAGCCGGTGCCCGCCGCCGTCACCGCCTGGCGATAGACCTTGTCCGCCACGTCGCCGCACGCGAAGACGCCCGGAACGCTGGTGCGGGTCGAGCCGGTCTCGACCGCGATGTACCCGTCCGAGTCCAGCTCCAGATGGCCACGGAACAACTCGGTCGCCGGATGGTGGCCGATCGCGACGAAGCCGCCCTCGACATCCAGGCGGCTATGCTCGCCGGTCACCGTGTCGACCAGATCGAGCGCGACGAGGCCCGCATTGCCGCCACCGTCGACGAACTCGCGAACTTCCTTGTTCCACAGGACCTTGACGTTCGGGTGTGCGAACAGCCGCTCCTGCAGGATGCGTTCGGCGCGCAGCGAATCGCGGCGGTGGATCAGCGTCACGTCGTCCGAATGGTTGGTCAGGTACAGCGCCTCCTCGACCGCGGTGTTGCCGCCGCCGATCACCGCGACCTTCTTGCCGCGATAGAAGAAGCCGTCGCAGGTCGCGCAGGCCGACACGCCCTTGCCCTTCATCGCGTCCTCGCTGTCGAGGCCCAGCCACTTGGCCTGCGCGCCCGTCGCGATGACCAGCACCTCACCCTCATAGACATCGCCGCCGTCGCCGATCAGGCGGAAGGGACGGTTGGTCAGGTCGACCTGCGTGATCGTGTCCCACATCATCCGCGCGCCGACATGTTCCGCCTGCTTCTGCATCTGCTCCATCAGCCAGGGTCCCTGGATGACGTCGGCGAAACCGGGATAATTCTCGACATCGGTGGTGGTGGTCAGCTGGCCGCCCGGCTGGATGCCCTGCACGACGATCGGCTGCATCCCCGCACGCGCGCCATAGATGGCGGCAGAGAGCCCGGCGGGGCCCGAGCCGAGGATGAGCATACGCGTGGTGTGGGTGGTCATGTCCGAATCCTGTGAAACGATTTGCCTCCAGATAGGCGCTGCGCGTCCAAAAATGAACCGCTTCTCATGCGGCCAATCCGCGCTTGCTTCGTTGCACGTTGTGAGTGGAGGTTTGCCCGATGCGCGACGACGACGACGATGTGAAGATCACCGAATATACCGCCCCCGCGGGCGGTTGGGGTTCGATGAAGGGCATGGCCAAGATCTTGCCCAAGGAGGGGCTTGGCCCGGAAACGCTTGATACGCTGCGTCGCCAGAACAAGCCCGGTGGCGTCATGTGCGTCAGCTGCGCCTGGGGCAAACCGGCCAAGCCACATATCGCGGAGTTCTGCGAAAACGGAGCCAAGGCGACCGCCTGGGAGCTGAGCAGCTTGCGCGTCACGCCGGACTTCTTCGCCAAACATACGGTCAAGGAGTTGGAGGCGTGGCCCGACCATGACCTGGAACAGGCGGGCCGCCTGACCCATCCGATGCGGTACGACCGCGCGTCGGACAAATATGTCGCGGTCAGCTGGAACGAAGCGTTCGCCGCGATCGGGGCCAAGCTGAAGACCTGCGATCCGACGAAGGTCGTGCTTTACGCCTCGGGCCGTGCGAGCCTCGAAACCTCGTTCATGTATTCGTTGTTCGCGCGGATGTGGGGGCAGCAGAACCTGCCCGACAGCTCGAACATGTGCCACGAGACGACCTCGGTCGGCCTGAAGTCCGCCATCGGATCGCCCGTCGCGACGATCCAGATGGAGGATTACGACAAGTGCGATGCGATTTTCTCCTTCGGGCAGAATGTCGCGACCAACGCACCCCGGATGCTTCACAACCTCCAGGCCTGCGCCAAGCGCGGCGTGGAGATCGTGACCTTCAATCCGCTGCGCGAGCGCGGCTGGGAACGCTTCGCTTCGCCGCAGAATCCGGTTCAGATGCTGACCGGCAGCTCGACCGACATCTCGACGCAGTATCATCAGGTGAAGGCGGGCGGAGACATCGCCGCGCTGACCGGCATCTGCAAGCTGGTGATCGAGGAGGATGACCGCGCCGTCGCCAAGGGCACCAAGCGCATCCTCGACCATCACTTCATCGAGCAGCACACGACCCGGTTCGAGGATTTCGCCAATTACTGCCGCAATGCCGCGTGGAGCGACATCATCCGCGATTCGGGTCTGACCCGCGATGCGCTGGAACAGTCGGCGCGCGTCTATATGCGGGCCGAGCGGGTGATCGCGGTGTACGGCATGGGCATCACCCAGCATCGCTATGGCATTGATGCGCTGCACATGATCGTTAACCTGCTCCTGCTGCGCGGCAATATCGGCCGTGAGGGAGCCGGGCCGGGTCCGGTACGCGGCCATAGCAACGTGCAGGGCCAGCGTACGGTCGGCATCACTGAGAAGACCGAACTCGCCCCCGTCGAACGGCTGAAGGAGCTGTTCGAGTTCGAACCGCCGACCGAAAATGGCTGGGACACGGTCGAGGCCTGTCGCCAGATCATCGCGGGCACCGCGCAGGGCTTCGTCCAGCTGGGCGGCAATTTCCTGCGCGCGACACCCGAACATGCCAAGATGAAGGCGGCCTGGGCGAAACTTCCCATCACCGTCCATATCGCGACCAAGCTCAACAAGAGCCATCTGGTACCGGGCGAGGAAAGCTATATCCTCCCCTGCCTCGGCCGGTTGGAGACGGATATGCAGACAGGCGGTCGTCAGGCCGTGTCGATGGAGGATTCGTTCAGCCATATCTATGGCTCGGTCGGGAAGGCGACACCCGCCGCCGACACCCTGCTGTCCGAACCCGCCATCGTTGCCGGAATCGCCAAGGCAGTTTTGCAACCAAACCCCAACGTGCCGTGGGACGAATGGGTTGGCGACTATGGGCTTGTCCGCACCGCGATCGAGAATGTCTATCCGGACAAGTTCGCCAATTTCAACGAACGCCTGTTCGAGCCGGGCGGCTTCTGGAAGGGCAATCCCGCCTCGCACCGCCAATGGGAAACCGAGAGCGGCAGGGCCGAGTTCAACGTGCCGCGCTCCATGGACGCCTCGGGCATCCCCCCCGCCGAAGGGCGGATGCGGCTGATCACGCTGCGGTCGAACGACCAGTTCAACACGACCATCTATGGCTATGACGATCGCTTCCGGGGGATCAGCGGCACGCGGATGGTCGCGATGATGAACAAGGCCGATATCGCCCGGCTGGGCCTGACCGATGGCCAGACCATCGCGCTGGAGGGCGATGCCGATGACGGCGAGGAACGCGTGGTCGAGGGCCTGCGGGTGGTCGAGTACAACATCCCCGAAGGATGCATCGGCGGTTATTATCCCGAGCTCAACTATCTGATCCCGCTGGAGCATCATGCGCTGGAAAGCCATGTGCCCGCAGGCAAGTCGGTGCCGGTGAAGGTGCGCGTCCCCGCATGAGCATGACGTCATGAGTATATTGGGTGCGGTCCTGACCGGCGGGCGCTCGTCGCGCTTCGGGTCGAACAAGGCGATCGCGATGCTGGGCGACCGGACGCTGGTGGCGCATGCCCGTGCGACCATCGCCCCGCATTGCGCGCGGGTGGTGCAGGTCGGCGGCGTGGACGGTGTGCCCGACATGCCCGCTCCAGGCCTGGGGCCGCTGGGCGGGATCGCGGGCGCGCTGGATTATGCCGCCAGTCACGGCTTTCGTTGCGTGCTGACCATCGGATGCGACATGCCACGCCTTCCGCCGGGATTGATCGAGGCCATCCTGCGACGCGAGCCGAGCTATTGTCAGGACGCGCCGGTGCTGGGGCTGTGGCCCGCTGCGCTGGGCGCGCATCTGATGGCCCATCTGTCGCTCGGGCGGGATCGCTCGGTGCGTGGCTGGGTGCGCGCGATCGGGGCGATCCCCATCGCCTCGCCCGAGCCGATCGCCAATGTGAACACGCCCGCCGACCTCGCCGCGCTGTGACGGCCGACCACGAGCCTGCCCGGACACTGACGCTGATCCGCCTTGCGCCCAATGGCTTGGGGTCCTCGATCGAACGCGATGTCGCCGTGGAATGCCCGGTCGCGATCGAAGTGGACGGCTTCGGCTATGCGGTGATGATGATGACGCCGGAGCGGCTGGAGGATTTCGCCACCGGTTTCCTCCTGACCGAAAGGCTGGTCGACGCACCCGGCGACATTCTCGACATCGAGCCCTTTGCCGCCGAAAGCGGCTGGATCGTTCGGGTTACGCTGGCTGAGTATCTGCGTGGGCGGATGCAGGACCGCGTCCGCCACCGGACCAGCGATACCAGTTGCGGGCTCTGTGGGCTGTCCGGTCTCGAGCAGATCGCCCGCCCCGTCGCCGGACGCCCTCCCGCGCCCGATGTGGACGTGGAAACGCTGTTCGCCACCCTCGGCACTGTCCGAACGCACCAGCCGCTCAACGCGCGGACGGGCGCGGTCCATGCCGCCATCGCCTGTGATGCGTCGGGCAAAGTCCTGTCGGCCGCCGAGGATGTCGGGCGGCACAATGCGCTCGACAAGCTCGTGGGGGCGTTGGCGCACGATACGGAACTGCGCCCCGACTTCATCCTCGTGACCTCGCGGATCAGCTATGAGATGGTCGACAAGGCGCTGGTGGCCGGGGTCGGCCTGTTGGTCGGGATATCCGCGCCGACCAGCCTGGCGATCGATCATGCCCGCGAACATGGCCTGACCCTGATCGCGCTGGCCCGGCCCGATGCGATGCTGATCGCGCACGATCCGCACGACCGCTTCGCCTGACCGGTCAACCCGCCGCAAGCCGCCGCATATCCACCCAGTCGGGCTGGTCGGGCTTGGCAGCCAGATCGGAACCATTCTGCAAAATCCGGTCGCGACCGGCGCGCTTGGCACGGTAAGCCAGCTGATCGGCACGCGCGATCAGGCCATCGAGCGTCTCGCCCGCCTGATACCGTGCGATTCCACCACTGACCGTCAGGTCGGGCAGCCCTCGTGCCGCAAAGGGCTTCAGCGCGTCGCGGATCGCATCGCCCAGTTGCGTCGCCCGATTGTCCGATCCTCGGGTGTCGGCATCGGGGATCAGGACGGCAAATTCCTCGCCCCCCATGCGCACCGTCAACATGTCGACCGCGGTCAGCGCCTGAAGCACTTGCGCAAAGGCGACCAGCACCGTGTCGCCGGTCGCATGGCCATGGCGGTCGTTGATCGCCTTGAAGTGATCGAGGTCGAGAACCAGGGCATGGAGCCCCTCCCCGCGCATCGCCGCCTCGACCAGCATGCGCGGACCCGCGCGGTAGAGGCCGCGCCGGTTCGTCAGCCCGGTCAACGGATCGGTCTCGGCATCGAGGATCGTCTCTTCCAGTGCCTTCTGGATCACCAGCAGCATCAGGCACAGTCCCGCCGCCACCAAGAGCACGCCCGTCGAGATTTGCGAGATCACCGCATAGACGGTGCTCAGATAGGATTTCGGCGTAGGCCCCGAGCCGAGCGTGAGCACCAGCCAGGGCTTCAGCAGGAAATGCGCGCCGATTACGCCGAAAATACCGATCAACATGGCCCGGATCGGTCCACCCTGCCCGATCTGACGCGCCGTCAGCATGACGACCAAGGAGGCGATGGCGAAGGGAAGCTGGAACATCATTTCATAGGGCAAGGTGTTGCGCGGCCCGTCCGCGATCGCCACCCGCAACGCCAGCCCGGCCACCCATAGCAACAGGGTCAGCCGCCATTGCGGACGATGCCCGACAAAGGCCTGTATGCCCACCGCCATCGTCAGGATGCCGCCCAGGAATATGCCGTAACCCAAGACCGAAAATAGCGCGACGTGATCGGTATAGAGGACCAGCAGGTGGCAGATCGGCGTGAAGAAACCCAGCAGATAGCTGACCATGAACCAGGCCGCCGCCCGCTGTCGCGAATAGGACAGCGCGATCACGCCATAGGTCACGACGAAAAGCGCCGCCATGCAGCTATTGGCTATCAAGGCATAGACAGCGGCATTCACGACCTAAGATCCGAAGCTCCTGGAGGACATCGTGACGCAGACCTATTTTGCAGAGGAAAAGGAGAGGTTAAGGCGCACAACAGCACCCGGCCCTCGGGCCTCTTCCTCTCCAGATGACAGGCACGATATAACAGTCGGGATCGATATGCCATGCCGGACAGGTCGTAAATCCGGCAAATTCCCCGACCCGGATCAATTATGGCCACCAAAAACGTTATCGGCCGCCGCGATCGCCTAACTTGTCACATCAGATGGCAAATGTTGACAAGATTGTTACAGTACATGTCGATGTGAACCACGCGCCGTGGTCATCGTCGTGGATGCTGGGGAAAATACACCGGGTGGTAGCGAAGGAGGGACTTGAACCCCCGACACGCGGATTATGATTCCGCTGCTCTAACCAGCTGAGCTACTTCGCCATGCTAGGCGTTCCACCCGGTGGAGGCGCGCCTATAGACAGGCTGTTTTCGGGCGTCAAGCGAACAAATGACGTGAAAGCATTTCCCATGGGCCGCCGCGATACCACCAGGCGCCGAGACCGATCAGTTCCACGGCGCGTGGCCGGAAATCCCGCTCCATCTGCTGGAGAAGCAGCTTCGCCGTGGCGGGCGTCACCTTGTTCTGGATGGTCACATGCGCGCGCCACCCACCGGCATCCTGCGGGGTCAGCATTCCGGCAAAGGCGTCGACCAGTTCCTGGCGTATTGCGACGAGGCCGGGCGATTCGATCCGGATCGCCACGCCCCGGCCCAGCGACATCAGCCCGCTCGCCCGCGCATCGGGGGCTCGCACGCCGCGCGTCAGGCCGTTCAGGCGATGCCTCAACTCCGCCTCGGCCGAGGGCGGCAGATGGTGGAACAGCGTGCAATGCGCGTCGAGGACGTTGCGCTCGGGCGGGAAATGCTGGCGACGCAGCGCGTCGAACGCACCCTGATCAGCACGGCCGAACAGGGCGGTCACGATGATCGGGGCTGGTTGCTGGCTCAGATTTCCACCTGACTGCCCAGCTCGACCACGCGGTTGGTCGGCAGGCGGAAGAATTCCATCGCGCTCTCGGCGTTGCGGAGCATCCAGGAGAACAGCTTCTCGCGCCACATCGACATGCCCGGCCGCTCGGCCGCCAGCAGGGTCTGGCGCGACAGGAAGAAGCTGGTGTCCATCATCTTGAACGCGCCGCCCTCCATCTCGACCCGCTTCAGCGCGGTGGGCACGTCGGCCTCTTCCATGAAGCCGAAGCGTAGCACAACCCGGTGGAAGCCATGGCCCAGATCGTCGCGCTTCGCGCGGTCGCCCTCGGGCCAATAGGGCTGGCTCATGATCTTGACGGTCAGCAGGATGATCCGCTCGTGCAGCACCTTGTTGTGCTTGAGGTTGTGGAGCAGCGCATGCGGCACCCCCTCGGGCGAGGAGGTCATGAAGATCGCAGTGCCCGACACCCGGCTGGCCGCGCCCGCCGCCGAATCGATGAAGATGTGGATCGGCATCGTGCCTTCGCGCAGCCGCTGGATCATCAGCTTGCGGCCCGTCGACCAGGTGGTCAGGAAGGTGAAGATGATGAAGCCGATCAGCAACGGCACCCAGCCGCCCGAGGGCACCTTGGTCAGGTTGGCCAGGAAATAGGCTCCGTCGACCAGGAAGAACAATCCCAGCAGGGGCAGAGCGGCGTAGAGCGGCCACTTCCAGAGCCGGGTCAGCGCCACACCCAGCAGGCAGGTGTCGATCAGCATCGCCCCCGTCACCGCGATCCCGTAGGCCGAGGTCAGGTTGGACGACGAGCGGAAGAACAGGACCAGCAGGATCACCATCACCATCAACATCCAGTTGATGAGCGGGATATAGATCTGTCCGGCGGTCGCCGCCGACGTATGCTCGATGCGCAGGCGGGGCATGAAGCCCAGCTGGATGGCCTGCTGCGTGACCGAGAAAGCGCCGGTGATGACCGCCTGGCTGGCGATGACGGCAGCGGCCGTCGCCAGGATCACCAGCGGCAGCTGCAGGCCTTCCGGCGCCAGCATGTAGAATGGGCTTTCCAGGGCTGCGGCGCCTTCGCGGAACAGCAGCGCGCCCTGCCCCATATAGTTCAGCATCAGCGCCGGCAGCACGAAGACCAGCCAGGACAGGCCGATCGGCCGTCGCCCGAAATGGCCCATATCGGCATAGAGCGCCTCGGCCCCCGTCACCGCCAGCACGACCGAACCCAGCGCCAGGAACCCGCGCAGGGGATCGATGAAGAAGAAGCGCACCGCATGATGCGGCGACAGCGCCTGCAACACCTCCGGCGTCTGGACGAAACTCATGATGCCCAGCACCGCGATGACCGCGAAATAGACGAGCATGACGGGTCCGAAGAACAGGCCGACCCGCTCGGTGCCCGAACGCTGGATCTTGAACAGCACGATCAGGATGGTGATCGCGATCGGCAGCACGAAGCCGCCAAAGGCCGGCGCGGCCACCGCCAGACCCTCGACCGCGCCCAGCACGGTGACGGCGGGGGTGATCATGCTGTCGCCGTAGAAGAGCGCGGTCGCGAACACGCCGAGCAATACGATCCCGCGCGACCAGCGCCGCGTCTTGGTCTGGCCCGAGACCAGCGCCAGCAGCGCCAGGCTGCCCCCCTCGCCCTTGTTGTCGGCGCGCATGATGATCGCGACATATTTGACCGAGACGACGATCATCATCGACCAGAAGATCAGGCTGATGACGCCCAGGATATGCGCATTGTCGAGCGGCAGGGGATGGTGCGGATTGGCGAAGGTTTCGCGGAACGCATAAAGCGGACTGGTACCGATATCCCCGAACACGACACCGATCGCGCCCAGCGCGAGGCGCGCCATGCCGTGCGGCGGGTGAGGATAGATGTCCTTGTTCGCGGTGGTGGCGATCCCGGTGGGCGAGACGCTCATGACTGGGGGATCGTGCCGGTGATGGAGAGGATCATCGGCGACATCCGTGGCAACCCTGTGATCATCGCGACGCCCTAGCATGGCCCCAAAAGGCCAGCAACGCAGGGGCCGATGGCTTGTTGCATCACTGCACGATTTCGAGAGGCGAGCGATGCCGCAATGCAACAGTGGGAGGCGTTCCGCGAAAAAGCCTTTGCGTTCGTCCAGACACGCCCCTCCCGCAGGCGGGAGGGGATGGGGGAGGGAAAGCGACATAGGACAGGCTCGGTGAGACCCGTTGCCCTCCCCCGGCCCCTCCCGCCTGCGGGAGGGGAGACAAGTAGTGCCACCCGAAACGGTTCACCTGCCGCCCGCGATCGGCTACGGCACGAATATGGTTAGTCGCACCGCCGTTCAGGCCGCTTCGGAAATCCCGTCCCCGATCGTCACCATCGACGATGTCCGTGCCGCCCATGCGCGCATTTCGGACCGGATCATCCGTACGCCGACGCTGATCAGCCGGACGCTGTCGCAGCTGACCGGGGCGACCGTGTACCTCAAGTTCGAGAACCTGCAATTCACCGCCGCCTATAAGGAACGCGGCGCGCTCAACACCCTGCTGCAACTCTCGGACGAAGCCCGCGCCAAGGGGGTCATCGCCGCGTCGGCGGGCAATCATGCACAGGGTCTCGCCTATCACGCCAATCGGCTGGGCATCCCCGCCACCATCGTGATGCCGCGCACCACGCCGATCGTGAAAGTCGTCCAGACCGAGGGTCACGGCGCGACCGTGGTGCTGGAGGGCGACAATTTCGACGCCGCCTATGCCCATGCCCGCGAGTTGGAGGCAGAGCGCGGCTATACCTTCGTCCATCCGTTCGACGATGCGCGCGTAATCGCAGGCCAGGGCACGGTGGCGCTCGAAATGCTGGAGGACGCGCCCGACATCGACACGCTGATCGTTCCGATCGGCGGCGGCGGCCTGATCTCCGGCATCGCCACGGTCGCAGCGGCGGCCGACAAGCCGGTCGAGGTCGTCGGTGTCCAGGCCGAATTGTTCCCCAGCATGTACAACAAGCTGAACGGCACCGACCTGCCTTGCGCGGGCGATACGCTGGCCGAGGGTATCGCGGTCAAGGTACCGGGCGGCCTGACCTCGCAGATGGTGGCGCAGCTGGTGCGTGAGATCGTGCTGGTCGACGAACGCCATCTGGAGGAATCGGTCAGCGCCCTGCTTCAGATCGAAAAGACGGTGGTCGAAGGCGCGGGCGCGGCCGGGCTCGCGGCGCTGATGTCCCACCCGGAACGCTTCCGGGGCAAGACGGTCGGCATCGTGCTGTGCGGCGGCAATATCGACACGCGCCTGCTCGCCAACGTCCTGCTACGCGACCTTGCCCGCTCGGGTCGGCTGGCGCGCCTGCGCATCCGGTTGCAGGACCAGCCCGGCGCGCTGTTCAACGTCGCGCGCATCTTCGACCGCGAGCGGGTGAACATCATCGAGGTCTATCACCAGCGCGTCTTCACCACCCTGCCCGCCAAGGGCCTGATCACCGATATCGAGTGCGAGACGCGCGACGCGCTTCACCTCCACCGGCTGATCGAGGCGCTGCGTGCAGCGGGATACGAGACGACCCAGGTCGAACTCGCCTAGCCAGAACACCGCATTTTTACGATTCGTCCCGTTTCCGAACGATGCTGCCCCATCGCTTCGGACGGGAAGATCGTTAAAGAGGCTTGTCGTTTCCCACTCGAAGGAACTGCCCGGCGGTGACCGCGCCCTTTCGTTTTCCGCGCTTCTTCGTCACCAGCCCCGCCCCCTGCCCCTATCTGCCGGGGCGCGACGAGCGCAAGGTGTTCACCGAGCTGAGCGGCGACCATGCCGACGAACTGAACGAAGCGCTGAGCCGTATCGGCTTTCGCCGCAGCCAGGGGGTCGCCTATCGCCCGTCCTGCGCGGGGTGCAGCGCCTGTGTGTCGGTGCGCGTCGTCGCGGGCGGCTTTCGCCCCAACGGCACCCAGCGCAAGCTCCTGCGCCGTCACGCCGATCTGGAAGTCACGGCGTGCCAACCCTGGGCGACCGCCGAGCAGTTCGCGCTGCTCCGCCGCTATCTGGGCGAACGGCATCCCGGCGGCGGCATGGCGGCGATGGACGAGAGCGACTATGCCGACATGGTCGAACTGTCGCCCGTCCAGTCGGTGCTGGTCGAATATCGCGAGCCGATGGCGGCGGACGGAACGCGCGGGCGGCTGGTCGGCTGTTGCCTGACCGACCGGCAGGGCGACGGCCTGTCGATGATATACAGCTTCTTCGAGACGCAGGACGAAAGCCGCCCCGGCCTCGGCAATTTCATCATCATGGATCACATCCTGCGCGCCCGCGCCGCCGAGCTGCCCTTCGTCTATCTCGGCTATTGGGTGAAGGGTTCGCCGCGCATGGCGTACAAGACCCGCTATCAGCCGCTGGAGGCGCTGACCGTGCGCGGCTGGGCACCCTTTACCGGCGACAGCCCCACCCCGATCGCGCCGCCGCCGGTCGAAACCGCGATCGAGGCCGGCGAAGTCTGAGCCGGAGATCGATGCTCACCCATTCCTCCCCTGCAAGGGGAGGAACAAGTCCAAAGCCTGATACGGCTTTACTGCGCCGCCTCGATCAACGCGACCTCCCGCCACGCCTCGCCCGACACCGCCGTCGCCCCCGCAGCGTCCAGCGCGACCGCGACCCGGACATGGCGCTCCTGCGGGCTGAGGCCGATGCTGGGATCGAAACCGATCCAGCCCAGTCCCTCGATATAGGCCTCCGCCCAGCAATGCGCCGTGGCGCTCGCTGCATCATGCAGCGCCGCAAAGCCCGAGACGAACCGGGCGGGGACGCCCAGCGACCGCGCCGCCACGCAGAAGATATGGGCGAGATCGCACGCTCCCACCGCCTCCAGTGCAAAAGCTGCCGCCGCGTCCGTCGCGGCGCCTGGCGCGTCACGGGCGAAACGGCGGTGGAGCGCGGCGTTTACGGCATGGAGCGCCGCCAGGCTGCTGTCCGCGCCGTGTATCGCCTCTTCGGCGAAGGCCGCGATCGCCGCATCGGCGGGCGTCGCCGGGGTCGCGCGCAGGAATAGCGCGGGCGGCAGCGTCTCGGTGGTGCCGCGCACCAGGCCATGCGCGTCGCTGGTCAGCACTTCGCCGGTCGCCCTGATCGTCACCGTCTCGGGCGCGTCCTGGATGTAGAGCATGGTGACGGCATTGCCGAACCCGTCCTGCCCGCGCCGCAGCCGCGCGTCGCAGTCCACATCGATATGCCAGTTGGCCACCGTCTGATCGTCGTAATTTTCCGGCGTCAGGCGCAGCATCTGGACCAGCGTCGGCCGACCCGGTTTCGGGCGGTGGACGATCTGGTGCTCGATCGCGATGCGCATCAGGCGAACTTGAACTGACGGCCGATGGCGCCGTGCAGCAGGGCATTCTCCTGGATAAAGGCTTCGAGAAACTGGTGAAGCCCGCCCGCGATCACATCCCCCGACCGCGTCTTCGTCATCCGATTGGCACGCAACCTCGCCATGCGATCCGCCTCCCCATGCTGCCCCGTTCGCCGGGCAAGCTGCCCCAGCACGTCCACCGTTTCCTCGACCGACGCCGCCAGACTGCGCGGCAATTCGGTGCGCGCGATCAGCAGGTCGATGACGTTGGCGGGCTTCAGCCCGTCGGAATAGAGCCAGCGATAGGCGGTGACGGCGGACACGGTCTGGAGGATCGTCGTCCACTGGTCACGATCGACGACGCCGCCGATCCGCTCGCCCGCCGGCAGCAGGATGTGGTATTTCACGTCGAGCAACCGGGCGGTATTGTCCGCGCGCTCGACTGCCTGGCCCAGCCGGATGAACCACGTCGTCTGGTTGCGCAGCATCCGGTGGACGGCGCCCTCGAAGCCGCGGGTCTCGTTCTTCACCGCCTCGACCAGCCCCAGCACCGCGGTGGGATCGTCGGCGGCGGGCTTCGCCTCGAAATGCAGCCAGGCGCGGTTGATCGCGCTCCACGCCTCGCGGGTCAGCGCGGTGCGCACCGCCCGTGCGTTCGTCCGCGCCATGTCGACGCAGCGCACGATCGAGCCGGGGTGGCAGGCCTCGACCGTCAGGAAGCGTGCGACCTCGCGGCGGCGCAGCTCGCGCCCGCCCTCGGCAAATGCACTGGCGGTATCGGTGACGGCGAGGGCCGAGCCCCAGGCGGCCAGCCCCGCCGAACGCGGCGACAGCACGTCGAGCCGGACGGTCGCCTCGACCAGCCGGGCGATGAAGTCGGCCCGCTCGAAATAGCGGCCCAGCCAATAGAGCGAGGATGCGGTGCGCGAGAGCATCAGCGTACTCCCTGCGTCTGGATCTGCGACTGCTGGCCCTGCACCTGCACCCAGCTGTCGGGTTCGGGATGAAGCAGGACGAAACTGTCCTTGGTGCCACCGCCCTGACTGGAATTGACGACCAGCGAGCCTTCGCGCAGGGCCACACGGGTCAAACCACCGGGCGTCACTTCGACACCGTTGCGGCCCGTCAGGACGAAGGGGCGGAAATCGACATGCCGCGGCGCGACTCCGCTTTCGACCAGCGTCGGGACGGTGGACAGCGCCAGTGTCGGCTGGGCGATATAACGATGCGGCTCGGCGATCAGTACGGCGCGAAAATGCTCGATCTGCGCCTTGGTCGCGGTTGGGCCGACCAGCATGCCATAGCCCCCCGACCCGTCGACCAGCTTGACCACCAGTTCGTCCAGATGGTCGAGAACATATGCCAGCGCTGCGGGCTCGCGACAGCGCCAGGTCTCGACATTCTTCAGCTTGGGTTCGGCACCCGAATAATAGCGGACGATATCGGGCATATAGCTGTAGATCGCCTTGTCATCGGCGATGCCATTGCCCGGCGCGTTGAGGATGGCGACATTGCCCGCCGCATAGGCCGCGATCAGGCCGGGCACGCCCAGCATCGAATCGGGGCGGAAGACCAGGGGATCGAGGAAATCGTCATCGACCCGGCGATAGATGACATCGACCTTCACCCGACCCGCGATGGTGCGCATCCAGACGATGTCGTCGTCGACCACCAGATCGGCCGCCTCGACCAGTTCGATCCCCATCGAATCGGCCAGGAAGCTGTGTTCGTAATAGGCCGAGTTGAAATGGCCGGGCGTAAGCACGACGCAGGTCGGCTCGGCCACGCCATGCGGCGCGACCGACTTCATCGTGGCGAGCAGCCGGTCGGGATAGCTGTCGACCGCCGCCACCCGGAACTGTCGGAACAGTTCGGGGCAGAGGCGCAGCATCGCCTCGCGGTTCTCCAGCATATAGCTGACGCCCGAGGGCGTGCGGGCATTGTCCTCCAGCACGAAGAAATCGTCCGGCCCGGTGCGCACCAGGTCGATGCCGCAGATATGCGCCCAGACGCCATGCGGCGGGCGCATCCCGGCGATTTCAGGTCGGAACTGCGGATTGCCGAAGATCAGGTCGGGCGGCAGGATACCGTCGCGCAGGATCTTCCGCTCGCCATAAATGTCGTCGAGGAACGCGTTGATCGCCTCGACCCGCTGGACCAGCCCTTCGGACAGCCGCGCCCATTCGTCGGGCAGAAAAACGCGCGGCACGATATCGAACGGGATGATCCGCTCGGCCGCGTCGCTCTCGCCATAGACGGCGAAGGTGATGCCCAGCTGGCGGAAGGTCGCCTCGGCCGACTGCTGGCGGCGGCGGAGTTCGCTATCGGGGGTGTGATCGAGCCAGCGTTGAAGCGCGGAGAGTTCGGGGCGCGGCATGTCCTTGCCAGCGGCCCCCATGATTTCGTCGAACGCGGCGATAGTCCCCATCCGGTCGTTACGCTCCCCCCAGTGTTCAGGTTCCATGCTGCACCGCATGATGGGGGTACGCAAGGGGGAAACTCGATCCTCCCCGGCACGGGGAGGGGGACCGCCGGGAAGCGGTGGTGGAGGGGGATCGCCACTAAGGACTTGCCGTGTAAATAGCCCCCTCTACCAGCCTGTGGCTGGTCCCCCTCCCCGCGAGCGGGGAGGATTTCACGCCCCCAGCTTTTCCAGCATCGACGGGGTCAGCACCTGTGGAAGCACCTGCGGCGCCTTCGCGCCGGGCGCGTAATAGAGGTACAGCGGCACGCCCGCCCGGTTATGCCGCTCGATGAAACGTCCCAAAACCGGATCGCCGTCGGTCCAGTCGCCGACCAGCACCGCCACCTTGTTGTGTTGGAACGCCTCGCGCACCGACGAACGCTCGATCGCGGCGGCTTCGTTGACCTTGCAGCTCAGGCACCAGTCGGCCGTAAAATAGGCGAAGACCGGGCGGTTCGCCTTCCGCAAATCCTCCAGCTTCGCCTCGGTAAAGGCCGTGTCGACGGTCGTCTTGGCCACTGCGGCGGCGGGCTTGACCGTCACCACGATCGCCACCGCCAGCACCAGCGCCGCGACGGCGGGCCAGCCCGCCCGTCCCTTGCCGCCATGCTGGCGCAGACCCGTCCACCAGAAGCCGAGCGACGCCAGCAATGCGGCGGCGAGGCCCAGCGTCATGCCGGTCACC
>NZ_LDTF01000030.1 GCF_001477495.1 Sphingomonas yabuuchiae
TTGGAGCGGGGGAGTCCGCTGGCCGGGCCGGTGCTGGTGCTGATCGGGCGCGAGAAGGTGTCGACGGGGAGCGCGGACGACGATTTGTTGATCGAGGCGGAGGCGCTCGCGGCGGAGGCGATGGGGGAGTGAGGTTATGCCCAACGCTCGCCTCTAGCCGCTCCCCTCCCGCAGGCGGGAGGGGATGGGGAGGGAACGCCACGAGCGACGGGCTCGATGAGACACCCTACCCTCCCCAAACCCCTCCCGCCTGCGGGAGGGGCTTAAGAAGGAAGCGAGTTAAGAACCCACCCGATCACCCTGATCGCATCAAAAATGTTGCAATGCCCATCCCTACCACGCAAATCTGATATCGTGCTCCGCCAGTATGAACTCGTCGACCGCGTGCTCGACTATGACCCCCAGGCCGATGAGGCGCTGCTGAACCGCGCCTATGTCTTCTCGATGAAGGCGCATGGCAGCCAGAAGCGTGCCTCGGGCGATCCCTATTTCAGCCATCCGATCGAGGTGGCTGGCATCCTGACCGACCTGCATCTGGATGACGAGACGATCGCCACCGCCATCCTGCACGACACGATCGAGGATACCGTCGCCACCTATGACGAGATCGAGCGGCTGTTCGGTCCCAATGTCGCGCGGCTGGTCGACGGCGTTACCAAGCTGTCCAAGATCGAGGCGCAGACCGAAAGCGAGCGTGCGGCCGAAAACCTGCGCAAGTTCCTGCTCGCCATGTCGGACGATATCCGCGTCCTGCTGGTGAAGCTGGCCGACCGGCTGCACAACATGCGCACGCTCCACCACATCGCGAAGCCGGAGAAGCGCCGCCGCATCGCGAAGGAGACGATGGACATCTATGCCCCGCTCGCCGAGCGGATCGGCATGTACGAGTTCATGAAGGAGATGCAGATGCTCTCCTTCCAGCAACTCGAACCCGAAGCCTATGAGTCCATCTCCTTGCGCCTCGCGCAGATGAAGGAAGGCGGTGGCGACCGGATTTCCAAGATCGCCTCCGGCCTGAAGCTGCTGATGTCGCGCGGCGGCGTGGAGGCGGACGTGACGGGGCGCGAAAAGTCGGCCTTCTCGATCTTCCGCAAGATGAACGAGCGGCACATCAGCTTCGAGCAGCTGTCCGACGTCATGGCCTTCCGCGCGATTGTGCCGACCGAGGAGGATTGCTACCGCGCGCTGGGGCTGATCCATCGCCGCTGGCCGATGGTGCCGGGGCGGTTCAAGGACTATATCTCGACGCCCAAGCGCAACGGGTACCGCTCGCTCCACACCAGCGTCATCCATGCCGACAATGCGCGCATCGAAATCCAGATCCGCACCCCCGAAATGCATGCCGAGGCCGATTTCGGCCTGGCCGCGCACTGGACCTACAAGCAGGCGACCCGCCACGATGCGCAGGTCAGCTGGATTCGCGACCTGGTCGAAATCCTCGACACCTCGGACAGCCCCGAGGAGTTGATCGAGCATACCAAGATGGCGATGTATCAGGATCGCATCTTCGCCTTCACCCCCAAGGGCGAACTGATCCAGTTGCCGAAGGGCGCGACGCCGATCGACTTCGCCTATGCCGTGCACACCGACCTGGGTGACCAGGCGGTGGGGGCCAAGCTGAACGGGCGGGTGGTGCCGCTGTCGACCGTCATCTCGAACGGCGATCAGGTGCAGATCCTGCGTTCGGCCGGGCAGACGCCGCAGGCCAACTGGCTGAACCTGGCGATCACCGGCAAGGCGCTGGCCGCGATCCGCCGCCACCTGCGCCATGCCGAGCGCGACGAGCAGGTGACGCTGGGCACCAAGCTCTACGAGGATATCGTCCGCCGCCTGCCCGCGCAGATCGGCCCGGACGCCCTGACCCATGCGCTGCAACGGTTGAAGATGCCCGACGAGGCGCATCTGATGATCGCGATCGCGCGCCGTACGGTGTCGGATGCGGCGGTCATGGAGGCGCTGATGCCGGGCTCCGCAGGCGCGGACGTCGCGGCCCTCGCGCCGCAGTCGAGCGCGATCTCGATCAAGGGGCTGACGCCGGGTGTCGCCTATGACCTGGCGCAATGCTGTCACCCGGTGCCGGGCGACCGCATCGTCGGGCTGCGGCGGCCGGATGCGGGGATCGAGGTCCATGCGATCCAGTGTCCGGTGCTCGCCGAACTGGCCGATCGCACCGACGAGGAAACCGACTGGGTCGACGTGTCCTGGGGCGACGACAGCGAGGGCGCGACCGCGCGCATCTCGGTGATGGTCAAGAACGAACCCGGCGCGCTGGGCATCCTGGCGACGATCATCGGCCAGCATAAGGCCAACATCATCAACGTCCGGCTGGATACGCGCGACACGCGCTTCCACACGAACCTGATCGATGTCGAGGTGCATGACCTGCAACACCTGATGCGCCTGATCGCGGCGCTGCGCGCGGCGGATGTGGTGAGTCTGGTGGAGCGGGTCTGAGGGCGGGCCGCGCATTCCTCGCAAAATCTATTCCTCCCCTAGCAGGGGAGGTGGCAGGGCGAAGCCCTGACGGAGGGGTGTCGCGCTCGCGATGGGTGGGACACCCCTCCACCAGCTACGCTGGTCCCCCTCCCCTTGCAGGGGAGGAAATTATGAAACGAAGACTGTTGGAGGCGCCTGCATTTGCGACGGGGCCGGACACCTCTGCGCTCTCTGCGCCTCTGCGCGAACCAATTCTTTCCGCTCCCCGGCGAAGGCCGGGACCCAGTTACGGTGAATGACCGATGGCGCGAGGCAATTGCCTCCCCCTCATCCGTTCGCGCGCCATCGGCCTCGGAGAAACTGGGCCCCGGCCTTCGCCGGGGAACGGAAACCATGAAGCGGAAATGACGCTCCCGTAACAAAAAGCTGGAACCTGCGCCCGTCACGCGCTTTGAAAAGCGCGAACAGGGAGTCCCTCACCGATGCGTTTCGCCACCGCCGCCGCCATGCTCGCGCTCGTCGCCGCCCCCGTCGCGGCGCAGACCACGCGCTCCATTTCCGCTTCCGACAAGGCGCAAGGGGCGCAGGCCAATCCGCAGCTCGTGGCGCAATATGGCGGCCGTTATACCGGTCCGCAGGCCGCCTTTGTCGAGCGGGTCGGCAAGCGCGTGGCGGTTCAGTCGGGCCTGTCGAACGCGCAAGGGGACTTTACCGTCACCACGCTCAATTCCCCGGTCGAGAACGCCTTTGCCATCCCCGGCGGCTATATCTATGTCACCCGCCAGCTGCTGGCGCTGATGAATTCGGAGGCCGAGCTGGCCTCGGTGCTGGGCCATGAGGTCGGCCATGTCGCCGCGCGTCATTCGCAGAGCCGCAACACCCGCTCGACCATCGGCTCGATCCTGGCGGCGGGCGCAGGGCTGCTGACCGGCAGCAATATCGCCAGCCAGGTCGTCGGCACCGGCGCGCAGCTCTACACGCTAAAATATGGCCGCGATCAGGAATATCAGGCCGATGGCCTGGGCATCCGATACATGACGGCGGCCGGGTACGATCCCTATGCCTCGGCCGACATGCTCGCCTCGTTGGAGGCATCGAGTAACTTGGCCGCGCGGACCGCAGGCAAGGACGCCAATGCCATCCCAACCTGGGCCTCGACCCATCCCAACAGCGCCGACCGCGTGCGCCGCGCCGCCGCGCTCGCCAAGCAGACCGGCCGCCCCGAAACCACGCCGCCCCAGGACACCGCCTATCTGCGAATGCTCGACGGCATGCCTTATGGCGACGATCCCAAGGAAGGCATTGTCGACGGCCAGACCTTCCGCCATCCCGGCCTCAAGCTGAAATTCACCGCCCCCAGCGGCTATGCCATCGCCAATGGCAGCGATGCGGTGACGGTGGTCGGCCAGGGCGGGCAGGCCGAGATGCGCCTCGCGCAAGCCAGCGACCTGGGCCAGGCGATCGCCCAGCGCTTCGGCCAGCTCGGCACCGGCACCCCCTCGGGCCAGCTTCAGAACGGCACGGCGAACGGCATCCCTTATGCCTGGGTCACGACCCGCGCCGCCGCCAACAATCGCGCGGTCGACGCCACGGTGGTCGCCTACCGCTTCCCCTCGGCCACCTATACCTTCACGCTGGTGACGCCCGCGGGTTCGGGCATCGGGCCGTTCCAGCCGCTGCTCGCCTCGGTCGCGCCACTCTCCACCGCCGAGGCGGGAGCCATTCGCGGCAAGAAGATCAGCATCGTGACGGTTCGTCAGGGCGACACGATCGACAGCTTGGCGGCGCGCATGGCCTTTCCCGACTATAAGCGCGAGCGGTTCGTGACGCTGAACGGTCTCGACCCGGAACAAGCACTGGTGCCGGGCCGTTTGGTCAAGTTGGTCGTGAATGGGTGACGGACGCGTCCGACGCCGCGAGGGTCCGGCCCCATAAGCGGCAACGGTCGTGATTGCCCTGTCGTGTTCGTCCGGCAAGAAGCGCGGTGCAGCAGGTAGCGGCGCTACCTGCAAGACGTGCGACGCAGGCGGCGGGCGCGACAGGGCAACCGCTGTGCGGCGGGCCGATTTTGCCCCAGTGCAGCGTCGCTCGTCGGTCACGATGCGCAAGCATCGCTCCACTCCTCGCTTCTTGCCCTGAACCAAAATCGGCTCTGTCACGACCATTGCCGTTTATGGGGCCGGACCCTAAACCGGCGGCGTCATGAAGCGCCCTGCCCTTTCCGTCGTCGTCCCCTGCTATAACGAAGCCGCCTGTCTGGACGTGCTGCACGCGCGCATCTCGGGCGCGGCGCGCGCGGCGGTGGGCGAGGATTATGAGATCGTCCTGATCAACGACGGCTCGAAGGACGACAGCTGGCCGGTGATGCAGCGTCTGGCCGCCGCCGACCCGCATCTGGTGGCGATCAACCTGTCGCGCAATCACGGCCACCAGCTGGCGCTGACCGCAGGGCTGGACCTGTGCGCGGGCGAGCAGATCCTGATCATCGACGCCGATCTCCAGGACCCGCCCGAACTCCTGACCGACATGCGCGCGACCATGGCGGCGCAAGGAGCGGACGTGGTCTATGCCGTCCGCCGCAAGCGCGCAGGCGAGACGCTGTTCAAGAAGGCGACGGCGGCGGTCTTCTACCGGATGCTCGACCGGCTGACCGATACGCCGATCCCGCTCGACACCGGCGATTTCCGGCTGATGAGCCGGCGCGCGCTCGACGCGCTCCAGTCGCTGCCCGAACAGGCGCGCTTCATTCGCGGCATGGTCGCCTGGGTCGGCTTCCGCCAGGTTCCCTTCCCCTATGACCGCGCCGAGCGGCATGCGGGCGAGACGCACTATCCGCTGGGCAAGATGATCGCGCTGGCCTTCGACGCGGTGACGGGCTTCTCGACGGCGCCCCTGCGCTGGGCGAGCCATATCGGCCTTGCGCTGACGGCGGCGTCGTTATTGCTGATCGTCTATATCGCAATCGGCTGGCTGACGGGCTCGGCGGTGCAGGGCTGGACCTCGACCATGCTGGTCACCGTCGTGCTGGGCGCGGTGCAGATGTTCGTGCTGGGCATGATCGGCGAATATCTGGGGCGGCTCTATATCGAATCGAAGCGGCGGCCGCTCTATCTCGTCGCCGATGTGGCGGGGCCGGTGCAGGGCCATGCGCGGCTGGGCTATAGCGCGCACGAGGGGGCGAAGGACCCCGCCTGAGGCTTGTAGCGACGGCCGTACCTGTCGCGCCTTCCATTGGATCGCCGGGTCATGACCGAGGCGGTTGGCACGCCGTTCAGCGAACAATATCCGTAAATAGCCAGTGTCCGGATCGCGCGGGTCAGGTCATGACGGACCTGGCGACTGCTGATGGTGGCAGGACGTAGCCTTCGACTTCGCTCAGGCGGAACGAAGGTTGGGATGAGG
The DNA here is from genome assembly GCF_001477495.1 of Sphingomonas yabuuchiae. Taxonomy (GTDB): domain Bacteria; phylum Pseudomonadota; class Alphaproteobacteria; order Sphingomonadales; family Sphingomonadaceae; genus Sphingomonas; species Sphingomonas yabuuchiae_A. The sequence continues at coordinate 5,839 of NZ_LDTF01000030.1, forward strand.
TCCTCTACAAAACGCCGTTCAGCCTGAGCGAAGTCGAAGGCCAAGGGAATCCCTTGAGACCCCATGCCCCTCCACCGGTCCCCCTCCCCAAGCACGGCTTGGGAAGGAATAGCATGACCCAAACCGCCGCGAAGCGGTAGTCGAGGGGCAAGGCCCAACAAAAAAGGGCCCGGGGTTTCCCCCGAGCCCTCTTGCTGCCTCACGGCAAAGGATCAGTCGCGATCGCCGGTCAGGAAGGCCGGAGCGGCGAATTCGGGCGAACCGCCCTGCTCGCCGCCTTCGCGACGGGGACGGTCGCCACGGTCGCGACGCGGGCCACTGCGGCCTTCGCCACCACGATCACCACCGCGCTCGCCGCCACGATCCCCGCCGTCACGGCGCGGACCGCGACCGCCTTCGCGCGGGCCACGATCGCCGCGCGGTTCACGCGGTTCGCGGGCCGGACGATTGTCCTCCAGCTCGGCGCCGGTCTCCTGGTCGACGACGCGCATCGACAGGCGGACCTTGCCGCGCGGATCGATCTCGAGGACCTTGACCTTGACTTCCTGGCCTTCGGTCAGGACGTCCGAGACCTTCTCGACGCGCTCGTTCTTGATCTCCGAGACGTGGACCAGACCGTCCTTGCCGCCCATGAAGTTCACGAACGCGCCGAAATCGACCAGGTTGACGACCTTGCCGTTGTAGATCTTGCCGACCTCGGCCTCTTCGACGATGCCCTTGATCCAGTTCATCGCGGCTTCGATCTGCGCGCCGTCCGACGAGCTGATCTTGATGACGCCCTCGTCATCGATATCGACCTTGGCGCCGGTGGTGGCGACGATCTCGCGGATCACCTTGCCGCCGGTGCCGATCACGTCGCGGATCTTCGACTTGTCGATCGTCATCGTCTCGATGCGCGGCGCATGCGCCGACAGCTCGGTGCGAGTCGACGACAGCGCCTTGTTCATCTCGCCCAGGATGTGCGCACGGCCTTCCTTGGCCTGCGCCAGCGCGACCTTCATGATCTCCTCGGTGATACCGGCGATCTTGATGTCCATCTGGAGCGAGGTGATGCCCTCGGAGGTGCCCGCCACCTTGAAGTCCATGTCGCCCAGGTGATCCTCGTCACCCAGGATGTCGGACAGGACGGCGAAGTCCTTGCCTTCCAGGATCAGGCCCATGGCGATGCCCGAAACCGGACGCTTCAGCGGAACGCCCGCATCCATCAGCGACAGCGAGCCGCCGCAGACGGTGGCCATCGACGACGAGCCGTTCGACTCGGTGATGTCGCTGGTCACGCGGATGGTGTAGGGGAATTCCTCCTTCGACGGCAGCACCGGGTGCAGCGCGCGCCACGCCAGCTTGCCATGGCCGATCTCGCGACGGCCCGGCGCGCCGAAGCGGCCCACTTCGCCGACCGAATAGGGCGGGAAGTTATAGTGCAGCATGAAGTGCTGGTACGACAGGCCGTTCAGGCCGTCGATCATCTGCTCCGCGTCGCGGGTGCCCAGCGTGGTGGTCGCGATCGTCTGGGTCTCGCCGCGCGTGAACAGCGCCGAGCCGTGCGAACGCGGCAGGAAGTGCACTTCCGCCTCGATCGGACGGATCTGGGTGGTCGAGCGACCGTCGATGCGGCGGCCGTCCTTCAGGATCGCGGTGCGGACGATCTCGGCTTCCAGCTTCTTGACCAGCTTGGCGGCGACCAGCTGCTCCTGCGGCGTACGGTCGGCCATGGCGGCCTTCGCCTTGGCGCGCGCTTCGCCCAGCGCGGTCTGGCGCTGCTGCTTGTCAGTCAGCTTGTAGGCCGCGGTGATGTCCTTGCCGACCAGCTTCTTCAGCTCGGCCTTGACCGCCTTCTGGTCGTCGCCGACCTTCAGCTCCCACGGGTCCTTGGCGGCCTGCTCGGCGAGATCGATGATCGCGTCGATGATCTGCTGCGATGCCTTGTGCGCGAACATGACGGCGCCAAGCATGACTTCCTCGGACAGCTCCTTGGCTTCCGACTCGACCATCATGACGGCGTCGTGGGTGGCGGCGACGACCAGGTCCAGGTCACCGGCCAGCGCCTCGGCGTCGGTCGGGTTCAGCTGATATTCGCCATCGACATAACCGACGCGCGCCGCGCCGATCGGGCCCATGAACGGCACGCCCGAGATGGTGAGCGCGGCCGACGCGGCGACCAGCGCCAGAATGTCGGGCTCGTTCTCGCCGTCATAGGAAAGCACCTGGCAGATGCAGTTGATCTCGTTGTAGAAACCTTCGGGGAACAGCGGGCGGATCGGACGGTCGATCAGGCGGCTGATCAGCGTCTCACGCTCGGTCGCGCCACGCTCGCGCTTGAAGAAACCGCCGGGGATACGGCCCGCCGACGAGAACTTCTCCTGATAGTGAACGGTCAGCGGGAAGAAGTCCTGCCCTTCCTTCACATTCTTCGCGGCCGTCACGGCGCACAGCACCACCGTCTCGCCCAGCGTCGCGATCACCGCGCCGTCGGCCTGACGGGCCACCTTGCCGGTTTCGAGGGTCAGCGTCTTGCCGCCCCACTCGATGGCCACCTTCTTGGTATTGAACATGGAATATCCTTCACTCCGACGGGCCTATCCCGCCGGGGCCTATGGGTTGAGCCAAGATTGGCTCTGGAGGTCGACCGAATTGCCGATCCTCCGATCCTACCCGCGCAGTTCGACGGGTTTCATGACATAAGGGCCTTGGGAATGCGCACCCTTGCGCGCATCCGGTCGGCCGGGTGCTCTATACACCAGCCGATAAAAAAAGGGCACCCCGTGAGGGATGCCCTTTTTCGTGGCGTGTCGCCGCGTGGCTTACTTGCGCAGGCCGAGCTTGGCGATCAGCGCCAGATAGCGGTCGCCATCCTTGTGACGCAGATAGTCCAGCAGCGAGCGGCGCTTGTTGACCAGCATCAGCAGGCCGCGACGCGAGTGATTGTCCTTCGCGTGGGTCTTGAAGTGCTCGGTCAGGTTCTGAATACGCTGGGTCAGGATCGCGACCTGGACTTCGGGCGAACCCGTGTCACCCTCGGCGCGGGCATGATCCTTGATGATTTCCTGGCGGCGTTCAGCGGTGATCGACATCGTGATCCTTTCTTAATCGAGGTTGAAACCGCGAACGACCCGGACCTGTGCGTCCAGCGCCTCTACCAGCGCCACCGGAGTATCCCCCAGCATCGCGAAATATTGGCCATCATCCACGGCAATCCCGGCCAGCACACGCCCCTGACGGAGCGCCCCTGCCTGGTCGGGGTCGAGAGCAAGAGCCGGGATGTCGTCCAGCCCCGCCCTCAGCGGCAGGAGTATCTGTTCAAGCGTCGCCGCCTGCCCCATTTCGTTCAATTTGTCCAGCGATATCGCCGGGGCCAGGGTGAACGGTCCGGCCTTGGTACGGCGAAGCATGGTGACATGGCCGACAGTGCCCAGCGCCAGCGCGATGTCGCGGGCGAGCGAGCGGATATACGTGCCCTTGGAGACATGGGCGGTGAGGGTAATCTCCTCCAAATCCTCCCCGGCCCGGGGAGGGGGACCATCCGAAGGATGGTGGAGGGGGACTTCCGCGAGGGACTCGCCCAGTGGCTCTCCCCCTCCACCAGTCGCTGGCGCGAACGGTCCCCCTCCCCGTTCCGGGGAGGATATGAGCGAGTAAATCGTCACGGCGCGACTCGCCAGCACCACCTCTTCCCCGGCACGCGCCAGGTCATAGGCCCGCTCGCCATCGATCTTCAGCGCCGAATAGGCGGGCGGGACCTGTTGAATCGGCCCGGTGAAGCGCGGCAGCAACGCCTCCAGCGCCTCGCGGGTCGGGCGGACGTCGCTCGCCGCGATCATCTCTCCCTCGGCATCCAGCGTCGAGGTCTGCGCGCCGAACCGGATGGTGAAGTCATACACCTTGTCGCTGTCGAGCATCCGCCCGGCCAGCTTGGTCGCCTCGCCCACCGCGATCGGCAGCACGCCGGTCGCCAGCGGGTCGAGCGTGCCGCCGTGCCCGACCTTGATGCCCTTGCCATAGCCGCCCTGGCGCAAGCACCGCTTGACCGCGCTCACCCCTTGCGTCGAGCCCAGCCCCAGCGGCTTGTCGAGAATGATCCATCCATGCATCGCCAAGGCGTTAGTCGCGGTTGCTTCTCCCCTCAAGCACCGTCCCGCCCGCCAGCGCCTCGCCGAAATGGCGGCGGCACAGCGCGACATAGCGGTCATTGCCGCCGATCTCGGTCTGTGCGCCCTCGGCGATCGCCTTGCCCTGACCGTCGACGCGCAGGTTCATCGTCGCCTTGGCGCCGCACACGCAGACCGACTTGATCTCGCTCAGCGCATCGGCCAGCGCCAGCAGCCGCGCCGAACCGGGAAACAGCTGGCCCTTGAAGTCGGTGCGCAGGCCATAGCAGAGCACCGGAATGCGATGCCGGTCGGCCAGCCGCGCGAGCTGATCGACCTGCTCGGGCGTCAGGAATTGTGCCTCGTCGACCAGGATACACGCCAGCGGCGTCTCTTGGTGCCGGTCCAGCGCGCAGGCCTCCAGATCGGTGGCCGCATGAAACGGCGTCGCGGGCTGCGACAGGCCGATGCGCGAGGCGATGGTGCCATAGGCGAAGCGGTCGTCGATCGCGGCGGTGAACAGCATCGTGTTCATCCCCCGCTCGCGATAGTTGAAATCGGCCTGCAGCAGCATGGTCGATTTCCCCGCATTCATGCTGGCATAATAGAAATAAAGCTTGGCCATGGCGGCCCCTTATCGGAAGGACACCGCCGTATCGAGCATGGGAACGAAGAGAATATGAGATTCTGGACGGCTCTGGCCGCGACGGCCGTGTTGCCCTTGCTCGGCGCGGCGGCACCGGCGGGAGCCATCACCTATCATATCGATCCCACCCATGCGCAGGTGCAGGCCAAGGTCGGCTTTTTCGGCCTGGGCAGCAAGACCGCCCGCTTCCCCAGGCTGGAGGGTCGCGTGGCCCTGTCCGATCGGGATGCGCAGGCGGTGACGCTGGACGTGCAGATCGATGCGCAGGCGCTGGAGGCGGGGGATACACTCACCCGCTCGCGGTTGCGAGGGCCGGACTTCTTCGACGTCGATCACTATCGCCATGTGATCTTCCACGGATCGTCGATGACCCGCACCGGCCCGCACAGCGCGCAGGTGGCCGGCACGATCTCGGCGCGCGGCGTGACGCGGCCCGCGGCCCTGACGGTCAACTTCTCGCAGCCCTTCGCCGTCATGACGGGCCGCGAGCCGGTGCACATCGCCGCCACGACCCGGATCGACCGGCGGGATTTCGGGATGACCGCCTATCCGCTGATCGTCGGGCGGCAGGTGACGATCATGATCGACGCGGATTTGATGCCTTCGGGGGTGTAGCCCTTACCACCGCTCGGTCGGAGCGGAGGCCACGGGATTCAGGTTCGCGCAGAGGCGCGGAGGGCGCGGAGAATGTTTCGCTAAACGCCGTCCCCCACCACGCCACCCCGGCGGAGGCCGGGGTCCAGTTGCGGAGGGTATGCAAGGGCGCAGCGCACTCGCCTCCCCCCTTGGCGCAACGCGCCATCGACGCCAAAGATACTGGACCCCGGCCTCCGCCGGGGCGGCGCGCCCTATTAGATACAGGGTCTTCTTCTCCGCGCCCTCCGCGCCTCTGCGCGAACCTGAATCCCGTGGCCTTTGACCGCGCTCAAGCTGAACGGGGTGTCAGTCCTCGGACGACTCACCCTCTGCCAGATCCTGCGAAACCTTGGGCGAGCGCAGCAGCGAGTCGATATGGCTGCCCTCGTCGAAGCTCTCGTCCGCCAGGAACTTCAGCTTGGCCGCGTATTTCATCTTCACCCGGTGCGCGACCTCGCGCTGCAAATATGCGGTGTTGGTGCGCAGCGCCTTGATGACCACCTCCTCGTCCTTGCCGAGCAGCGGCTTCACGAATACGGTCGCGTGGCGCAGGTCGGGCGACATGCGGACTTCGGTCACGCTGACCATGTGCTTGGCCAGCGTCTCGTCGTGTACGTCGCCGCGGGCGAGGATTTCGGACAGGATGTGGCGGACCTGCTCGCCGACGCGCAGCAGGCGGACCGAGGGTTCGGCGGGGTTCTTGGCTTGGACCATGTCAGTTCTTCTTCAAACGGAAATCGCGGCCGCCGGGCAGGCAGCCGCGATCGATTCCGGCGCGATCATGTCCGGCAGAGGCGGGCGGCAGGAGCGATCCCACCACCCTGCCCGCATCAGAGCGAACGCTCGCGCAGTTCGACCTCGAAGGTTTCGAGATAGTCACCCGCCTTGATGTCGGTGAAGTTCTGCGTGAACGTCACACCACATTCCAGACCGGCGCGAACCTCGGCGACATCGTCCTTGAACCGGCGGAGCGAGTTGATCTCGCCCTGGTAGATGATGACGTCGTTGCGCGTGATACGTGCCTTGAGCGCCTTGCGAATGACACCCTCGGTGACCAGCAGACCCGCGGCCTTGCCGATCTTGCCCGCCGAGAAGACCTCGCGGATTTCGGCGCGGCCGACGACCGTCTCGAACGCCTCGGGGCCCAGCTCACCGGCCATACCCGCGCGGATCTCGTCGATCAGGTCGTAGATGACGTCGTAATATTTGAGCGCCACCTTGTTCCGCTCGGCGATCTCGCGCGCCTTGGCGTTCGCGCGGACGTTGAAGCCGATGATCGGCGCGCCCGAAGCGGCCGCCAGCGTCACGTCCGACTCGGTGATGCCACCGACGCCCGAGTGCAGGATGCGCGCCTTGATCAGATCCGACTGGATCTTGTTGATCGACGCCACGATCGCCTCGACAGTGCCCTGCGTATCCGCCTTCACGACCAGCGGATATTCCTTGGCCTGGTTCGCCTTCAGCGCCGAGAACATCGACTCCAGGCTGGCCGGGGCCGAGGTCGTGCGCTTCTGGAGCACCACGCTCTGGCGATATTCGGCGACTTCACGGGCCCGCGCCTCGTTCTCGACGACTTGCAACAGGTCGCCCGCCTGGGGCACGCCCGACAGACCGAGGACCTCGACCGGCATCGCAGGACCGGCCTGCTTCACCTGACGGCCCTTGTCGTCGACCAGCGCACGAACCTTGCCGCTTTCCGCGCCGACGACGAACACGTCGCCGACCTTCAGCGTGCCGCGCGTGACGAGCACGGTCGCGACCGGACCACGGCCCTTGTCGAGCTTCGCCTCGACCACACTGCCCTCGGCGGCGCGATCGGGGTTGGCGGTCAGTTCGAGCAGTTCGGCCTGAAGCTGGATCTTCTCGATCAGCGTATCCAGACCGATCTTCTTGAGCGCCGACACTTCGACGTCCTGGGTCTCGCCGCCCATGTCCTCGACCTGCACGTCATGTTCGAGCAGGCGTTCGCGGACGCGCTGGGCATTGGCATCGTGCTTGTCGATCTTGTTGATCGCCACGATCATCGGCTTGCCCGCCGCCTTGGTATGGTTGATCGCCTCGATCGTCTGCGGCATCAGACCGTCATCGGCCGCCACCACCAACACCACGATATCCGTGACGTCGGCGCCGCGGGCACGCATCTGGGTGAAGGCCTCGTGGCCCGGCGTGTCGAGGAAGGTGATCTTCGACTTGTCCTTCAGCGTGACCTGATAGGCGCCGATATGCTGGGTGATGCCCCCGGCCTCGCCACGCACCACGTCCGTCCCGCGCAGCGCGTCGAGCAGCGAGGTCTTGCCGTGGTCGACATGGCCCATGATCGTCACGACCGGCGGGCGCGGCTGAAGGCTCTCGGCCGCATCCTCGGTGGTGTCGAGCGCCAGGTCGATGTCGCTGTCGGAGACGCGGACGATGTTGTGGCCGAATTCGGTCACCAGCAGCTCGGCCGTGTCCTGGTCGATGGTCTGCGTCATCGTGACGGGCATGCCCATCTTGAACAGCGCCTTGACCAGATCCGCGCCCTTTTCGGCCATACGGTTGGCCAGTTCCTGGACGGTGATCGCTTCCGGCACCTGCACGTCGCGGACCTGCTTGACCTGCGGCTCGCGCGGGCCACCAAAGCCACGCTTTTCCTTCTCGCGGGCACGCTTGAGCGCGGCGAGCGAACGGGCGCGCGCGCCGTCCTCGTTCAGGGCGCGCGTGACGGTCAGCTTGCCGCCACGACGCTCGTCACCCTTGCGGTCACGCTGCTGCGGACGGCCCGGAGGCGCGTTGCGCGGCGTCGGCTGGCCCGAGGGCATCGAACGCGGTGCGCCGCCCGACGGAGCGGAGGCGGTATTGTTGCTGGGCGCGCTGGCGGCCGGCGCAGCGGCGGCGGCGGCGGGCGCAGGCGCGGGCTTGGGCGCAGGCTTCGGGATTTCCGGACGCTGCACCGGCGAGAAGCGGCGCGGCGCGGGCATCGACGGATCGCGACCCAGGATCGGCGGCGTCGGCACCACCGGCGCGGGGGCCGGAGCGGGCGCAGGCGCAGGCTTCGCCGCGACCGGAGCGGGCGCGGGCGTCGGCGCGGGAGCCGGGGTCGGGACGGGAGCCTCGACCTTGGGTGCTTCCACCTTGGGTTCGGGCGCCGGGATCACCGGACGCTCGACCGGACGGAACATGCGCGGCTGGACCGAGATGGTCGGCGCGGCAGGCGCCTCGGCCTGTACCGGGGCCTGCACGGGCGCTTCGGCGACCGGCGCGGGGGCCTGTTCCGGCTCAGCGGCAGGCTGGGGCTCGGGGGCCGGTTCCGGCGCAGGCGGCGGGGCAGCGGCCGCCTCGGCGGCGGCACGCGCACGTTCCTCGGCCCGGACACGCTCGTCCTCGGCACGCTGCTGACGCTCGGCGTCCTCGCGGCGACGAATCTCTTCCTGCATGGCGAGGCGCTGTTCCTCGGCCTCACGCAGCAGACGGGCCTGACGCTCCTGCGCCGTCTCGTTCGACGGAACGGGGCGCGGCGGGGCGACCGGCGCCGCCGCCACGGGGGCGGCCGGAGCCGGGGCCGGAGTCGGCGCAGGGGCCGCCGCCTCGGGCGCACCACCCTGCGGGCCCAGGACGCGACGGCGCTTCGTCTCGACGATCACGGTGTTGGACCGGCCGTGGCTGAAGCTCTGCTTCACCTTGCCGGTCTCGACCGTGCGCTTCAGCCCCAGGGGCTGGCGCATTCCGAGTTTCGGCTTGTCGTTGTCGGTCTCGCTCACTCAAAATCCTCGTGTACGGTCACGGCCGTTCGGTCACCGGTAATGTCGGACGCCGATGCGCCTTGCGAGGCCGTTTCGCAAGGCGTTGCCACAGGGTCGGGTCCGATAAAATGCAGCCAGCGGTCGAGCGCTTCGCTCATCCGCTTTGCCGCGTTACGATCTGTCAGGCCGATGTGTACCACATTTTCGCGGCCCAACGCCATCGACAATATGGGGCGTGTGGCGGGCAGTGCCAACCCCTTGAGATCGGAACCTTCGCGGTCCGACCCCACGCGCCACGCCTGTGCCAGCTTGCGACATCCGTCGTCGCTGGCGTCGGACGCATGATAGAGCGCGTGCAGCTGACCCGAACGGGCCGCCGTCGCGATCTTGTCCGATCCCGTCAGCAACATGCCCGAACGCGATTCGAGTCCCAGCCGGTCGAGCGCGTTCCGCTCCAAAGCGGATGCGATCAGGTCGGGCAGGTCGTCGGGAATACTGAACTCGCCCGTCTTGAACGCGCGCGCCAGTGCCCCCTTCAACTTGCCCTTGGCGATGGCCGTTTCCAGTTCGCCGCGAGTCACGCCGATCCAGCCGCCCCGGCCCGGCGCCTTGGCGCGGACATCGGGCAGCACCCGCCCATCGGGCGCAAGCGCCAGACGGATCAGGTGCGGGCGCGCGTCATGCTCGCCCGACAGGATGCAGCGGCGGACCGGCCCGTCGATCGAGTCGCGGGCCGCCTTCGCGGTCTCCCTGGGACTCCGGCCCTTCCTGACCGGAGCGCTGTTTACGCCAGCGTGCTCATTGTCCCGGTTCCGCATGCGCGTCTCCCCGGACGTTGGAGGCAGGAGCATCACGGTCGGCGATCAGCTGACCGCCAGCCCCGTAATTTTCGGTCGAAACCTCCTCGATCACGATCTGGACGGCGGCCGGGTTCTTGCCCAGCCGCTCCACCAGCGAACGAGTCACGTCGGCGACGATCTCGGCCTTTTGCTGCTTGGAGGCGGTGCCCGCCAGACGGATCGAGACGAACGGCATCAGGCTTCGTCGCCCTCCGCCTGCGCTTCGTCCGTGGCAGGCTCTTCCTCATCGGTGAACCAGTGCGCACGCGCGGCCATGATGATCTCGTTGCCCTGCTCATCGCTCAGGCCATATTCGGCCAGGATGCCGCCCTTGGGGGCGGGGCGCGGGGTATCGTCACCACGGCGACGCGGCTCGGCGCGCTTCTTCTCGACCAGCTCGTCGGTCGCGAGATCGGCCAGATCGTCGAGCGTCTTGATGCCCGCCTTGCCCAGCGTGACCAGCATCGCCTCGGTCAGATACGGCATCTCGGCCAGCGCGTCGTCGACGCCCAGGCCACGACGCTCGTCCCGCGCAGCCTGTTCGCGGCGATCGAGTGCTTCCTGCGCACGGCTCTGCAGCTCCTGCGCCAGGTCCTCGTCGAAGCCCTCGATCGCGGCCAGCTCGTCGAGCTCGACATAGGCGACCTCTTCCAGCGCACCGAAGCCTTCGGCGACCAGCAGCTGGGCCAGCGTCTCGTCCACGTCCAGCTCGTTCTGGAACAGCTCGGAATTCGCGACGAACTCCTTCTGGCGCTTCTCGGAGGCATCGGCCTCGGTCAGGATGTCGATCGCCTTGGCGGTCAGCTGGCTGGCCAGACGGACATTCTGGCCACGACGGCCGATGGCGAGAGACAGCTGATCGTCCGGGACGACGACCTCGATCCGGTCCTCTTCCTCGTCGATCACGACGCGGCTGACATTGGCGGGCTGGAGCGCGTTCACCACGAAGGTCGCGGTATCGGGCGACCAGGGGATGATGTCGATCTTCTCGCCCTGCATTTCCTGCACGACGGCCTGAACGCGGCTGCCCTTCATACCGACGCAGGCGCCGACCGGGTCGATGCTCGAGTCGTGGCTGATGACGCCGATCTTGGCGCGGCTGCCCGGATCGCGCGCGGCGGCCTTGATCTCGATGATGCCGTCGTAGATTTCGGGCACTTCCTGCGCGAACAGCTTCTTCATGAAGTCGGGGTGCGCGCGGCTCAGGAAGATCTGCGGGCCACGGTTCTCGCGGCGCACGTTCAGGATCAGCGAGCGGATGCGGTCGTTCACGCGGACGACTTCGCGTGGGATCTGCTGGTCGCGACGGATCACGCCCTCGGCGCGACCCAGATCGACGACGATATGGCCGAACTCGACGCGCTTGACGACGCCGGTGATGATCTCGCCCTGGCGGTCCTTGAACTCGTCATACTGACGGTCGCGCTCGGCGTCGCGGACCTTCTGGAAGATGACCTGCTTGGCCGCCTGTGCGGCGATGCGGCCGAATTCGATCGGGGGCAGCGGGTCGACGATGAAGTCGCCGATCGCGGCGCCCTTTTGCAGCTTCTCGGCACCCTTCAGGTCGATCTGCTTGTAATAATCGTCGACCTGCTCGACCACCTCGACGACACGCCACAGGCGCAGGTCGCCCGAGTTGGGATCGAGCTTCGCGCGAATGTCGTTCTCGGCACCATAGCGCGCGCGGGCGGCGCGCTGGATGGCGTCCTCCATCGCCTCGATGACGATGCCCTTGTCGATCATCTTTTCCGAGGCGACCGCATTCGCGATCGCGATCAGTTCCGCCTTGTTGGCGGAAATGGCGGTAGCCATCAGTGCCGTCCTTCCGTGGTGGCGCCATCCTGTTCGGGCGCGTCCTGATAATAAACCTCTTCCGCGCCATCGAGCGACAGCGGCACCGTCGCGGCGATCAGCCGGTCGGTCATGACGAGCTTGGCGTCTTCGATTCCCGAGAAGGGCAGTTCGTGGCGAACCTCTTCCCCGTCGACGATGACGACCGTCTCGCCCTCGACCCCGGCCAGATCGCCCTTGAACTGCTTGCGACCGTTCAGCTTCTCGGCCAGCGTGATCCGTGCCTCATGCCCCGCCCAGTCGGCGAAGTCCTTCAGCCGGGTCAGCGGGCGGTCGATACCGGGCGAGGACACCTCCAGCCGGTACGCATGGTCGATCGGGTCGCGGCCTTCCGCTTCCAGCGCGTCCATCACGTCCGAGATGCGGCGCGACAGATCGGCGCAATCGTCGATGTTCAGCTGGCGCGTGTCGGGACGCTCGGCCATCACCTGCAGCGTGGGGTCCGACGTGCCGCCATACATCTTCACGCGCACGAGCTCGAAGCCGAGCGCCTTGGCCTCGGGTTCGATGAGTTGCGTCAGAAGGGCGATGTCCGCCATGAAAGCTCCAGATGTGCCGGATTGTTGCCGCGGAACCCGTCCCGCAGCCTCTTTCACCCGACGATGTAAGAGAATGCGCCATTCTATACACAGGAACCGGCGACGAAACAAGCATCCATGCCAAGGCGTTGTCGGCCCACAGGGCCGGTCAGGGGCCTTACCGGGAGAGTAGAAGATGAAATTGCCGTTGCTTGCCGCCTTGCCGGTGGCATTGATCGCCTGTTCGGGCAATGGACCCGGCCCCGACGAGACGGGCAACACGCCCCCGGTGACCGTCACGCCCGGCGGCACGCCCTCGCCCTCCCCGTCCGCCACGGCCACGCCGCCCGCGACCGTCGTGGACGGCCAGCCCTTCGGCCGCACTGTCATCGCCGATTTCGATGCGCCCTGGGCGATGACCTTCCTGCCCGACCGGCGGATGCTGGTGACCGAGAAGGACGGCCGGATGCTGCTCGTCGGCGCGGACGGCCAGGCGCGCCAGACGGTCGCGCGGATCGCGGTCGATTCGGCGGGCCAGGGCGGCCTGATGGACGTCGTCCTCGCCCCCGATTTCGCGCAGAGCGGCCGCGTCTATTTCAGCTATTCGGCCGCGGCGGACGGCGGCAAGCGCGTCGTGCTGGCCCGGGGACGCTTGCAGGAATCGAACGGCACCGCACAGCTGACGGGGATCGAGACGCTCTGGGCCGCCAGCCCCGCCGTCACCGGCGACGGCCATTATTCGGGCCGCATCGCCTTTTCCCCCGATGGCCAGTATGTGTTCTTCACGGCGGGCGATCGCCAGAAGTTCACGCCGGCGCAGGACCCCAAGGCCACGCTCGGCAAGGTGCTGCGCCTGACCCCGGACGGCCAGCCCGCGCCCGGCAACCCGCTGGCCGCGCAAGGGTTCGACCCGGCCATCTGGTCCTATGGCCACCGCAACCTGCTGGGTATCGCCTTCGATGGTGCGGGCAATCTGTGGCAGCAGGAAATGGGGCCGAAGGGCGGAGACGAGCTGAACCTGATACTGCCGGGGCGCAATTACGGCTGGCCCAACGCGTCCAACGGATCGAACTATGACGGCAGCGACATTCCCGACCACCGCGCGGGCGACGGTTACGAAGCGCCGAAAGTCTGGTGGAACCCGGTCATCTCGCCGGGCGGCCTGATGATCTATTCGGGCTCGCTGTTCCCGCAATGGCGCGGCGACGCCTTTATCGGCGGGCTGTCGAGCAAGGCGCTGATCCGCGTCGACCTGAGCGGCACCAACGCCACCAAGGGCGACCAGTGGGACATGGGCGCCCGCATTCGCGAAGTCGAGCAGGGACCGGACGGCGCCATCTATGTGCTGGAGGATGGCGGCGATTCGCAAGGCAGGCTCATCAAGCTGACCCCAGCCTGACACCCTCTTGCCGCCCCGACATAAGTCCCGGAAAATAGGACCAATATGCCGGGGCGGTATGGTCAGGTCCGATGATAGGTCTTGACCTGACCCGGCCTGCGCGACGATCCTGTCGCAAAGACGGGCGATCCGGGTTCGCTCCATCATAGGAGACGAAGACCAGATGATGCGATCGACGCAGCCCATGCCGCCCGAGCGGGGGCCTGCCATCGAGGCGCATTCGCGCGACTCGCGTCTGTCGCGCGGGCTGTCGGGCACCAATCTGGAACGGGCGGGCGATTATAATCTGCGCACCGTCTTGCAGGTCATCCGCCTGCATCGCGAAACGACGCGGATCGCCATCGCCAACCAGACCGGACTCACCCCGCCGACCATCGCCAACATCACCGGGCGGCTGATCGAGATGGGGCTGATCCGCACCGCCGGACGGCTGCATCGCGGGCGCGGGCAGCCCGCGCTCAAGATCGAGCTGTGCCCCGACGGCGCGTTCGGCATCGGCCTGACCATCGACCGCGACCATCTGGCCATTGCGATCCTCGATCTGTGCGGCACGGTGCGCGCGCGGGCGACGCGCGAAATCGCCTTTGCGACGCCGGACGACGTACTGGCCTTTATCGGCGACACGCTGGAGCCGGCCCTGGCCGAGGGACAGGTCGACCGTTCGCGCGTGCTGGGCGTCGGCGTGGCGATGCCCGATGGCGTCGACCGCTCGCTGCCCAACCAGACGCGCGGCTATGACGCCTGGAACGGGGTCGACACGGCGGCGTTGCTCGCGCCGCTGCTGCCCTGGCCGATGTACCGCGACAACGACGCCGCCGCCGCCGCTTTGGGCGAGGCGCAGCACGATCATGATTTCGACTGCCCCAGCTTCTTCTACCTCCTGATCACGGCGGGGCTGGGCGGCGGGCTGGTCATCGACCGGACCTATCATCGCGGCGCGCATCGCCGATCGGGCGAGATCGGACTGATTCCCGACCCCACGGCGGGGCGGCCCGGTGCGATCGTGCAGGATACGGTGTCGCTGGCGGGGCTGGAGGTGCGGCTGAAGGCCGCGGGCT
>NZ_LDTF01000031.1 GCF_001477495.1 Sphingomonas yabuuchiae
CGCTTGCACCTTCATCGGCATGGCCAGACCAAGGACGATCGCCGTCCATGCCGCGCCCGCGTGCAGGCGCGCCCTCCCCTTGAAACGCATCGTCAAGCCACTCCCATCGCCGACGTGAAGATTTATGAATACTGTGGCGATGATGTCACAATTAAGGCTGAAAACCGGACGAGTTGCCATGTTGGCGGGATAACCGCATGTTTCGTGTTCAGCCGTCGGCAAAGAAGGCATCGACCTCAATAGCTTGGCCCCCGACCATAATGTTGCGGATGCGGATCGATTTAAGGATCCTTCGCCGGGGCCGTATAGGTCGGTATGACGTCGGCCCTTTCCCCGCTGCCGACTGCCTCGCTGCGGTCGCAATCAACCTCGCTCGCGCTGCCCAAGCCCGAGGGACTGGCCGCGCCCGATGCGCCGCAGGATGCGGACGGTGTGGCGATGCGTGCGAAGAACGACGCGACGGTCCGGGCGAAATCGCGCAATCCTCAGGGCGACATGCCCGGCGGGGGCAGGGGCGGCCTGGACGGCCGTCACGTTGTCGACGAGCGCGTGATCGAGAGCGGTGACATGCGGATCACCGTCATTTCGTATAGCGACGGATCGGTCGACCGGCTGAGCGCGATGAAGAACGCAGGCACCGCTCCGCCCCCGGCTCTCACACCGGCCGAGCCCAGTGGCGCCAAGGGCTGGGGCAACAGGGGCATGATGGTCGACCGCATCGGCTGACGCCCGATCAGAGAATCGGTAGCGGCTGTTCACTGATGAGCAGCGCGGCCGACGCCGTAGCGCGTGCCTCGGCCCGACGGCTCAGCACACTGCGCATCAGCCGGACATAATGATCCGCGCCATGCTCGATGGTGAAGCGCCGTGCCTGGTGCAGCGTGCGCTGCGCATTCTGCGTCTGGGGCCGGGCGGCCGCGATCGCGGCGGCAAAGCCCGCTTCGTCGCCGACCGGGACCAGCGTGCCCAGCGTGCCCTGCTGCAACAACGCGCCCATCGAGCGGCTGCAATCGGTGGCGACGATGCCGATATTGGCGGCCAGCCCCTCCAGGATGACGGCGGGCACCCCCTCATAATGCGAGGACAGGAGGAGCGTATCATATCCCGACAGGAGCCCCGCCGGATTGGCGACATAGCCCCGGAAATCGACGCGATCGGCGATCCCCAGCGACGCCGCCAGGGCCTCCAGCGCCGCGCGCTCCGGCCCGTCGCCGAACAGGGTCAGCGTGTCGTCGGGTGCGCTGCCGCGGGCGAAACCGCGCAGCATCAGTGCGAGATTCTTCTGCGCGGCCAGCCGGGCGATGGTGACGAAGCGGCGGCCCGGCGTCTTCGGGCGCTCCGTGGAAGGCTCGCGCAGGGACAGGATCTGCGCCTCGGACAGGGCCGGGTCGGGGATGATCGCCACGCGGGAAGGGGACACGCCGACGCATTGCACGATCTCGGCGCGCATCGGCTTTTCCATGCCGACGAAATGGTCGATCGCCAGCCCCTGGATACGCAGCCAGATCCGGTAGAAGACCCGGTAGAACCAGGACGCATCGGCGCGGTCGAGATTGTTGCTGATCTTGGCGATGATCGGCGGACAGTCGCGACCCAGTATCAGCTTCAGCATCACCGCGACGACGGCATAGGTGTTGCCCGCGCAGAACAATATGTCGGGCCGCAGCGTCCGCACCGCGCGTGGCAGGGTGGCGATCATCCAGATCGTCTCCCAATGCGCGATGCCCGGCCAGCGGCGTTTCGGGGTCACGAAGTCCAGATCGGCGCCGACATCCTCGGCCATCGCGCCGTCGGTGCGCCCCAGGAACAGCGGCGCATCGACCCCGGTCGCGCGCCAGCGCCGGACGAGGCGCAACGCGATCCGTTCGACCCCGCCGGGCTCGAAGCTGTGCAGGAAGGTCAGGACGCGCAAAAAGCCGCACGCCCTGTACGAAACCGATATCGCCCGGAATTCCCGCCCATAATCTGCCCCCGATAGCATGACCGGCGGGGGAAACGATACCCCATCGTGACGTATTGGTCAGGCCTTGGGCGGCGGGGATCGTGACGGGGCCGCCTCCTTGATGTCCAGTGCCTACGGCCCCGTCAAGAAACAGGTCACGCGGTCCATGCCTTGCTCGGCCAGGACGGCCGTTTCCCGCTTCCAAGGTCCAGAAAACGGTTCGGTATAAGCCGGTTGACGTGGCTTGCGGTACCGTCCTTTTGCCGTCCGTCCTCTTGTTTCGATCTTCGGTCAAGAAACGTTCGGCATCACCCCGCCGCAAGAACAGTTTCAGCGGTATCGTACAGCATTTTTACGTCTCAGATCATCAACACAAACCGTATTTCGACAGCGCATGATCCGATCCGATACAATCTATGGCTAATAATGGATGATTTTGAACTATGCGACCAAGCATATCCCCCGTAAGTCGGCCGCTCAGGGCCATTTTTACGGGGGATTAACATATGTCGAGAATGAAGAATATTGTATGTGCAGGAAGTATATCGTTGGCCGTCCTACTAGGGGCATGCGGAGGCGGCGGAAGTTCTGACAGCGGGACCGTACCGGTGATTACGGCGCCGAATCCCACGCCTACCCCGACCGCCACATCGACCCCGACGCCGACCAACACGGCTCCGGTCGCCAATCCCGGCCCCAATCAGAATGTCCTGACCAAGACGTCCGTCACGCTGGACGCCAGCGCCAGCATCGATGCCAATGGCGACGCGCTGACGTACAAATGGGCACTCAAGGCGCGGCCATCGGGTAGTGCGGCCGCCTTGTCGTCCACCACGGACGCGAAGCCGACCTTCACGGCCGATGTCGCCGGCACCTACGTCGCGACCCTGATCGTCAATGACGGCAAGGTCGACAGCGCACCCGTCGACGTCACGATCATCGCTGCGGTCGCCAATGCGGCCCCCGTCGCCAATGCCGGACCGGATCAGAACGTCAAGAACGGTGCGCTCGTGACGCTCGACGGCAGCGCCAGCAGCGATGCTAATGGCGATGCGCTCACCTATCAGTGGACGATGGATGCGCGTCCTTCGGGCAGCACGGCCGCCTTGTCGTCCGCCACGGTCGCAAAGCCGACCTTCACGGCCGATGTTGCCGGAAACTATGTCCTGTCGCTGATCGTCAGCGACGGTGCGCTGAAGAGCGTGGCCGACAGCGTGACGATCACCGCGGCCCGGGCCAATGCCGCGCCCGTCGCCAATGCGGGCAAGGACCAGAATGTCCTGACCGGGGCGACCGTCACGCTGGACGGACGCGGCAGCAGCGACGCCAATGGCGACACGCTGAAATATGACTGGAATCTGACGTCGAAGCCCGCCGGAAGCAGCGCGGCCCTGTCGACGAACGCGCAAGCGGTCACCAACTTCGTCGCCGACAAGGCGGGGACCTATGTCGCCACGCTGGTCGTCAACGACGGCACGGTCGACAGCGCTCCCGTCACGGTGGCGATCACCGCGGTGGCGCCGAGCCTGTCCCTGTACCGCGTCGGCAGCTTTTCCAACGATCTGCTGAAGCTGCCCTTCACGACCTCGTCGTCGATGCAGACGTCGCAGAGCTGCGTGGGATCGGGCTGCCCGACCATCGTTTCGGTCGACAAATTCCGGTTTGTTGCCAGTGGCGGCAGCTTCACCATTCAGAATCTGACGGCGGTCAATCTGACGACCGGCTCGAAGGTTGCGGCCACCTTCAACGGTCTGGCCAACGGCACGGTGATCGCCAATGGGCAGACGGTCAATTTCAGCCTCGAGTCCGACTTCACGCGGGGTCAGAGCGTCAACCTGCGCTATGAATTCACCATCAAGGAGACGGGTGACAAATTCTCCTACACGGTCGAGCTGAAGACCAACTGATCGCCGCCAGGTGATCGGATCAGGGCGGGGTTTTTCCCCGCCGTGACTTTATACGCGGCATCGAATTCAGTCCGCGTGGGCGTCTTCCCCCTTGCCTTTGCCCACAAAGCGACCCACCCGCGCGTCCCATGGACAGGACACAGGCGCAGGACAGGGGGATCAACCAGAGCCGCGTGTTTTTACTGCTGGCGCTGGTCGCGCTGGTGGTGCGGGCGCGGACGTTCGGGAATCCGGTGATCGGGTTCGACGAGCAATTCTACCTGCTGGTCGGCGAGCACATGCTGCATGGCGCCTGGCCCTATGTCGACATCTTCGACCGCAAGCCGATCGGGTTGTTCCTGCTCTATGCGGGCGTGCGGCTGCTGGGGGGCGACGGGTTCCTCGCCTATAAGCTGCTCGCGACCGGCTTCGTCATCGCCACCGCCTTCGGCATCCAGCGGGTCGCGCGGTGCTTCGCCGGGGCGGGGGCGGGCCTCGTGGCGGCGATCCTCTATATCCTCTGGCTGAATGTGATGGAGGGGGAGGGGGGCCAGTCCCCGGTCTTCTACAATGCGCTGATGCTGGTCGCAGGCGCCGCGACCTTGCGCGTCGTCGAGCGGCGGGGGCGGTTGCTCCCCTGCGGCGCGGTGGCGATGGGCGCGGTCGGCGTCGCGCTCCAGATCAAATATTCGGTGCTGCCCGAAGGGTTCGTGTTTGGCTGTGTGCTGTTGTGGCAGGGCTGGCGCGCGCGGGTGCCGCTGGGGCGGTTGGCGGGCATGGCGCTGGTCTGGGTCGCGCTGGCGCTGCTGCCGACACTGGTGGCGTTCGGGGTCTATGCCGCTGCCGGGCAGGGGCAAGCGTGGCTCTTCGCCAATTTCCTCTCGGTCGGCGGACAGGCGGCGCGGCCGTTCGCCGACGAGCTGGAGGGGCTGGCGACCTGTCTCGGCATCCTGTCACCGCTGTTGCTGGTCATCGGGTTCGGGCGGCCCTGGAGACATTTGAGACGCGACGTTCCCGCCGAGCGGCGCGCGGGGTTTCGGTTCCTCCTCATCTGGCTGGCGGCCGCGGGGGCGGCGGTGCTGTTCTACGGCCGGTTCGGCAGCCCGCATTATGCGCTGCCCATCGTCTTGCCCGCCGTGCTGGTCGCCGCGCCCGCGCTGGCCCGCTGGCGGCGGGGCGGGACGGTGGCGTTCGTGCTGGCGATCTTCGCGGCGGGGCAGATCGTGCTGGTCTTGAGCGAGCGGACCAAGGGTGGCGCGGCCGAGGCGCGCGCAGTGGCGCAGGCGGCGAGACCGGCGCGCGGCTGCCTCTATGTCTATGACGGTTATCCGGCGCTGTACCTGCTGACGCAAAGCTGCCTGTCGTCGAAATGGGTGTTCCCCGGCCATCTCAATACGCAGGACGAAGCCAGCGCCGAGGCGATCGGCGTCGATCCGGTCTCCGAAATCCGCCGCGTCCTGGCGACGCGGCCGGGCGCGATCGTCGACGATTATCCGCGTTTCGCCTTCGGCAACCGTGCGACGCGGGCCGCGCTGCAAGAGGTGCTGGCGCGCGACTATCACCTTGCCGCCTGCGTGCCCACGGGGCCGAGCCGGGTGCGTCTGGTCTATCGACCGGGGCCGGGGCCGGTTCCGGCGGGGTGCCCGAGCGCCGAGGCGCTGGCCGCGATCCCATAAAAAATCCCCGCCGGCATCGCCGACGGGGACAGGCATTCCATCGCGTCTCGGATCAGAAGTTCGTCGTGACCGAGAACTGGATGTAGCGGCCGTAGATGTCGTAGAAATTGACCGGCGAATTCTGCCAGCCGTTGATCGAATAGGTGTTGTTGCCACCCCGCGCCGGGATGATCGGCGGATCCTTGTCCAGCAGGTTGTTGATCGTCACGCCCAGCGTCATCCGCTTGGCGATGTTCACATTCGCCGCCAGATCGAAATAGCTGTAATTCGGGATGCGTGCGAACGTGTTCTGCACCGTCCGGCGCAGCGTGCCGCTCTGCGTAGCCGAGATGTAGCGCCAGTTCAGCGAGAGCTGAACCAGGCCCTCCGCCCCGGTGAACGTGCCGCGCAGATTGTGCCGCCACTTTGGAATGGGATTGCCCACGCCGTCACCGAAGTAACCGACGCTGCCCGACTGGTTGGAGATCGACGCGGCGCTGGTCACGAGACCGCCGTTGAAGTCGGTGGCGAAGGTGCCGCTGCCGACCGGCAGGTCATAATGCGCCTGGAAGTCATAGCCGGTCGTGCCGATCTGATTGGGCACGTTGAGCACCAGCGAGCTGACATAGCCCGAGCTCGGATTGTTGATGTTGCCGAACAGCGTACCGTTACCGTTGCGCACGAACTGCTGGCACGAAATCCGGTTCAGTTCGGTCGGATCGGTCGCGTAGTTGACGCAGTTGTTGACGATCGTGTCCTGATCCAACCCGACGATCTGGTTGGTGTAGCGGATCTCGTAATGATCCACCGAGAAGCTGAAGCGCGGCAGGAAGCTGGGCGTCAGCACCAGGCCATAGGTCAGCGTGTTGGCGGTCTGCGGCCCCAGGGCCGGATCGACCGCGCCGTTGCGATAGATACAACCCGCTTCGGGGCAACGGATGGTCGTGCTGCCATAGCTGGCCGGGTTGAAGCCGGGCTGCAGCTGGCACGCGGCCAGGCTGGCGAGCGGGGCGCCGCCCGCTGCGGTGGACGCGCCGCAGATGTCGACGAAGTTCAGGCTGCGGGCGAAGTTGATGTTCTCCGTCGCCTCGAACACGTTCGGCGCCCGCGAGGCGAAGTTGCGCGCTACGCGGAAGCGGATGTCGCGGACGGGTGCCCAGGTGCCCTCCAGCTTCCAGGTGCTGAAGAAGGTCCGTGACGACGTGTCGTAGTTGGACGCACGATAGCCCCCGCTGAAGCCAAGCAGGTGGGTCCAGGACTGGTCCTGTATCAACGGCACCTGGATTTCGGTCGCCAGTTCCTTGGCGGTCTGGGTGCCGCGCGCGAAGGAGGACGGGTTCGGCGTTCCCTGGATGATCGTGTTATAGTCAGCGCTGGTGAAGTTGTTCGCGATGTCGCGACGCAGTTCGGCACCGAAGCTCACCTGCACGCCGTCGGTCGCCAGCGGCGAACGCACGCCATATTTACCGAGATCGCCGCTGATATTGGCCTGCACGTCGAAGAAATAGCCGACATTGCGACGCGGCCCGTTGGGGCCATAAGCAAAGATATAGTTATAGGCGGCGGGATCGTTCGAGTCCCCGCGGAAGATGTCCAGCGGCACGCAGTTCGGATCGGTGCCGTTGACCTTGGCCACGCAGGTCGGCACGCCGTTGACGTTGACGACATTCAACGCGCGCGCGATGTTGGTGCCCGACGGAGCCCAGTTGCGGTTGATCGCGCTCTTGGTCAGGTTGTTGGCCCAGACGCCCCCGACATCATAATGCCAGGCGCCAGCGAAATCGCCGCGCACGCCCAGCGCCGCACGGTGATAGACCTGCTCATAGTCGATCGTACGGGTCGGGTAATGCTGGAAGCGATAGCCAAAATCGATCGGCACGGTCGCCCCGGTACCCGCCAGGGTTCCGCACAGCACCTGCGCCTGCTGCGCCGACATCAGCGGGTTGTTGCAGTTCAGCTGGTAACCACCCGCGCCATTGGTCTGCTCGCCGATCGTGGCGGGCAGGTACGTCCCCTGGCTGGTGTTGTGGGTGTACATGTAGCTGCCGTAGATTTCGGCCCAGTCGGTCGCCTTGAACGACAGGAAGCCGCCCGCATTGTACCGCTCATTGGCGCGCAGCATCTGATAGCTGTCGTCCATGCGGTTCTGGCGATCGGTGGTCGCGTCCTGCGTGTTGCGATAGGGGCGGAACACGCGGCTGCCGTCGGCGGCATTGATCTGCGGCGTCCCCGGCGTACCGTTGTTCAGCCGATAGATATAGCCGTAACGCGAATAGAGCGTGCTGTCGCAGCTGAGCGGACCGTCGATCCCGTTCTGCAACAGGTGGCACGCCTGGGTCGAACGCGAATTGTACGGCAGGTTGTCGGTCTGGCGATAGCTGAAATAGCCCGACAGCGACAGCCGGTCGTCGAACAGCTGGGTGCCCGCCGTCACGTTGATCGTCGCGCGCGCGCCGTCATTGGTCCAGCCCAGCGGGGTCGGGAAGCCGCGCGACTTGGCGGTGTCGGTGACGATGTTGGCGCGGTTCAGGTGATTGAAGAACCCGTAATTGGCGTCGACCTGCACGCCCTTGAAGTTCTTCTTCAGGATGAAGTTGACCACACCGGTCAGCGCGTCGGGGCCATAGACGGCCGCGGCACCGCCGGTCAGCACGTCGACCCGCTGGACGAGCGCGGGCGGGATGGAGTTGATGTCGGCCGCCACCTGACCGCCCAGGCGCATACCGTCGAGCAGGATCAGCGCCGCGCCGCCCGAACCACCGATGTTGCGCAGGTTGATGCGCCCGGTGCCGTTGCCTTCGTCATCGGCCTGGGGCGCGTAGGGCACGACCTGCGGCAGGCGGTTGAGCACGTCCTCGATATTGACGGCGCCGCTCAGCTTGATCTCCTGCGCGGAGACGGCCTGGATCGGCGCGGCCGAGGCGAGGTTCGGATTGACGATGCGCGAGCCGGTGACGACGACGTCACCCGATGCCGTATCGGCACTCTCGGTGCGGTCGGCGGTGTTCAGCCGGGCGTCTGCGCGCTCGGCCGCCTTCTGGCTTTCGGATTTGGCGGTTCCGGAAACGGCGTCAGCGGACGTATTGGTCGCCTCGTTCGTCGGCTGCATCGTCTGCGCAGCGGCCGGTGCCGCGACAATCGCCAGAACGGCGCTCGTGGCCAACAAGAATCCCGTGTTCTTCATATACTCCCCCCTTTTTTTCAGGCGATGATTCGGCCCCCGCCATCCGTCCGACCTGTCCGGCTCGCGATCGCCCGCGACCCATACCCCTTGGACGTAAACCCTTGCGTGGGACGGATTTTCCGCCTCCCCGCTTGGGATGACAAAGACCTTATTTGGTATCTTTACGCTGATGCCAATGGTTACAGAGCAGTCATATTTTTTCAATACTCGACGACCACTGCATGACTGCGGGCGTGGGACTGTCTTGAATAAACCTATGAAAGTCATGGATTTCCCAATATAAAAAAATAGGTTTGGGATATTCAGGGCGGATTGATCACAAATTGGTATCACCAGTGCCAATACCTTCGACGGCGGAACGGCATTTCTGTCGCCCGTCCCGCCCGGGCGGGACCTCCCACCATAAGCCTTGGCCGCACCGTCCCGCTCCCAGCCAAGACGGTATACGATATCGACAAGTAGCCGGGTTGCGATCAGGATGAGGCCATGACCCCGCTGATCGTCCTCGCCGCGCAGCTCGCCTCCGAAACCGTCCATAGCCGGGGCAATCCGATCCTGGCCGACGGGCGCTATTACTCGACCGATCCCGCGCCGCTGGTCGATGGCGACACGCTCTGGATCCTGGCGGGGCGTGACGAAGCGCCGGATGGGGTGAACGACTTCATCATGAACGAGTGGCAGCTGCTCTCGACCCGAAACCCGGCGAGCGGTGTATGGCGGCATTACCCCGCCATCGCCCGGCCGGAGGCAGTCTTTGCCTGGGCCGAGCCGGGCCGCGCCTATGCCGGGCAGATCGTGAAGGGGCGGGACGGGCGTTTCTATCTCTATGCGCCGGTGCTTCAGCGGGACGGCGACGCGAAGGACAAGTTCGCGATCGGCGTGGCGGTGGCCGACCGGCCGACGGGGCCCTGGCGCGATGCGCATCCGGCGGGGCCGATCATCTCGCAGCGCGTGCCGGAGCCCAACGATATCCAGAATATCGACCCGACCGTGCTGATCGATGATGACGGCCGGGTATATATCTATTGGGGCACGTTCGGGCGGCTGCGCGCGATGGAACTGGCCCCCGACATGGTCACGCCCAAAGGTCCCGAGCAGGTCGTGAGCGGCGCGACCGGCTTTTTTGAGGCGCCGTGGCTCCTGAAGCGACGCGGCACCTATTATCTGCTCTACGCCGCTAACAATACGGGACCCGACAGCCCGTGCACCCCGACGCTCTATCATGCCTGTCAGGCCTATGCCTCCGCGCCTTCGCCGATGGGGCCGTGGACCTATCGCGGCGTGGTACTGCGCCCGGTGTCGTCGACCACCTCGCACGCAGGCGCGGTGGAGTTTAAGGGACGCTGGTATCTGACCTATCACACGGCGGATGCGAAGGGCGGGGGGCATTTCCGCCGCTCGGTCGCGATCGATCCGATGACCTGGGACGACAGCGTCTCGCCCCCCGCCATCCGCCCCGTGCAGCCGACCAAGGCGCCCACGCCGCCCCCCGCGCCGACCCGCAATGTCGCGCTCAGCGCCTGGGCCACCGCCTCCAACGCGCCCGGTCCGGTGCAATATTGGATCGCCGCGCTGAACGATGGCGTGGTGCGCACGAGCCCGCTGCCGCCCGACATGTGGGGCAACTGGACCAAAGCGAACCCGGCCAGCGCCTGGATCGAATATCGCTGGCCCCGGCCCGTCACGCTGAACGGCGCCCGCATCCGATTCTTCGCCGACCACCCCGCGGGCGCGGACGAAGGCGTCGCCCCGCCCGCTGCCTGGCATCTGGAATATTGGGGGCAGGGACGCTGGCGGCGGATCGCGGCCACCTATCCGACCGGGGTCGACGGGTTTCAGACGGTGCGCTTCGCCCCCATCACCACGCGCTGTCTGCGCGCGGTGATGGACGCATCGGGGACCGGGGAGCGCCATGCGGGCCTTGCGGTCGAGGAATGGGAAGCTCTGTCGCCGACCCCCGCGCCGGTAAGCCCGCGCCCCGTCGCAGCCCCGGCCGGATGCGCGGGCGACAGAGCCGCAACATTATAATCGGACATTTCGACATGCGTCCGTTCCGCGTGCGGCCCGTCCCCCATGCCCTCCACGACATGACCAATTTGTCATTTGTCTAACAATATAAAATTGCCGCATTCGTCCCCCAAGCCAACGCGATTGGTACGAGAGGGGAGAGATGATGAAAGCATATTACGCCCAAATCCTGTGTGGTGCCTCGGTCGCCGCGCTGTCGATCGGCACGTGCGGCAGCGCCGAGGCGCAGACCGCCGGTGCGCCCGTCCAGGCGACCGGAAACGTTACCGCCGATCAGGCCGCGCAAGGGACGGTCAGCGATCAGGACATCGTCGTCACCGGCGTGCGCGAATCCCTCCGCTCGGCCCAGGCGATCAAGCGCAACGCCAACCAGATCGTCGATTCGGTCAATGCGCAGGACATCGGCAAGCTGCCCGACGCCAACACGGTCGAGGCGCTCCAGCGCATCACCGGCGTCCAGATCCAGCGCCGCTACGGCGAGGGCGCGACCGATTTCGACCATCGCACTACTCCCGCCATCACCGTGCGCGGCCTGACCCAGGTCAGCAACTTCATCGACGGCCGCGCCGCTATCTCGGCCTCGGGCGGCCGCACGCTCGACCTGGAGGCGATCCCGCCCGAGCTGCTGGCGGGCATCGACGTCTACAAGAACCCGCCCGCCAGCACGATCGAGGGTGATATCGCGGGCGTGGTCAATATCCGCACCCGCCTGCCCTTCGACCAGCCGGGCCAGCTGATCAGCGCGACGCTGAAGGGCAATTATTACGACCGTGCCGATAAGTTCGGCGGATCGGGATCGGCGCTCTACAGCAACCGCTTCCAGACCGGCATCGGCGAGATGGGCTTCCTCCTCAACGCCAGCTATGCGCGCAGCTCCTACCGGCAGGACGCGATCCTGATCGGCGCCTTCGGCCCTATTCCGTCGGGCATCACCATCCCCGGCGCGCCCGCCAATGCACAGGTGCCGTATGGCGAGCAGATCTATGACGATGGCGGCGACCGCAAGCGCATCGGCCTGGCGGGCGCGTTCCAGTGGCAGGCCGCCGACAATCTGCTGATCACGGCGCAGGCGCTCTATTCGCGCTACAACTTCTACCGCCAGGGCAAGTACTTCTACTACAACAACAACGGCAACACGGTCACGACGCCGCAGGCGGGCGCGGCCTTCACCTTCGACAAGGCGGGCTATGCGACCTCCGGCTCGCTGGCCAATCAGGTGTTCGAGTCTGCGCGCTTCGACCAGGACCTGACCAACACCACCGGCAACTACACGCTGAACGCCAAGTGGGACGTGTCGGACCGGCTGCACGCGACGTTCGACGGCCAGCATTTGAAGTCGAGCTACAATGCCGACCGCAACGGCTTCGTCATCTCGCTCTACGACCAGACCGGGCAGACGCCCTATAACGCCAAGAACCAGAGCATCGTTGATTTCGACCTGCGCGGATCGCGCCCCGTCTGGAACGTGCAGAACCCGGCGCTGCTGTCCGATCCGAACAACTATGCCTTCACCTATATGGCGGACTCGATCACGCGGAACGACGCGGACCAGCTCTCGCTGAAATATGATCTGGAATATGATGTCGAGGGCGGCTTCCTCCAGAAGCTGCGCGGGGGGCTTCGCTATTCGGACAGCACGATCGACCTGCGCGGCACCTGGAACGGCTTCTGCCTGTTGCCCTCGGGTCCCAACCCCAGCTGTTCGTCGGCCGCAGGCCTGCCCTTCGTCCGCCTGTCGCAATTCCCCGAGCTGGCGCTGAAGGGGCCGACGCCCAATTTCTTCGACAACCGCACCCTGACCGGCGGAATCCTCTATCCCAATTTCGAGCCGGGCAACTCGCTCTGGGACAGCCTGACCAAGACCGAGGCCAAGTTCGGCGCGACGCCCAAGAATAGCTTCTCGCCCGGCGACCTGAACCACCAGACTGAACGCACGCTCGCCGCCTATATCGCGGCGGATTATGAAGGCGTGTTGGGAGGGATCAAGATCGACGGCAATGCCGGGGTCCGGCTGGTCCGCACGGATACCGGGTCGGCGGGCACCATCTTCAACAGCGACGGCACCCAGGCGCCGATCGATGTCGAGCGCCGCTATATCAAGGCGCTGCCCAGCTTCAACATCCGCGCGCATCTGACCGATACGCTGCAGACGCGCTTCGCCTTCTCGAAATCCTTCGCGCGGCCCAATTTCGACCAGATGGCGACCAACGTCACGCTCAACAATCCGACCGAGCGGACCTTCATCGTGCGCGACAGCAACAACAATATCATCGGCCAATATCCGACCGGCGGATCGGGCAATCCGTTCCTGCGGCCGATCACCTCGGACAATTACGACGTGACCGCCGAATGGTATTTCGCGCCGACCGGATCGTTCACCATCGGCGGCTTCTACAAGAAGGTTGACGGCTTTCTGGCAGGCGGCACCACCTTCCAGAATTTCAACGGCGTGACTTACGCGATCGGCACGACGGTCAACACCGGCAAGGGTACGGTGAAGGGCTTCGAGGCGGCATACCAGCAGTTCTTCGACTTCCTGCCGGGGCCGCTCAGCGGGCTGGGGGTGCAGGCCAACTATACCTATGTCGACAGCAGCGTGACGAACCCGTTCGCGACCACGGGGTCGAACGTCCCGACGACGGTGCCGCTCGAAAAGCTATCCAAGCACAGCTATAATCTCGTCGGCCTGTACGAAAAGGGACCGATCACCGGCCGTCTGGCCTGGAGCTGGCGCGGCAAATATTTCGACACCACGCAAGGGAGTGGCGCGAACGGCATCCCGCAGTTCCAGAAGTCCTATGCTTCGCTCGATGCGTCGGTCAGCTATAATCTGAACACGCATATCGCGGTGTCGCTGGACGCGGTGAACCTGACCAACCGCATGAACCTGACGTACATTGGCACGATGAGCCAGCCGTTGCAGTACACGCTGAACGACCGGCGCTATGGCTTCTCGCTGCGCGCCACCTATTGACTTGGGGCCGATGGGGTCGTGAGGACGGCCCCATCGGTTTCGGTCGAACCCGATGATGGAGTAGCGCCACGCCCCGGATCATCCTCCACCATGTCGGGAAGGAGCAGGAGCCGGTCGTCGTCATCGATGACGCGACCGGGCTGCTGGGGTCGTTGCGGACCCTTGCGGCGAAGGCGGGGTTCGCGCCCGCCGCCACGGTCGACAGCCATTATCCCGGCCTGCTCGCGCCCGCGTCGGTCGCCTATCTGGACGGGCTGGTCCGCTTCGCGCTGCCGCTGATCACGGCGCATTTCGGCACCGGTCCGGTCGTCCCCGCCCGCGCGCGCGGCAATTTCTCGCTGGTCACGACCCCGCCCGACGCGCTGTCCCCCGACCAGCGCGTGCCGCATGTCGACGCGGCCGACCGGATGCAGTTCGCGGGCGTCCATTATCTGTCCGATCATCCGGCAGGCACCGGCTTTTTCCGCCACCGCGCCACCGGGTATGAGACGATCGATGCCGATCGCCTGGCCGTCTATCGTCGCCATCTCGACGCCGAACTTGCCGCATCCGGCCCCGGCCGGTACGTCACCGGCAACCACACTCATTTCGAGGCGATCGGGGCGGTCGAGCCACGACCAGACCGGCTGATCCTCTACCGCGCCGCCTTGCTGCACAGCGGGCTGATCGCCGCGCTTCCGCCTCATGCCGACGATCCTTCGCGAGGGCGGCTGACGGGCAATCTCTTCCTCCAATGCCGGACCACCGCATGACCCCCGACGCCCCGTTACGCAGCATCGCGATCATCGGCGGAGGGACCGCTGGCTGGATGGCCGCAGCCGCCTTGGCCCGCGTGCTGGGGCCGCAGGGACCGACCATCACCTTGGTCGAATCCGAAGAGATCGGCACGGTCGGCGTCGGCGAGGCTACGATCCCGCCGATCCAGGCGTTCAACGCGCTACTCGGCATCGACGAGAAAGACTTCGTCCGCGCGACAGGCGGCACCTTTAAGCTGGGTATCGAATTCGTTGACTGGTGGCAGCGGGGGCAGCGTTATTTCCACCCCTTCGGCGTCTATGGCATCGACGTGGGCGCGGTGCCGTTCGAGGCACTATGGCGTCGCCTCCACCAGATGGGCGAGGCCGAGCCGCTCGCCGCCTATTCGATCTGCACCGCCGCGGCGATGGCGGGGCGCTTCGGCCGCCCCCAGCCGGGCAACACGCCGCTCGCCCAGATCGGCTATGCCTTTCACTTCGACGCAACGCTCTACGCCGCCTTCCTGCGCCGCCATGCCGAGGGGGCAGGGGTGGCCCGCATCGAGGGGCGGGTGGTCGAGGTCGGCCTGCACCCCGAGACCGGCTTTATCGAGGGCGTGACGCTGGCCGACGGCGCGCGCCTGTCCGCCGATCTGTTCATCGACTGCTCGGGCTTCCGCTCGCTGTTGCTGGGGCAAGCGCTGGGGACGGGGTTCGAGGATTGGGGGCACTGGCTGCCCAACGACCGCGCCGTCGCGGTGCCCAGCGCCGTCACCGGCCCGCCTGCGCCCTATACCCGGTCGACCGCCAAACCCGCAGGCTGGCAATGGCGCATCCCGCTCCAGCACCGGATCGGCAACGGCCATGTCTATGCGAGCGCGCATATCTCCGACGACGAGGCGGTCGCGACCCTGCTCGAAGGGCTGGACGGTGAGGCGCTGGCCGACCCCCGGCTGCTACGCTTCCGGACCGGCAGGCGGAATGCCTTCTGGGTCCGCAACTGCGTCGCGCTCGGCCTGGCGAGCGGCTTCATGGAGCCGCTGGAATCGACCAGCATCCACCTGGCCCAGGCCGGGATCGCGCGATTGCTGGAGATGCTGCCGACCCGCGCCTTCGAGGGCGCGGACATCCGCCGCTACAACCGCCTGATGACCGCCGAGTTCGAAAGCATCCGCGACTTCCTGATCCTGCACTTCCACGCCAATTCGCGCGGCGACACCGCCTATTGGCGCGACCTGGCCGCCATGCCGATTCCCGAGAGTCTCGCCGAACGCATCGCCATCTACCGCCGCACGGGCCGCGTCTACCGCGAAGCCGACGAGCTGTTCAGCCGCACCAGCTGGCTGGCGGTGATGGACGGACAGGGGTTGAACGCGGACAGTTCCGACCCGATCGCGCTGGGGGTTTCGGTCGAGGCGGCGAGGGCACGGTTAGGCCGGATCGCGGAGATGACGCGGGCGGCGGTGCAGCATTTGCCGGCGCATGAAGAGTTTATCGCGCGGCATTGCGGGGTGCGATAGAAGCCAATTGAAAAACCAGATTTCAATTTACTAGCAAATACGTCTTCTCCGGTTCGAGCTACTACGATCGATAGGGCTAGGCAGCAAGAGCAATCTCAAAACGATTATTGAGGTTTGAACTGAACCGAACGTCACTCCGCGCGTGGGATGGAAGGGGCGTCGCCGGCGCCACGGTGACTGACGGTGGTTTGGGCAATTGGATGATCGCGTCGAGAGCGATCTGCGTGTTTTCGGTCACGATCCTGCCGTGATCGCCGTCGTCGTCGAGGCTCAGTTTCGGGCGCGCCGCGTCTGCATCTGGCAGGAAGAACCGGCCGGTGATCTGCAGCTTGGGCTTCGCCTTAATCCCGATGGCGTGCTCAAGTTGGAAGTCGCCAACGGGAACGCCATCGTCCTGCTCACCAGCCTCGGTCTTGACAAGGAATCGTGCAAGGCCATCCTGCTGTCCCTGCTCCGACAGAGGCTCATGGATCCACGCATCCGGCGACGGCTCGATGAAGATCCCCAGATCTCTCGATACGTCGAAGCGCTGACCACCATGGCGGCGCTGAAACCGGTTGAGGGAGAATACCACCTCGCGTGGGCCTGACGGCCCAGCGAGGCGCGCTCAGCGACCCGCAGGGACGCCCAGCCTATCGGCTGGCGCGTCCCTTTTTTTGCCTGCCATTCTCAGGCCGGCTGCGCCGCGTCCTGACCAGAAATCAGAATGGCCGCATGAGGTAGCAGCCCCATGCGGTCATCGCCGTGACTATCGGCCTCGAACCGGCTCAGGCTTCCGCCATGAGCCGCTTCTCGACCTCATCGACGCCCAGCGTCTTCACCGCCTTCATCAGCCCCTCCAGTCGATCGAGCGGGACCTTG
Organism: Sphingomonas yabuuchiae; assembly: GCF_001477495.1. Lineage (GTDB taxonomy): Bacteria > Pseudomonadota > Alphaproteobacteria > Sphingomonadales > Sphingomonadaceae > Sphingomonas > Sphingomonas yabuuchiae_A. The sequence continues at coordinate 16,785 of NZ_LDTF01000031.1, forward strand.
AACAGCCCTGCCTTCTCGACTGCTCCGACAGCCGCCTCCCGCACCTTCACCTGATGCGCCTGGCGGCGCTCGGCGAGCTTGCGTTCGTCGGCCGCGATCGCGGCCAGTTCAGCGTCCAGTGACTTCGCCATAGTGTGTCCTTTTCGGTACGGCCTATCGGCTCTGAACGGGACCGATATACCGACCGATTGGCCGCACAGGAAGCCACTAGCGCGACCATGGAGCGAACCCTCGGCTCCTACCCTGCCAGAGGACCTTGATGCCGGCGCGCAGCGCCTTTCAGGCAGCTGCTTTCCGCCTAGCGGCGGATGGGGTCCCGGCGGAAAACCGAGGCGGTCCCGAGCCGTCACGAAGGGCTGGAACACCCAGAGCAATACGACGGAATCGAGACTACAGTAGAGCACACCCTACGCAAGCTGCGCTTGCCTTTTCACGTGCATTTTCAATGGGTTAGCAACCGGCAATTGAGGGTCACAATGTGTTACGCTTTGTGGCACAACGTAACACACTTAAAAACCGCAGAAAACCGCGCTTTTTGCGTGTTACGACGTGACACGAAATCGGGGCAGAAATCAACGATCTGCTTGAATGCGGGTCGGAGAGCCGCTAGAAACCACCCCGACGAAGAGCCCACCAGCCCCCCTGCTAGGGAGCTGGTTCTTAAGTACCAAAACACACTGCACGGTCCGGATCCCGCGGGATTTGCGCGACCAGGTCGATGCGGTAGCCGCACGCCAAAATCGCAGCACGTCGGACGTGATCCGACTTGCGATCGAGCAATTTGTCGCCGGTGCGAAGCGGGCCGACGACAGCCAGCTCCGGCACATGCGTGTAACCGAATATAGACAGATCGCACTCGATGCGATTATCCGCGAAAATCACCCCGAATTGCGCGACCATTTGATCGCCCAGACCGACCTTCGGATGGAGCAGTATCATGGCACGCGATGACCCCAAGGGCATGCGGCGTGACATCCGGAACGATGGCCGTCCCATCCCCCAGGAACACCACTCGGCGCGAGGCGAGCTTCCCCGCAATTCCGGCAACTTCACGCGTGGTTCGCAGCTCCTGAACACCCAGGTGCTGATGTGGCTGCAGGGGGCCAAATTGCCGATCCTGATGTGGCTCGGCGTGTTCGTTCTGGCCTACGTCATCATCCTCTCCATCACGCTCGACGAGAACAACGTCCAGCTGATCTGCATGCGGGTGCTGGCGGGCCTCTGGAATTGGGTCGCCCTCGACAACCTGAAGCAGGTCGATCTGCGGATGCCAGCGGACGTCCGGAAGCGCCTTGGCCTGAGTGGCGGTGGTGCAGTCTATCTCGACGAGACGGAGGACGGCGTGGTGTTGCGGACGGCAGGCCAGGCGGTGGCACGTGCCCAGGCTCTGGCCAAGCAGTACACCGACGGTAACCCTGACGCATCCGTGGACGCATTTCTTGCCCGACGTCGGGAGGAGAGCGGCGAATGAGCGTGGTGCTGGACGCGTCTGCGATCATTGCGATGCTCAAGGGTGAGCGTGGAGCGGCAAAGGTCGCAGCGGAGATCGGTGGGGCGCGGGTGAGCAGCGTCAACTATGCCGAGGTCGTCAGCCACTTCGTCCATGCTGGCATGCCCGAGCGCGAAGTCGATGCGATGCTCGATCCATTGCCGCTGACGGTGGTTCCGGTTGGCAGCATCCGACTATGCATCAGAACTTCCAAATACCGCTTGCAACCGAAGGGGCGTCCACAGATGGAAAGCTGCCTGCCTGCCTTCGGTGACGCCCCCCTGTTCTTTAATCCAAGCTGGGTGAGAGTTTTCCGGCCCTTTTGAAGCCTGCGGGCAAGGAGCTGGGACATGAAGAAGTCGAGGTACACGGAAGAGCAGATTGCGTTTGCGCTGAAGCAGGCGGAGACGGGCACGCCGGTGGCCGAGGTGATCCGCCGGATGGGCGTTTCGGAGCAGACATTTTACCGCTGGAAGAAGGTGTATGGCGGGCTGGGCGTCGGCGAACTGCGGCGGGTCAAGCAACTCAAGGACGAGAACCGCAAGCTAAAGCAGCTCGTCGCGGACCTGAGCCTGGACAAGCATATCCTGCAGGATGTCTTGGCAAAAAAGCTCTGACGCCTGGGCGACGGCGCGAGATCGTCGCGCACGTCCAGGCGTCCCACGGCGTCAGCGAGCGGCGCAGTTGCCTCGCGCTCGGGGTCGACCGCTCATCGGTGCGATACGTGTCGCACAAGCCGGACCAAGCGCCGCTGCGACTGCGCATTCATGATCTGGCGGCAGCACGGGTGCGCTATGGCTATTTTCGGATCTACATCCTGCTGCGCAGGGAGGGCTGGCTGGTGAATCACAAGCAGGTTTACCGGCTATATCGGGAGGATGGATTGAGCCTTCGGCTCAAGCGTCCCCGTCGAGGGCGTCAGCGCGGCGAACCGCGAACGCCAGCCTGCGGCCTCGGCGCCCAACGAAATGTGGTCGATGGACTTTGTCTCGGATGCCTTGTTCGATGGCCGGCGGCTGCGGGCGTTGACGGTAGTCGACGCGTTCACCCGCGAGGCGCTGGCGATCGAAGTCGATCAGGGTATCAAGGGCGAGCAGGTTGTCGCGGCGGTGACGCGCATCGCGTCAGTGCGTGGTGCACCGAAGACCATTCGGGTCGACAACGGTCCGGAGTTCATTTCGAAGGCGCTCGACCGGTGGGCGTATGAGAACGGCGTCACGCTTGATTTCTCGCGGCCGGGCAAGCCAACCGACAACGCTTTCGTCGAGCTTCAACGGCCGGCTTCGCGACGAGTGCCTGAACAGCCACTGGTTCCTGTCGCTGGCGGACGCTCGTGCCAAGATCGAGGCCTGGCGCCGGGACTATAACGAGAGCCGTCCTCACACGGCGCTTGGCTGGCACACGCCAGCCCAATATGCTGCATCCGTCGGGGTGAACCCCGACGGATGCAAACCGGAAACTCGCAGCATGCCCGGATGACAAACCGGGGGACCGTCAAACACCGGTCGGTCTCTGGTTGCCGCTGGATGAAAGACCGGGGTCACGTCATCTTGCCTGTATTCGCCAGCGGCCGATGCTCCACTGGGATGTAGCCGTCAGCCGGGGACCCGCAGAACAATACGCAACCGATAGCCAACACAGGCGTAACAGCAGCATCCGATAGAGCGACAGCAGCCCCTCTCACCGCCACACCGATAGCTCTTACCGTACGAGTCTCGGTTGCCACGATCTCTGGACCAGCCGCCGCCTTGAATTTAGGCGGACAGCCGCTTGATTGCGGTCCCACACATGCCATCCCCCTCAGATCGGCATGATTACCAGATCATTTGCGGCATAGGCCATATAGTTTGTTCAGTTTCATGCCTGTGAACTTAGACATCAGCCGCTCTATTACGCCGAACAGCAGAGAGAAGAGCTTCTCCATAAAGCCGCCCGGCATCACCAAAGCCGATTGCACCTAGCGCAACGCGTCGGGCAAATGATCTTTCAATCCGGCTTTCCACATACCGAGGCATGAGTTCTTTCTCCGATATTAGTGCGCATACACCATCTCTAGGGGAACAATAAGCGACTACTGCTCTCTCAGCGCAAAACACAAACAGGTTCAAGCCGGCGTAGTTGTCTATGATGAAGTTAAAAACCTCTCCTAGACCGACATCGCTTAAAGTCTCAACCTCTCCCGCTTCCGGGGCGAGGATCACAACCGAGACATGGGAAGCATCCCTCCAAAGCAGCGAAATAATTCTGAATGCTCGATATATGTCTGGCATCAGAATGACGAACGCTGTGTCTCCAGTGATCGAGGAAAGATCAAAGGGGTCTACCCTGTAGTCAATTTTTAATGACACGCATGAAGTCCTCGCGAGTGCCTACAATCGTGTTACCACGTGATCCTTGTATCTTGATCGTAGGTCCGTCTGTCGTAGCAGAGTTATCGTAGCCGATTGCCTTGGTTCCATCTGGAAAGACGACCATCGGCTTACCATCCTTAGTGGTAGTGGCTTTCACGCCAGCTTCAGCAGCAGCATCACCAATGACACCTTCAACGCTTCTTCCTTTACCACGGTTATCGATCCCAAGTTTCCCATCGGGTTTTTGGCCTCCGGTGATCACCGTCTTGCCGTCACGGCTGCGCTCTGCATTAGAACGTGGGTCATCGGCAGGCTCTGGGGTTGAGGCCTCCTCGGTGCGGGTAATCAGGCCCTGAAGACCGACAACCGATAGCAACCTAAAAGCGGCTGCGCTGACCTGATTGTTACAGTAGGTAGTCGTAGTTCTAGTAGGCGCCTTACCTCCCGTGGAAAATACGGCTGAGACGCAGCTTTCCCCACTCGGATCGCGTCCATTGACCGGATCGTTTGCGACGTAGGCATAGAGGTTGATCTGGTCGTCATACCCGATTGGGTCGGTCTGGAGGAAGCGGCCGAGCGTCGGCGAATAGACCCGCGCCTTGTAGTGATACATGCCCAGTTCCGGCAGGAATGCCTGGCCGGTATACTGGAAACGCCCCAGATTGTCGGACTTCGGTATGCCATATTCGTCATAGGCATTGATCCGGACCGGATTGCCACTCGCATCCACCACCGCGACAACCGAACCTTGGTGATCCGCCATCAGCGAGCGCCGGTCGCCAAGACCTGCGCCTTCATACCACACGAATGGGTCATCTTCACCCACGCCGTGCACATAGCGCCGCAGCATGGTGCCATTGGCGTCATACTCTGCGGTCAACTGGTCGCCGTCATACAGGAACCGCGTCGTTCCTGACGGCCCCGACACCTGCCACAAACGCCCCAGCGGGTCGTAGCGCAGGCTAACCCCCGTTGAGCTCGACACCAGCCGGTTCTCGCCATCATAGGCATAGGTGGTCGACCCGTCTGACACCAGATTGCCGTTCGTATCATAGGTGAAGCTGGCAGGCCCAGCGGTTGTATACTGGTTCTGCCCGTTAACCCCGTACCCGCGGCTTACATTGTAACGTCCGGTAAAGGCATAGGCATCGTTGTTGCGGCTATCACTCGCGATCTGACTCGCCGCGTTATATTCGAGCCTCGTTGTCACGCCGTTGCTAGCCAGGGACTGAACCTGCAAATTCAGGCGCCCCATGCCGTCATACTCATATGACGTCTTCGCAGCGACCTTGTTGAGCGTGTCCAGCAGCCCTTTCGCATTCCAATCAACACTCGTGATCCACGCTCCGTCCGGCTGTCGGACGGCTGCCAGACGGTCGAGCCCATCATAGCTCATGTCGAACGCCACATTGTCAGGATGGGTGATCTTGGTGCGGTTGCCGTCGGCGTCATACTGGTAGGACAAGGTCCGGCTCTGCCCATCCATGACCGTCGTGCTTGAGACTACAGCCCCGAAGCCGTCATAGGCCGTCGTCACCCCCTCGCCGGTAATATTGTCAAATCGCGCGTAGGTCTGCAGGCCACGGAGGTCGTAGCCGTAGTACACGTCTCGCGTCGTGTCCAACGGCGCGCACGCCCCCATCTGGATCGGCGCACAACCGTCCGCCACCACCTTCGACGTTACCCGGTTCAGCGCGTCATAGCCAAAGGTGAGCGTCCGCCCGTCGCGCCGCCTCAGGCTCGTTCGGTTGCCGTTCGCATCATAGCCATAGGCCTCATAGTCGTTGCTATCGACCTGACCGGTGCTCGTCTTGGACGGGAACACCCAGCTCGTCTGACGGTCGAACCCGTCATAGTCCATCTGCGACAAATTGCCGTTGGCATCCTTCACGCTAGTCCGCTTGCCATTCGGGCTGTAGGTATAAGTAGCATAAGTCTGCTGCAGGTCGGTACCATAAGCTCGAATCACCCGCAGCAGCTGGCCAGCCGCGTCATATTCGTTGCGCGTGATCCGATCAGGTCCGGCGTCTCCCGGCGTACCCAATGTACACGCCGAAGCTGGCAGCGAATTGAATGCGGCCGGGTTCATCCGCACTGCCGTGCATTCCACTAGGCCGCGGTTGTTGTAACTATATTGCGTGAGGGTCTGCACGCCACCGCCGCTCGCCCACTCCACCGTCTTGCGATCCATCGTATCGTAGAGGATATCGACCTGGGAAAATATGGTGAAGCCTGACCAGTTCGCTGGCGCGACATTGTCCGACTGCCAATCCTGCAATTGCCCCCTGTCGACGCGGATCAGCCGACCATTCGTGTCGTAGCTGTTGCGCACTGCCAAATAGCGAAGCGAACCGTTCCCGTCGGGGTCCGGCGCGATCGTGCCTGTAACACGGCGCGCCGCGTCGTAGCGCGTGGCAGAGGTGAAGTCGGACGGGCTTGCCTGGCCCCAGCCCGCGCTCCCCACCATCAGCGCACCACACAGCAGCGCTGCCTTCGTCAAGCCCCGCATCGCAACACCTCCCCCAATAGGCTTCACGCTTCCCCGCACCTCGCTCACAGGCAACCCCCAAGCCCGGCACGCGGCTTCGTCTCCGAGACCCGGTTGCCAGCATAGTCGTAGCCAAAGCACGTCCGACGAGTCTGGCCGTCCGCCGTGACCGCGATACCGCGAACCAGCAAATTGCCCCCAACGCCGTCAGGTCCGTACTCATACTTTGTTGTGAACTGGGGCGATTTACTATCGCACTTTGCAGGTCTGCTATCCCTTTCGGCCTGGCAGACGGTTTCCGAGTCCTTCATCCAGATTGGGCTGGCAGCCGGCACAACACCACCCGCACCGCTCTGCACATAGGCATATTTCTGTACATATGTGTATTTCGTCAGACGGCGTAGCTCACCCGGCGCAGGCGCCGGCTGTAATTCAGAATCGATACTTCCAAAGCTGGTATATGTGTAGTCGGTTTGTGCTGAATTTGCGTCTTTTTCCCAAATAGGCTTTGCACACGTTTGGGGAGACGTGGAGCAATTCGAGCTAAAATCATAGCCATAGCTTTTTGTTAATGTGCTGCCATCCGTTCCCGTTAAAACACGTTTGGAAACGGCGCGCCATGGACCCGAATACTCAATTGCAATTTTATTTCCTCTTGGTAACGTTACGGACTTCAGCGTCGATCCAAAATTCGTCGGATATTCTGCGGGAGAATCGTAACTTTTACCGCCCTCAAATAAATATTTGGTTTCGTTTGAATTTGCATCGACAATGCTGACCGGGGATGTTTCCATAAAGTTGTATCGCGAAACGTTACCTGCTGGGTCAGTCATGTCGGTTGTCGACGTAGCTGTCGCATCCGCATATATGTCAGGGTCCCTGACACCGTCATATCTTCCGTAATATTGATATTTCCATATAGCGCCATCAGCCATTTTTTGCTGGGAAACCATCCAGCTCCCATGTGAGTCCTCATATGTGTTTGCGATCTGACACGCCTGCTTTGCGGTGGAAACACATGTAATTCTGTCAACGGACCAAGTATATGATTTCGATTCACCTGCCGCATTCACCACTCCTGACAGATGACCATTGTCATATGAATATGAAGATTTTAGCTTTGCGGTGCTGCACCCAATATTCACACTTACAAACGTAACTCCTGTATTATATCCACAAGCCACACTTATAAGATTTGAGGCGTTATACTCAAAAGCAAGTGCATAACCCGATGAGTCAGTTACAAGTTTTAATCGGGATGAAGAGTCATAGAAAAACGTCTGTCTACGACCATCTGCAAATGTGATATTTTCAATCCTGAACGAATTGCCAGGCCCGCCCAAAGGGGCGATGGTGCCAAATTCGTACCTAGTGCCACTTTGATCTAAATAATTATATACGCCATTACCAATACGAGACAGGGACCCTTTTAAGCTGTCGTCATCATTGCCAAAAGCAAGATTTTGGGAATAAGATGTGGATGCTACGTCGCTATATTGCCCAGAAGCAGAATTACCCATGTGGACTATAGGGCGCCTATTTACCACGCAGGAATTGCTGCCGCCATTTGAAGGGCAGCGCCGCTTCGAATTAGCGGCGGTATATATAGAAAAATTGTGCGTGGTCCGGGGGCCAAAAGGCGGGCTATTCGGATCGCGCCTGCCGCCAATATGAAAGCGTTCAAAACTTAGGGGGCCGATAGATAAGTCAACATCTGACATCATAAAGCTTCCGTCAGATAAACTGACGCCCCCGGGTGAGTTTGTGGTAACCTTGGGGGGCGTGAAATCCTGAGAGATGGCATCAGTTGGCGCCAACATCACGGCTAACGGAATCAAATAGGATATCGATTTCACTTTTTCTCTCTGAATAGACACATGCATTCATCATGCAATTATAAAAAGAGTCAGCTTGATATAACGATCAAGGACGGTCAATTTATCGGAATTATGGTAAATCCATTCAAAGGTATTACTACAAATCTTTTGACGCTAGGCAATCCGGCAGAAGCGCCCGGGTCGCCGGAGCTATTCGTCGCACCGGCGACCGTGTAATTGGTTCGATTGCCCGCCGCGTCATATTTTATATCTGTCGTAACATTTTGCGAGCCGGTAGTTTTTGAACTGACCAATCGACCTAGTGCGTCGTATGTATACTTCGTTGTATCTTGAGCTTTTGCTACGCCAGAAGCACCAAGGCCCGCGCAGAGCATCAAAATCCTTACTTTCAAGGCAAACTCCTTGGGTTCTAGGTGGCTGTCCATCCCGGTGGACCTGAATCGCGTCAATATGGCATTGATCGGTAAATTTTGACAAGACAGTCATTGTAATGTCATCGGAATTATAGAAATGACAGCGTGCAGGCGCTTTCGCTATGAGGCGTGCACGATAGGGTTTTGGTTGGGGGTGGACAATTTGCTAAGGCGCATGTTTAGCTTCGCTTTGTGTACAGGCTCGGGTTTCTGGTTGTCTGCGGCGCAAGCTGACTATTGTGCCGTTAGGCCTACGGCGGTCATCGTTCATACAAACCAGATTGTGTATTTCACGGCAGAAAATGTTTGCATTGACTGGTGTCAATTGCCGCCGGGGTGGTCTGACGCAACGAAGGACCGGGCTTTCTCGCTTCTCACAACGGCGATCGCCCAAAATCGAGTTGTTACTCTATTCTTTGCATCGGGGTGTGGCAGGCAGCCAGTGTACGCTGAGCCCGAGGTCGTCATACTTAACCGAGATCGGTGAAATTGTCCTGTTCACGTTAAACCGTTTTCGTGGAGTTATCCAAATGTGGCGCGCCATAAAATATTGTCAAATCTGTGCAATCGCCCTGGCTGCGGTGGGGTGGCCAAATGTCGCGTTTGCGGAAGGAGCCGTGTCTGGAAAAATTGCAGTCATTCAGTCTTATAAAGGGCATAATGGCTTGCTGGTTCAGATAAGCACGGCTCCGGTAAACCCGGACGGATGTCCATCCTCAAGCTGGTACATATTTCCCGATGATTCACCAAGATCTGCATTTGTCCAGGGTGCAATGCTAACTGCAATGCACAGCGGAAGGCCAATATGGGTGATGCTCTCAGGGTGCTATGAGAACTATCCCATGATCAAACATATCAGCCTTCTGCCGTAACATATTGGTGCTTAGATATGGTTTTTCATATTTTGTTCACAGGTGGGGCGATGTGGCGGCGTTTTGGATTGTCTAGCGCCTTTCTGCTTTCGTTCATCGCGATGACCAATTCCGCATCGGCGGAAGTGTTCACGTGCTTGGCGGACCCTTCAAAGCGGCTTTCGATTGACTCCGGCGGCAGTGTCCTGGTGGATATCGATGGGGCGGGGATCATCAACATCTGTTCTTTGTCGAATGGTGATCGGGGTGTTACCAAGGAGGCTTGTGCCGGTTGGTATAGCACGCTCCTGACATATCGCTTCCAGAAGGCCAAAGCGCGTTTGTATTTCAACCAGGAATATTATGGGATGGCCGGCGTAACGAGCTGTCCGGCATTGGGCGATTGGCATGCTCGCACGCCTTATTACATCGAGCCGGGCTGACATTCTGGCCTTTATCGTCCCGGCATATGGCAATAAAGGCTTGCCGGGTAGCGGCGTGGCTTATTTGCGGTCCCCGCTCTACGTCATTCAATACAAGGGGTGGGTTGCATGCGCCTTATAAAGTCCGGTCGCTTTTCGATTGCGACGATCACTTTTGCCAGCGCCTCGCTCGCTCGCGCGCAGGAATTTGGTGGCGATCCGGCAGGGTCGGGTGTGATCGTCGGCGCTGTTCACTGGCTTCAGGGTACTCTCCTCGGCACCGTTGCCACCGTTGCTGCTGTCATCGCCGTCGCGGTCGTCGGCTTCATGATGCTGACGGGGCGCATCAACTGGCGCTATGGCGCAACGGTTATTCTAGGCTGTTTCATCCTGTTCGGTGCGGCCAGCATCGTCGCCGGAATTCAGTCGACTGCCACGCTGGGTGGGTAAGCCATGAGCGACCTTGACCAGGACCATTTGTTTGTCGCCTTGACCAGGCCACAGATGTTTGCCGGTGTCACCTATAGCTATTTCACAGCCAATGCGGTGGTTGCGACGGAATTATTCCTGCTGTTCCGTTCCATCTGGGTGCTTGTGGCTGCAGTCTCGATCCATCTCGTTGGCGTCTTGCTTTGCGTACGCGAGCCGCGCTTCTTCGACCTTTGGCTGACCAAAGTCGGGCGATGCCCCCGCGTACGCAATCATCGCATCTGGTCTTGCAATTCCTATAAACCGTAGATGTACGGAATTTCATTATTTAAGGGATACCACGGGGCGCAGCATGAAATTTGTAAAATCTCGATTTTTGGCCGGCATGCTGTTGACGGCTGCAGTCCAATCTGCGGCCTGCGCCGATGGTGGTAGCGGAGCCATGATTCCGACCGGCGTGACCGCAGAAGGCGGCAATATTTACATATCTGGCAAGAATCTCAACCCAGACAAATGCGCCATGGATACGGTCGCAATTGTGCGAGCCGCCAACACGGATGAAGCCAATCGCATGATGAGCCTGGCTGTTTCGGCCATGCTCTCAAGGCATAAGATTTCCATGTGGTTCATTGGGTGCGCGCCCGTTCCATGGGCTCCTTCAGCGCCGCAGGTGGTCTCGGTCGCGCTGAGCGATGGATGAGGCGTGCCGGGGCAAAATGGATAGTTTCAATGCTAGGGGGGGCATATGTCGAAGTGGAAGGTTTTCGCGACTGGGTCATTGCTAGCGCTTGCCAGTATTTCGGAGCCGGCTAGCGCGTTCGGCTTTGCCGGTTCGATAGTGCCCAAGTCGGTTCACGCGGAGGGCGGCTGGATCTACCTGTTCGGCAGCTTCAGCAACCCCGATAAATGCGCCACGAGCGATGTACTGATCATCAACGCTGCCAATTCGGAGGAGTTGGCGCGAATGACCAGTATGGCGATTACAGCGAAGACAACGGGCAAGCCGTTGAGTATCTGGGTCGACGGCTGCCAATCGGTGCCCTGGTTCCCCAATGCGCCCAAGGCCTATGCCATGGCGATGGGCGACCGGTAGAGCGATAGCAAAGGCCTGCCTGTTTCAATGCCGGATCACATTATGACAGGTCTATTGCCTGCCCTGACACGAGACCCGAAGGTCGTAAGCCGGGAGAAGCCGGTCGGCGCGCATCTTCCCTACGCCCGGCAGGTCGATCCCCATACGCTCGAGACGCGCGATGGCCTGCTCATGCAGGTCATCCACCTACGTGGCCTGTTGTTCGAGACGGCCGACACCGACGAGTTGAACTATCGCAAGCGGTTGCGTGATGCGATGTTGCAGGCGATCGGATCTTCGAACTTCGCCATTTACCACCATATCGTACGGCGTCGCGTCGATGTGTCGCTGGATGGCGAATTCACCGACCCATTCTCCGCACGATTGGACACCGCCTGGCAGGCCCGGCTCGCCGGGCGACGCCTATACGTCAACGACCTGTATCTCACGCTGGTGCGTCGCCCACTCCAGGGGCGCATCGGCGTTCTCGACAAGATCCGCGCGAGCTTTTCGAAGCAGGGGTCAGAGGCGGGCGCCCATGATCTACGCCAGCTCGATACCGCCCGGGATGCATTGATCGCAGCGCTGGGGAGCTACAGCCCCCGATTGCTCGGTACCTATGATACGCCGGAGGGGACGTGCTCCGAGCCTTTGGAGTTCCTGTCCGATCTGCTCAACGGAGAGATGCGGCCCGTTCTCCTGCCCATGCAGGATGTTGGGCATTATCTGCCCTATCGTCGCATCAGCTTTGGTCAGGAAACGGTCGAACTGGGGCCCGCAGGGCGTTCTGATCGCGGCTTTCTGGGGCTGGTGTCGATCAAGGATTATCCGGGACAGACCAGTGCCGGTATGTTCGACGAACTGCTCCGGCTTCCGCTCGAACTTGTGCTGTCCCAGTCCTTCGGCTTCACCGACCGCCAAGCGGCGCTCGGCCGGATGAACCTGGCGCTCCGGCGCATGCGATCGGCGGAAGACGAGGCCGTCAGTCTGCGCGCGAACCTGTCGGAGGCCAAGGACGAGGTGGCTGCTGGCCGTGCCGCCTTTGGCGAACACCATATGACGATCGGAGTGCGTGGCGACACGCCTGCCGAAGTCGATGCTGGCATTGCCGAAGTACAGGCCACGCTCGCGGAATTGGGCATTATCGCCGTACGCGAGGACATTGCACTCGAACCCGCCTTCTGGGCGCAGTTTCCGGGCAACTTCAAATACATTGCCAGGCGGGGTCTGATATCCACAGCCAATTTCGCCGGGCTGGCGAGTGGGCATAATTTCGCGCTGGGCCAGGAACAGGGCAATCACTGGGGGCAGGCCATCTCCCTGCTGGAGACGACCGCCGCAGGCCCCTATTATTTCAACTTCCACCAAGGCGATCTGGGCAACTTCACGATCATCGGCCCGTCGGGTTCGGGCAAGACCGTCGTCCTGAACTTCCTCTTGGCCCAGGCCCGTAAGGTCGATCCCCGGATCGTGTTCTTTGACAAGGACCGCGGCGCCGAGTTGTTCGTGCGAGCGATTGGCGGGCGCTATGATGTGTTGCGTCCCGGACTGCCCTCCGGGCTCAACCCTCTGATGCTCGGCGATACGCCTGCCAATCGCCAGTTCCTGATCGAATGGCTGTCGCAATTGGCTGGCAATGTCGATCTTGAGGAGGTCGGACGGATCAAGGATGCAGTCGACGCCAATTACCGTGCGCCTGCCGATTTTCGGCGCCTGCGTCATCTGGTCGAGCTGTTCCGGGGCGATCGGCGCCCGCAGTCGGGAGATTTGTGGTCACGGCTTCGCCCATGGTGGGGGGAAGGCGAGCGTGCCTGGCTGTTCGACAATGCGGTGGACACAACCGACCTTGCCGTGCGGGCTGTCGGCTTCGACATGACGCAGATCCTAGACGATCCCACCGTCCGCACGCCGGCCATGATGTATCTCTTCCACCGGGTCGAGGACCGGCTCGATGGCACGCCGGCCATCATCGTCGTCGACGAAGGCTGGAAAGCGCTAGACGACGACATCTTCGTGCGGCGGATCAAGGATTGGGAAAAGACGATCCGCAAACGCAACGGCATCGTCGGCTTCGCCACGCAAAGCGCGCAGGATGCACTGCAGAGCAAGATCGCCAGCGCGATTATCGAGCAGGCCGCGACGCAGATCTTCATGGCCAATCCAAAGGCCCAAGAAGCGGATTATGTCGGCGGCTTCGGCCTGTCGGCGCATGAGTTCGAACTGGTGCGCTCGCTGCCTGACAGCGCGCACTGTTTCCTGATCAAGCATGGCAATGAAAGTGTCGTCGCGCGTCTCAATCTCAGTGGTGAGCGGGAAATGCTGACCATTTTGTCCGGGCGAGAGCGTACGGTGCGTCTGCTCGATGACATTCGCGCAGAGGTTGGCGACGATCCCGATGCATGGCTGCCGCGCCTTCTGGAGAAGGCCTGATGGCCATAGGCTGCGCGATCTCGCCCGCTCCCGACAGCTTTGCTTCGAGCCTGCTGGGGTATCTCGATTGTCAGGCGGTCACTCTGGGGGCACAAGGCTTTCAGGCGCTGGCGGCACCGGGATCGAGCGTCTCGTTGCTCCTGGCAGCGCTGCTGACGATCTTTGTCGCGCTGATCGGCTACCGCATGCTGTTCGGCGAGACGCCTGGCGTGCGGGAAGGCGTACTCAGCATCGCCAAGATTGGCATCGTGCTGGCCTTTGCGACGAGCTGGCCTGCCTATCGCACCGTCGTCTTCGATGTAGTACTTCGGTCCCCAGCCGAGCTTGCCGGCGAGATCGGCAGGCCTGCTGGCCTGCCCGGCGCTACCGGGGGACTTGCCGCGCGCATGGACGAGGTCGATCGGTCCTTGCGCATACTTGCAATCTACGGCGTCGGCGTGCCCACCCGTGAGCAGGTGGAGCAGGCCAATGGGGTGGCACCACCCCTGTTTGCAAATTTCGATGTCTTTGCGCTCGGCGCAGCGCGCGTCGCCTTTCTGATCGGCAGCCTTGGCGCCTTTGCGTTAGTGCGTCTCGTTGCCGGTCTGCTGCTAGCGCTGGGGCCGCTTTTCATCGCCTTTTTGCTGTTCCCGGTAACGCGGGGGCTGACCGAAGGCTGGGTCCGGGGGCTGCTGACGGCGACGTTGGGGGCCGCTGCTGCGGCCATCGTGTTGGGCATTGAGCTCGCCCTTCTCCAGCCATGGCTGACGGATCTCGTCACGCAGCGTGCCAGTCGCATTGCTATTCCCGGCATTCCGGTCGCCTTGTTGGCGACAACGATGATCTTTGCCCTTACCACGGCTGGTGTGCTTGCCGTGATCGCAAAAATCGCCTTCACGGTGCGGTTTCCTGCCCTAGCCTGGCGAACCTTCGAACCTGCCCCGGCATCCGCAGGCGACGCGAACAAGATGATTAGGGATGTCAGCACGCCAGGGCCAGCGAACATGGTTTCGCGGTCCCGGGCGATGGCTATCGCTGACAGCGTAGCGGCTTCGCAGCGCCGGGAGGAGAATGGGGCAAGCTCCGGAATCTCGCGTGCCCATCTGGTCGGGGGGAGTCTGCAAAAGGCTACCAATACGTCAGAAGTCGTTACCCGGCCCCTCGGCCAGAGTTTCCGCCGGAGGGTGCAGGGCCGCGTTTCAGGCAGTGTGGTACGGCGAAATACTGGCTCTTAGTCCGGCGATTTGAGCAATTACCGAAGGGGGGCATTTTGTGATTTTGAGAAGACTGAGGTGCAGCTTAAAGCTGTTTACTACGCTTTTGGTAGCTAGCTTCGCAGCAGCTCCTGTTTTGGCGGGGCGGCAAGCGGGAAGCGTCGTCTACGTATCCGCAGATCGGACCTTTGGTAAGGGTGTCATCACTTTTAGGTTAGCCGGGGGGGCGCCGACGGAAAAGCCATCATGTGCCTCGGCTGACGATTTGCGGTGGGCCCTAAATGTGGGCAGCGGTTCGACGGCGGACCAGTATATATATATATTCCTCTCTGTTGTCGGCTATGGCCGGTGGGTGGAAAGTTACTATTGTTGGAACCGGGCAATGCTCTACGGCATCATGGCTCGAAGACATAGCGTACGTAGAAGTCAGTAAGTGAACATTGTAGAAAGTTGGAGGCACTCATCGGGGTGCACGGGTAAGGGCGTTTGATTATGACGAAGGCTGCCAAGCGGTCCGAGAAGGCCTATTTCGCACAGGGCGCGACCTGGGCGCAGGATCGTCAGGATGCTTTGCAGACGTCGCGGCGCGTGGCGTGGATCATTGCGTCCGTCGCTGTCGTCATCGCCCTTTGCGAAGCCCTGGCGCTCGTCATCCTCATGCCGCTGAAAACGGTAGTACCCTATACATTGATGGTCGACCGGCAGACGGGATTTGTGCAAGCGCTCAAGCCGCTCGATACGCAGCTCGTGTCTGGTGACAAGGCGCTGACCCAGTCGTTCCTCGTGCAATATGTCATTGCGCGTGAGGGCTATGACCGGGACACGCTGCAAGCCGATTATCGCAAGGTCGGGCTCTGGTCGACCGGTCAGGCGCGCGCCGATTATGTCGCTGCGATGCAGGCATCGAACCCCGACAGCCCCCTTGCCCGGCTCCCGGCCTCGACGCTGATCGACGTCCAGGTGAAGAGCGTCACGCCGATCGGGAAGAATGTCGCGATGGTACGCTTCGAAACCCGGCGCCGCGATGCTGGCGGGCAGATCCAGCCCGGCCGGGCCTGGGTCGCTGCGATCCGCTATGGTTATTCCGGCGAGCCGCTGAGCATCGCCGATCGCTTCGTCAATCCGCTCGGGTTCCAGGTGCAGCGCTATCGCCGCAGCGAAGAGGTTCTGCCTGCGCCTGACCCGGTCACCGTACCGTCACCGGTCACCCTGGCCCCGGTGCCGAACAACGTGGCGCAAGCCCCGCTGCGAGCGCCGCAGCCGTGACCTGGCGCATCCTTGCCGTTGCCCTGACACTGAGCATCGCTAGCGGCACTACACAGGCGCAAATGATGGCGTGGTCGGGCGGGGGGGATAACCGCATCCAGTCGATCGAGTATCGCAACAATCAGGTCGTGCGCATCCGGGCCGCGCCGGGATATCAGGTGACGATCGAACTGGCGCCGGACGAGCGGATCGAGAGCGTCGCCTTAGGCGACAGCGGTGCTTTCCAAGTGACCGCGAACAAGGCAGGCAACCTGTTGTTCGTCAAGCCGGTCCAGGCCGACATCTCTACGAACCTCACCGTCGTGACCGATGTTCGGACCTATAATTTCGAACTGGTCGGCGTGGCGGAAGCGGGGGGCGATCTGCCCTACGCCATCCGTTTCAGTTACCCATCTGCTGGCGGCATGAGCCCGCAAGGCATGCCCGGTGGGGCGGTGCAGGGCAAGGTGATCGGCAAATACAAGCTCTCTGGCCATCGTACACTCTTGCCCGAAGCCATTAGCGACGACGGCACTCGGACCTTCATCGAGTGGTCGGCCGATGGTCCGCTCCCTGCGGTCTACAGCGTTGACACTGACGGCCGGGAGACACTCGTCAATGGCAATATGCGGGGCAAATTCTTCGTGATCGATGGTGTCTCCCCGCGTCTGGTCTTCCGGGTCGATCGGCATCGCGCGCGAGCCGATCGGATCGACATGACCGAAGAGGAAGAAGGAAAGTAAGCATGGCAGACCCCAGCCAGGCTGCCGACAATGTGAGCAGCGATCCTCGCCAAACTGCCGATACGGCTGCGGAGCGGGATGTTCGTCCTGTCGTCCAGCGACCGCGTACTGGCTTGTCAGGCCCGGCCATCGGCGGGCTTGCCGCCATTGCAGGCCTTGGCCTTTTCGGGGTGCTGGAGGCACGACGCCAGTCCACCAGCGCTCCGGCGACGACGGCCGCCTATACTGCTCCATCGACCAGCGCAGCGCCCCCGCCGCTATACATTCCTCCGGCGCCACCTGAAGTGCCGGCCACCATGGTCGCTCCCATAAGCCCCACCCGTGAGGTTCCGGTCTCATCACCTGTTCGGTCATCTCCGGCACAGGTCTCGGTCGTGCCGAGCATCCCACCCAGTGCCTCACCGCCGTCGGATTATAGCAGCGGTCAGGCACCTGCTTACTCCGCACCATCGAACCCTGTGCGCCAAGCGCCGCGTAATGTTAGCGGCCAGGCCTTGATCGTCGATAGCTCTTCACAGGAAAGCCCAAGCACGCCCGAAGCGCAGAATGGCAATGACGCAAAGGGAGGCGACAACAAGCGGGTCAGCCTGTCGACCACGCGCGCGCGCGCCGCGATGCTGGCGAACCGCGCGACGACTGTCCCGCAAGGGACGCTCATCCCGGCTGTGCTCGAAACGGCGTTTGATTCCACCTCACCGGGCTTTGCCCGCGCGTTGGTTCAGAAGAACATCTATGGCTTTGACGGCACCCAGATCCTGATCCCGCGCGGCAGCCGGCTGATCGGTGAATATGGTGCTGACACGGCGCGTGGCCAGCGACGCGCCGTCATCGTCTGGTCGCGGCTAATACGGCCCGATGGGGTCACGATCGCGATCGGCTCGCCTGCGGCTGATACCCTGGGGCGGGGCGGGGTTAGTGCGGACGTCAACTCCCACTTCCTCGAGCGGTTTAGCGGTGCGATCCTGCAGTCGGCACTCGATGTCGGCGTCAATTTGGCCGCGCGCAACAGCCGTTCGCCTGTCATCGTCGCGCTGCCCTCGACAAGCAACGCGGTGTCGAACGTTGCGACAGCACGCACGAACGATATTACGCCCACCCTCCGCGTGCCCGCAGGCCGCAGTGTCAGCGTCTTCGTGGCGCGCGACCTCGACTTCACCGCAGCCGGGGCAGCACGATGACAATGGATGGCTGGCGGTATCTCCACAACCACCTGGCACCCATCAGCCATCTGCTCGCCCGAGAGGACATCACAGACCTTTACGTCAATCGTCCACGGGAAATCTGGGTAGAGACATTGGGCGGCGCGATCGAGCGCCATGATATCGACGAACTCGATGCGGCCATGCTCGCACGCCTGGTCAGCCAGATTGCCGCCTGGTCCCATCAGGGTATCAACCGGGAACATCCGCTGTTGTCCGCGACGCTGCCCGATGGCTCACGCGTCCAGGCGATCGCAGCGCCGGCCACCAAGGGGGATCTGGCGCTCGCCATCCGTAAACATGTGTCGGCCGATCTGTCGCTCGACGATTATGTCGAAAGCGGTGCCTTTGCCGGCATCGCAGCAAAGGCGGTCTCATCCGTTTCGGTGGCCGCATCCTCAGCTGCCGAGGTAAGCCGAGGCGACTTAGCCACCACCTTGCGGACCGCAGTCAGGGACAGGCGCAATATCCTCGTGTCGGGGGGTACCTCGACTGGCAAGACCACGTTCCTCAACGCCCTCATCCGCGAAATCCCAACCCACGAGCGTCTGATCACGATCGAGGATACGCCGGAACTCCAGATTACCCAGCCTAATGCGATTGGCCTCCTGGCCGCACGTGGCCAGCTCGGCGAAGCCCAGGTCACGGCGGACGACCTTGTCTCTGCATCCCTGCGCATGCGGCCGGATCGCATCATTCTGGGCGAACTGCGCGGTAGCGAGGCCTATGCCTTCCTGCGGGCCATCAACACAGGCCATCCGGGCTCCATGGCGACAGTGCATGCCGATAGCGCCGCTGGTGCCGTCGAGCAGATCGCATTGTTGATCCTGCAGGGCGGCACCCGCCTGACCCGTCAGGACGTCCTCGAATATGTCCGCAACTCGATAGGCGTCTTCATCCAACTCGCTCGGGTTGGCGGGCGCCGATACGTCAGCGAGGTCGTCTGCGCATGATGACGCCCGGAATGGCATTGACCGATCCGGCGGGGCAGGGGGCCCTGCTTCAGGGCGCCAATTGGGTCCGCAGCCTGCTACTAGGCACGCCAGCGGTGGCGATCGCGACGATCGCCATTGCAGCGATAGGGTTTCTAATGCTGCAGGGCCGCCTTCCGATCAGGCGGGCTCTCGTCGCAGTGTTGGGCTGCTTCATCATTTTCGGGTCGGGGTCGATTGCGCGCGGCCTCCTCGCGATCGACGCCATGGCGGTCGACCCCGCGCCACCGCCTGCATCGGTGCCCAGTCCGGTATCGACGCCCATGGCGCCGCCACCTCAGCCAACTGTCTACGATCCTTATGCCGGCGCATCCGTACCGGTTCGTTGACCGACGATCAATGTAGCGGCAATATTGGTCATGATGATCAGGTGACTGTATTGAAGCGTCGGTAAATTAAAATTTGTAAGTGTGGCGATTCGGATCGTCTATCTGGCTTGGGGGTGTATTATTTCTTGCTATTTCAAGGCGATCACTGCGATCGCCGCACTGTCTTTGGCATATCCATCGGTCGCGGGAGCTGATGCCTATTGCTCAGATGCCAAAACTCCCTTGAGGCTTTTGACATATCATGACGGCGGGGTTCTGTTGCTAACCGACTGGCGTGGCAATTTCGTCCAGATATGCAACTCAAGCCAAAGCTGGAAGGTGTCCCTCCCAGCGTTTGCTTCGCCTGGATGTCGAAAATTGCAAGTGCAATCAATTCAGGAAAAGCTGTCGGAATCTACTATGGCGGGGTTTCCACCGATGCGTGCAAAACCCTTCCTCCCTCTGGAGCAGCGCCCGCTCCGGTTTACGTCGACGTACACAATTGATCCAATTCAGTTCTGAATTTTCCTAAAGGGGGCAGAAATGCTGAAAAAGCTGATCATGGGCGTAGCCCTGATTTGCGCATCATCGCAGGCCTATGCTTGGGATGGCATGAAGTCCGGTAAGCTAACTCGCGTAGACGTCGTGACAAATGGCGATAATTTTGGCTTTCGGGTTTATCAGGATGGATCTCCGATGTGCGGCACCAGCGAGAGCTGGGGCTTCATCAACAAGGGGGATTCCAATTATGACGGCATGGTCGCGCTTCTTATGTCGGCATATATGAACGGCAAATCAGTTACGCTGCTTTCTACTAAAGAAGGGGCGTATTGTCATATTGGCTACGCTATATTGCAATAGGGGTGGGGGACCAGAATGGCTCAAATACTATATGAGAAAATGAAAAATTGCACATCGCGATGTGCACGCCTCATTGCGACAGCAGGCTTGATATGTGCTGGTACCAGTCACGCGGCCTATAATGATAACTTTACTACCCGTATCACTGAAGTCCTCACTTATGACAACGGGCTCTTTCTGATTGCGACCGCGACGATGCCGAATGGTCAGCCCTGCGGAAACTACTGGATCGTCCCGGGAGACGTTCCGACCGACGCGAGACAAATGCTCCTGTCACGAGCTCTGATTGCTCGCGAAAAAGGAGAGCCCATTAATATTGGCTATGACCACGCGACATGCGTCAACGGCTGGTATCGCGTTCATCGGCTGGGGTGATACCAACTCAGGGGGACAGGGGAGTGTGATGACGTTGAGACGGAGCCTCTCACGGTAGAGAATAGCGCTCGCATTGACAGCAATGTGCAATAGCAGCGTGACTGCTCAATATTACGAAGCGGGTTGTGGCGAGTCACCGGCTACCGCGTCGGTTCTGATGGCAGTCGCTTTACGCTCAGTCCGCCGCCTCAAGCTTGTGGCGGTGGCTCTAATAATGGTGAAAACATCGTGATCCCTGCGGGCGCGCCAAACAGGCAGGAAATTATTGCTTCCCTGATGAGCGCGTACTTTTCCGGCGAGAAGGTCAGCGGAATATGGTTTAGCAATGCCGGTCCCTGCAATGAACAAACGGCAATATCGGTCACGATGATTAGAATGGGGGCAAAGTGAAATGATGAAATCGAGCCATAAGCTGGTAGCGCGCTGTGCGATTGCTGCGGCAGCCTGGTGCTTCGCTATGCCGGCTCAGGCGGCTTTCATATGCCCAGCCTACCCCAAAGAATATCTCGCCGTTGGCGGAGATGGTCTCGTTTACACGGCCGTCAACAATGGGACCTCGAATGTTGTCACGGCGATATGCAGCGTGACGGCAAACGACGATGGTGTTTCCCCGCAAGCTTGCACGGCCTGGTATTCGTTATTGCTCACTTTGCGTAATACGGGCGGTCATGCCCTGCCTCACTTCAACGAAGCGGCATTGACAAATTCATCCGTTAAAGGGTGCGCGGGTCTGAACAGTTGGGAGCACCATGTTCCTTATTTCTTGCTAGCCCAGTAATGATGCATCTTTAAAATATAAAAGCAATTCACAAGGCTGTACCTTTTAGTATGGAAGTGGTGTATATGAATATGGCATCGCCTATCAGGCATATTGGAATTTTTTGCGCCTTCGCTGCGTCGATTATGCCAATTGCCGCTTCGGCGGAAACTATAGGTAATGTAAAAATCAGGAATGTCGGCAACCAGGGAACGCAGCTCTACGCACTTTTGGAAGTTGTGCCACCCGGCTGTGCGAACAATGTCGCCTATCACTCGTCAGAAACACAGGCTGGCCAATATGTGATGAGCATTTTGCTATCTGCCAAACTGACACAGCGCCCGATCAGTCGAATGGATTATACTGTCCGCGCTGGTGGTATATGCTGGATAGACCTCGTCGAAATATGATCGGCATCTATCCAGCTGATTTGTGAGGCGCCACTCATACGGCATGAGCAATAATCGCATCTTAGGTGCCATCGAAAAGTATGAGAGCCTCGCCGCGTTATTCCGAATGGCTGCAGCGGACGTATTGCACGATTCTTGTTTCTGTCGATTGCCTGTGATGCTGCTGCCGGCGGCAGAAGGCATGCCATATATTCCTGTCCCTGAGCCCCTATATTTCCTCACATTGTCAGGCGTAGTTTGTGCGAGCTTTATGTAGGGCATGGTGATATTCAGATAGGCGGATGTGTTCGAACGCAGGTCTAAAAAATAGGGCATGAGGTGGGTTATGTCGTTAAAATCGCGGGATATGATATTCATTGTATTTGCCGCTTTGTTCGCTGCGGTGCCTACATCGGCGGCATTAGGGCAATCAGGTATAGTTAGCGGCAGGGTAGTAAAAATATATGCTGACCCGAGTGATGTCGTTGTTGTTACGGATAAGGTCGGCCCATGTGGATCCGCTCTTTATCACTTTAGAAGGTCTAATGAGAACTTTAAGGAGATCGTATCTCTCATGTATCTCGCCGCTGCTTCTAAAAACGTTGTCGAAATAGTTGTCAGCGGCTGCGCCAACGAACGCAATATTGCCAGTCATGGCAGTGTTGCGTTTTGAAGACGATTTTCTTGAATTTACGACTCTCGGCGATGCCCGCCAAGCATTTGTCCTATTGGCGAGTTAATCATGAGGGTAAAATTCGAGCGGATTAGATCGAAATGATGATATGGCGTGTGAATATTAAGGGGTGTGGGAGCATTTTTTAGGGGTGCGGCCAATGCGATCATATCTGGCGGTTTTTGGTTTGTTTGGCGCGATTGCTGTGCCGGCGTCGGCTGGAACGGGCGGATTTCAGGGGCCTAGAGCTGTTGTCGGGTACGATGTTGGAGATACAGATTTGCTCTATATCCGCTTTGCGGACGCAGGAAGCTGCAGGGCGCTGGGTATTGTTCCGAAGGGCAAGCCTTATTACAATGATATGCTGGCGATGACGATTAGTGCTTATAATGCGTCGAAACCACTCAATGTCTATTTTGCTACTTGCCCCGATGACGGAAGACCCGCTGAAATTGTAAGAATGGTTCAGGGAGCAGTTTTCTAAATCGATAAAGATGGGCCGTAGCTCTGAGCAGTCGGACATGATGGGATAATCATTTCGGCGAAAATTTGTGCCAGTTTTGATAAAATGCGGCTTGATCACTGCATATGCCTTGCCAAGGGGCAGAAAGGTTTTAGCTGCGTGCATAAGGCCCTTGACTGCATCGGATTGAGTTGCTTGGCGCGGGAATGGGCCTAGGTACGAGGTAAATAAATCATTTAAACTATCAGGCATTTGAGAGGGGGCGGGAATGCATTTATACTTCCGTGCTAAGCAATATTTAAAAAAGATTCACCCGAACGTAAAAATTCTAGCATTGGGTATGATGTGCTTTAGCCCTTCGAATGCGTCGGCGAGTCAAGCGTATGGGTACTATATTCACGGTGATATAAAAGACGTCACGTCGGTTCGTGGCGCGCTCATGGTTAGAATTGATGATGACAAAGTGCCGACCGTGTGTGCGTCATCTGGTTCAAGTTGGATGAGGATCGATCAGTCAGATACTGCGATGACCAGTTTGGTTTTGTCATATTGGTTGCAATCAAAAAGAGGATTCACCTTCTATTCTGACGGTCTCTCTTCCGGGTATTGTTCGATAAATCAGGCCGATCCCGATGTATAGAGCAGTCTTTAATTGATCTGCGTTGTGTCCGCAGACTGCGAAATAGTTAGCGTATTCTCGTGGTAAATAGAGATAGGCGATTGTGACTGACGCGCTCCATGCGCCAAATTTCGTCCGCTCGGCGGCTTTTTGCGCGTGTGCCTTAAGCCTCGAGAAGGTGGGCTCGATCAGGTCGGATTAAAGTTTGTGATGCGGAAGAAACGGGAGCGTTGTGCCGATGCTCTCCGCTGGGCTTTTCATTTTGAGGGGGGGGCTGGCAGGGGGCGCCGCGCTGAACAATAGCGCGGGCATGGGCACGGTTGATCATGGTGATCTCCGCGGTGCGCAGTGACGTGCTCCCCAAAGCTC
>NZ_LDTF01000032.1 GCF_001477495.1 Sphingomonas yabuuchiae
CTCTGTGAGACCCCTTGCCCTCCCCCGGCCCCTCCCGCCTGCGGGAGGGGAGAAGAAGAGGGGCGAGCGCGGCTTGGAGTTTCAAACCACCGCCCGCTCCCCTATATCCCTTGAATGACCGCCACCGACCCCCGCTCGTTCCTCTACCGCGACACGCTGGACCCCGACGCCGCGTTGCGGCTGACCGCCAACGCCCTGGCGCGCGCGGACGATGGCGAACTCTATCTGCAATATAAGCGGTCCGAGGCGTTCGGCTTCGACGACGGGCGGCTGAAGACCGCCAGCTACGACACGCATTCCGGCTTCGGCCTGCGCGCGGTGTCGGGCGAGATGACCGCCTTCGCCCATGCCAACGAGCTGTCCGAGGCCGCGATCCAGCGCGCCGCGCAGACCATGGCGCTGATCGACCCCGCCAAGGGCGCCGCCGCGCCGCCGCCGCAGGGGACCAACCGCCACCTCTACACCGCGACCGATCCGCTCGACCTGATCCCCTTCGCCGAGAAGGTGTCGCTCTGCCAGACGATCGACGCCGCCGCGCGTGCGCGCGATCCGCGCGTGGTGCAGGTGTCGGTCGGCCTGTCGGGCAGCTGGAGCGTGGTCGAGATCGTTCGGGCCGACGGCTTCGTCGCCACCGATGTGCGGCCGCTCGTCCGGTTGAACATCTCGGTCGTGGTCGAACAGAATGGACGGCGCGAGACGGGCAGCTTCGGCATCGGCGGGCGTCACCTGTATGACCGCCTCGTCGCGCGTGAGACATGGGAGCGTGGCATCGACGTCGCGCTCAATCAGGCGCTGGTCAATCTCGACTCGGTCGCCGCACCGGCGGGCGAGATGACGGTGCTGCTCGGACCGGGCTGGCCGGGCGTGCTGCTGCACGAGGCGATCGGCCATGGCCTTGAGGGCGACTTCAACCGCAAGGGCACCTCGGCCTTCTCGGGCCGCATCGGCGAACGGGTTGCGGCGCCCGGCGTCACGGTGGTCGACGACGGCAGCCTGGCCGACCGGCGAGGTTCGCTGTCGATCGACGACGAGGGCACGCCGACACGCGAGGTCGTGCTGATCGAAGACGGCATCCTGAAGGGTTATATGCAGGACCGGCTCAACGCGCGGCTGATGGGCGTCGCGCCGACCGGCAACGGCCGCCGCGAGAGCTTCGCGCACGCGCCGATGCCGCGCATGACCAACACCTTCATGAAGGGCGGGCAGGACGATCCCGCCGAGCTGCTGTCGCGCGTCAAGAACGGCATCTTCGCCAAGTCGTTCGGCGGCGGGCAGGTCGATATCGTGTCGGGCAAGTTCGTCTTCTCCTGCACCGAGGCGTATCGGATCGAGAACGGGAAGCTCGGCGCGCCGATCAAGGGCGCGACGCTGATCGGCGACGGGCCGACCGTGCTGAACCGCGTGAAGGGTATCGGCAACGACTTCGCGCTGGACGAAGGTGTCGGCATTTGCGGCAAGGGCGGGCAGAGCGTACCGGCGGGCGTGGGCCAGCCGACGCTGCTGGTCGAGGGGCTGACCGTCGGCGGGACGGCCTTGGCGGCGTGAGACTATTCCTCCCCGCTGAGGGGAGGATCAATCCCGCTTCAACGCCCCATGCCCCGCACCCAGCAGCAGCGCGATCGCGCCGCCGCCGATCAGGTTGCCCAGCGTCGACAGCGCCAGGTTATGCGCGATACCCCCGATCGGCACCCCTGTCGGATCGAGCGCCCAGCCGAGCGGCAACAGCGTCATGTTGGCGATCGAATGCTCGAACCCGGCGGCGACGAACAGCGTGACCGGCGCGATCACCGCGACGATCTTGCCCGCGACCGTCTCCGCGCCGCTGGCCATCCAGACGGCGAGGCACACCAGCATATTGGCCAGGATGCCCGAGGCGATCAGCGTGCCGCTCGACTTGGCGGTCTTCGCCATGGCCGTTTCGCGCGCGACGGCGGCAACCGCGCCGTCGACCGCCTCGGTTCCGCCGGAGGCAAGGAACAGGCCGACCACGATCAGGCTGCCGACCAGATTGGCCAACCAGACCAGCCCCCATGCCTTGGCGAGCCCCATCCCCGTCACCCGTCGCTGAACGATCGACAGCGACAGCATCGCATGGCCGGTGAACAGATGCGTGCCCGTGACCATCACCAGCATCAACCCGCTGGAAAAGGCCAGGCCCGCCAGAAGAGGCGTGGCGCCCATGGCGGAGGGCATCCCCGCGCTGGCGATCAGATAGGCGATGCCGCCAAGGCCGATCTGCATGCCCGCCGCCACGCCCAGCCACAGCGCCGCCCCCATTTCCGCCGCACCCCGCTCCGCCATCGCATCGGCGACGGTCCGGGCCAGCGGTTCGCCGGTCGTATCGGTCATGACGGGCTCCCTTTCGCCTCTGCCTCAAAAGCCAACAGGCGGCGAACGGCTTCGATCCCGTTCCTGCTCAAAATTTGGGCAATGGCGGCGATATGCTGAATTTTTGGTGCATGATGATGGCCGATAAACGGGCGTGCCATTCGCATCCGCCCGGAAAAGTAACGAAAATGTAAACTGGCACACCCTTTGCGACGCTGTTCCTCGGGTAACGCAAAGGGGGCGCAGGTGAAGCTGATCATCGCTATCATCAAGCCGTTCAAGCTCGACGAGGTGCGCGAGGCGCTGACCACTTTGGGCGTGGCGGGCATGACGGTGACCGAAGTGAAGGGGTTCGGGCGGCAGAAGGGCCAGACCGAAATCTATCGCGGGGCCGAATACAGCACCAACATGGTGCCCAAGATCAAGATCGAGGTCGTCTGCGCGTCCGAGATCGCCGACCGCGTCGTCGAATCGATCCAGGCCGCCGCGAACACCGGCGCGATCGGTGACGGCAAAATCTTCATGCTCGATGTCGGCCAGGCCGTGCGCATCCGCACCGGCGAGACCGACGAATCGGCGCTCTGAGCAAGGGGGGATTTCGATGAAGCACATCACCAAGATGGCGACCGGCGCCGCAGGCCTCGGCCTGACGCTGTTCGCCGCGCTGCCCGCCTGGGCACAGGACGCCGCGCTCCAGTCGCCGCCCGCCGCCGCCACCGCGGCGACGGTGAACAAGGGCGACACCGCCTGGATGCTCACCTCGACCGTGCTGGTCATGATGATGATCCTGCCGGGCCTGGCGCTGTTCTATGGCGGCCTCACCCGCGCCAAGAACATGCTGTCCACCATGACCCAGATCGGCGCGGCGGCCTGCCTCGCGATGCTGATCTGGGTGATGTACGGCTATAGCCTGGCTTTCGGGCCGGACGTGTCGGGGGGCGCGTCCAACTTCATCGCCGGGCTCGGCAAGGCGTTCCTGGCGGGCGTGACCCCGGCGAGCCAGTCGGCGACCTTCACCGCGGGCGTCGAAATCCCCGAATATGTCTTCGTCTGCTTCCAGATGACCTTCGCCGCGATCACCGCCGCGCTGGTGCTGGGATCGGTGGTCGAGCGGATGAAGTTCTCGGCGGTCATGGCCTTCACCGCGGTGTGGCTGACCATCGTGTATTTCCCGGTCGCGCATATGGTGTGGGCTTCGTCGGGCCTGTTCTTCAAGGCGGGTGCGCTCGACTTTGCGGGCGGCACGGTGGTGCACATCAACGCCGGCGTCTCGGCGCTGGTCGCCTCGCTGATCCTCGGCAAGCGCATGGGGTATCCGACCACGCCGATGCCGCCGCACTCTCTGACGCTGACCGGCGTGGGCACCGGCCTGCTCTGGGTCGGCTGGTTCGGGTTCAACGCCGGTTCGGCGCTGGAGGCCAATGGCTCGGCGGGCCTGGCGATGATCAACACCTTCGTCGCGACGGCGTCGGGCGGCCTGTTCTGGATGCTCGCCGAGCGTCTGGCGGGGCATAAGGGTTCGGCGCTGGGCTTCTGCTCGGGCATCGTCGCCGGTCTGGTCGCCGTCACCCCGGCGGCGGGCAATTCGGGCCCGTTCGGCGCGATCGTGCTGGGCGCCATCGCCAGCGTGGTCTGCTTCTATGCCGTGTCGGTCCTCAAGCCCAAGCTCGGCTATGACGATGCGCTCGACGCCTTCGGTGTCCATGGCATCGGCGGCATGATCGGCGCGATCGGCACGGCGGTGGTCTATGCCCCGTCGCTGGGCGGTCCTGGGGCGGCGGACTATGCCATCGGTCCCAAGCTGCTCGTCCAGCTCGGCGCGGTCGCCACGACCATCGTCTGGGCGACCATCGGCACCGTCATCGCCATGTATGTCGCCAAGGCGATCACCGGCCTGCGCGTCTCGAAGGAAGTCGAGCAGGAAGGTCTCGACCTCGGCGAGCACGGCGAGCGCGCCTACAACTGATCGGGAGCGGGGGCGAAGAGAACCCCCGCACCCCACGACGTTCCTCCTGCGGACGACCTAAGCCCGGTGCGGCAACGCACCGGGCCTTTTTTGTGTGTGGGAGGGGGAGGGCTATTTCCCACCTTCGTTCAGCCTGAGCGAAGTCGAAGGCCACGCCATGCCCTATCGGCAACCGGAATCCCGTGCACTTCGACTTCGCTCAGTGCGAACGGAGGTTCGGGTACGGCGGAACGGCGGTTCGGGATGTGCAACGGGGAGGAGGGCTTACCGCCCCTTCGGCCCCGCCTGCTGCGCCTGCGCGGCCTTGGCCGCTTCATACTCGTCAAAGGTACGCGACAGCAGCGCCTGCGCCTCGGCCTCGGTCACCTTGCCGTCCTTGTTGGCATCGGCCTTGTCGAACCACAGGTCGGTCAGGCGCTGGGCATGGACGGCGTCGATTGCCTTCTTGCCGTTGCCCATCTTCATGATCGCGGCCTTCACCTCGGCCTTGGTCAGCACGCCGTCATGGTTGGTGTCGCGCGCCTTGAACTCGCGCGAGAATTTCGCGGCGGCGGACGCGCGGGTGTCCTGCGCCAGGGCAGGGGTGGCCAGCGTGGCGGCGATCAGACCGGCGA
Source organism: Sphingomonas yabuuchiae (assembly GCF_001477495.1). Taxonomy (GTDB): domain Bacteria; phylum Pseudomonadota; class Alphaproteobacteria; order Sphingomonadales; family Sphingomonadaceae; genus Sphingomonas; species Sphingomonas yabuuchiae_A. The sequence continues at coordinate 4,909 of NZ_LDTF01000032.1, forward strand.
CGAGAAAACGGGTCATGCACGGGACTCCATACGGAACTTCGCGGCCGCTCCTGACGGCCTTTGCCTGTCCGCGCAATGAACGAGGCCAAGGGAAGGTTGCGTGAGGGGCGTCGAGCGCATAGGGCGCGAGGCAAATCCATCCCCTATCCTCGAAGGACTTTGCCGTGAGCGAAGATATCAAGCGCGTCGTCCTCGCCTATTCGGGCGGCCTCGATACCAGCGTCATCCTCAAGTGGCTGCAGCAGCAATATGGCTGCGAGGTCGTGACCTTTACCGCCGATCTGGGCCAGGGCGAAGAGCTGGAGCCCGCGCGCAAGAAGGCCGAGATGGCGGGCGTGAAGCCGGAGCACATCTTCATCGACGATCTGCGCGAGGAGTTCGTCAAGGATTACGTGTTCCCGATGATGCGCGCCAATGCGCTCTATGAGGGGCTGTACCTGCTCGGCACGTCGATCGCGCGGCCGCTGATCGCCAAGCGCCAGATCGAGATCGCCAAGATGGTGAACGCCGACGCGGTCAGCCACGGCGCGACCGGCAAGGGTAACGACCAGGTCCGCTTCGAGCTGGGCTATTATGCGCTGAACCCGGACATCAAGGTCATCGCGCCCTGGCGTGAGTGGGACCTGACCAGCCGTACCAAGCTGATCGAATTCGCCGAGGCACACCAGATCCCGGTGTCGAAGGACAAGCGCGGCGAAGCGCCCTTCTCGACCGACGCGAACCTGCTGCATACCTCGTCCGAGGGCAAGGTGCTGGAGGATCCGTGGGATGAGGTCCCCGATTACGTCTATTCGCGCACCGTCAATCCGGAGGACGCGCCCGACGTGCCCGAGACGATCACCATCGATTTCGAGCGGGGCGACGGCGTCGCGCTGAACGGCGAGGCGTGCTCGCCCGCCACGCTGCTGACCAAGCTGAACGAGCTGGGTCGCAAGCACGGCATCGGCCGCCTCGACCTGGTCGAGAACCGCTTCGTCGGCATGAAGAGCCGCGGCATGTACGAGACGCCGGGCGGCACCATCTATGCGCAGGCGCATCGTGGCATCGAGCAGATCACGCTCGACCGGGGTGCCGCGCACCTGAAGGACGAACTGGCGCCGCGTTATGCCGAGCTGGTCTATAACGGCTTCTGGTTCTCGCCGGAGCGCGAGATGCTGCAGGCCGCCGTCAACTACAGCCAGGAGAAGGTGACCGGCACCGTCCGCCTGAAGCTGTACAAGGGCCAGGCGATCGTCACCGGCCGCAAGTCGCCCTACAGCCTGTATTCCGAAAAGGTCGTCACCTTCGAGGACGATCAGGGCGCGTACGACCAGCGCGACGCGGCGGGCTTCATCAAGCTGAACGCGCTGCGCCTGCGCCTGCTGGGACGTCGCGACCAGATCTGATTCGATCTCTCCGTTCTGAAGGGGCAGGGCCGAGATGGTCGATGACGGCCGACGGGACGGGATGACCGAACAGGGGGCGGGGCTGTGGTGGCAGTCCCGCCCCTTCCTGTTGCTGTGCGTGCTGGCCTCGGCGATCCCGCTGTTATGGCCTGCGGTGCCACCGCTGGGCGATATGGGCGACCATATCGCAAGCTATCGTATCCTGGCCGAGGCGGGGCAGGCGCCGTTGGCGCGCTATTATGCGGTGCATTGGGCCGCGGTCGGCAATCTGGGCGTCGAAGGGCTGGTGCTCGCGCTGCACCATGTCTTCGGCATGGGGGTGGAGCCCGCCGCCAGGCTGGTCGTCATGGCCATCCCGCCGCTGACCGTGGCGGGCCTGATCGCCCTGGCGCGAGAGGCGCATGGCCGAATGCCCGCCGGTGCGATGCTGGCCTTTCCGCTGGCGTACGGCCCCGCCTTCCAGATGGGCTTCGTCAATTTCTGTCTGGCGCAAGGCCTTGTGTTCCTGGCCATGGCGCTCTGGCTGCGGCTGGCGCGGACCAGAGGAGCGGCGTGGCGGATCGTCCTGTTCATGCTGCTCGCGCCGCTGCTGTGGCTGGTCCATGCGCTCGGCTGGGCGCTGCTGATGGCCTATGTCTTCGGCATGGAGGCGGGGCGGCTGGTCGAGCAGGGGCGGCGCTGGTCGGCGGCGGTAGTGCGTGCGGGCGTGACGGTGACGCCGATGGCGCTGCCCGCCCTGTGGATGATCCGGTCTGGCGGGAATCAGGTCGCGGGAGAGACCGGGCGCTGGTTCCTGTCCTACAAGCTGCGCTGGATCATGACCCTGTTCCAGGAACGCTGGATGGCGTGGGATCTGGCGGCGGTGACGGGGCTGTTGTTCTTCGCCTATGTCGTGATCCGGTCGCGCCGCCTGTCGGTCCGCCCGGTGCTGGGCGTGCCCGCCGCGATCGGGTTCATCGTCTTCCTCGCCCTGCCCTATCTGTTCCGGGGCGGGGCCTATCTCGACATGCGGATGCTGCCCCCGGCGGTGATGCTGGCTTTGCTGTCAGTGCACGGGCGCCCGGGGCGGTCGGAGCATGGGCTGGCGGCCGCCGCGATCGTCTTTTTCGTGGCGCGGCTGGCGGGCACGACCATCGCCTTCGCACAACTGGCGCAAGGGCATGATCGCGAGTGGCGAGCCATTGCCGCGCTGCCGCCGGGCGGCACGGTGCTGGTCCTGGACAATGTCGACGCCGAGTCACGCTGGGGAGCGCCCCGGCTGACCCATATCGGCGGGCTTGCCGTCGTTCGCGCGGGCGTGTTCACCAACGGCCAGTGGACGGTGCCGGGCCAGCATCTGATCCAGCCCCGCCTGGCCGGGGCCGGGCGGTTCGACCGTGACCCGTCCTCGCTGATCTTTCCGCCGGACGGCGAAGGAGGGCCGACCGACTTCGAGGATGCGATCCGCGATTTCGACCGATGCGCCTTCGATGCGGTCTGGACGATCGGTTTTCCCAAGGGGCGGGCTCGATCGCCTGATCTGACGCCGGTCTGGGCGCAGGGCAATTCCGCCGTCTATCGCGTTCGTCGCGGCCGATGCTTGTCGGACGCCCCTTCGGTCCGCTAGGCACCAGCAGATGAATGGGGGAAAGCTCAACTGGTGGCAGACGCGGTGGTTCGTGGCGGCGATGGCGCTGCTCGCCGCCGTGCCGCTGCTCTGGCCCACCGTGCCGCCGCTGGTCGACCTGCCGGGGCATATGGGGCGGTATCGCGTCCAGCTGGAATATGCCAATCAGCCCTGGCTGGCGCATTGGTATCGCTTCGAATGGCAGATGATCGGCAATCTGGGCATCGACCTGCTGATCGAGCCGCTCGCGCCGATCTTCGGGCTGGAGCTGGCGGTCAAGCTGATCGTCATCGCCATTCCGGTCCTGACCGTCACCGGCCTCCTCTGGATCGCGCGCGAGGTGCAGGGGCGTATCCCGGCGACCGCGCTGTTCGCGCTGCCGCTCGCCTATAGCTATCCCTTCCAGTTCGGCTTCGTGAACTTCGCGCTGGCGATGGCGCTGGCGCTGAACCTGTTCGGCCTGTGGCTGCGCATGGGGCGGCTGGGCGCGGTCAGACTGCGCGCGCTGATCTTCGTGCCGCTGTCCTGCCTGCTCTGGGTGGCGCATACCTTCGGTTGGGGTGTGCTGGGCGTGTTGGCCTTCTCCGCCGAGCTGATCCGCCAGCACGACATTCGCCGGGCCAAGGGCGCGCGCGGGGTGCGGGGCTGGGCCGAGTCCGCCTTCCATGCCGGGCTGGGCTGTATTCCGCTGGCGCTGCCCATGGTCCTGATGGTGCTGTGGCGTTCGGGTGCGGACGTGACCGGCAAGACCGGCGACTGGTTCAACTGGCGCTGGAAGATCAACTGGGTCACGATGGTGCTGCGCGATCGCTGGATGGCGTTCGACCTCGCCTCGGTCACGGTGCTGTTCCTCGTCCTGCTCAAGGGTGTGCGCGACGAGCGGGTCGAATATTCGCGCAACCTGGTGCTGTCGGCGGCCTTCCTGTTCGTCGTCTATCTGCTGCTGCCGCGCGTCGTCTTCGGCTCGGCCTATGCCGATATGCGGCTGGCCCCCTATGTGCTGGCCATCGCCCTGATCGCGCTGCGCCCGCGACGCGGGCTGTCGCTCCGTGGCGCCTCGACGCTGGCGATCGTCGGCCTGTTGTTCTTCGTCGTGCGGATCGGTGCGACCACGGTCAGCTACGTCATGTACAGCAACGATTACGACCGGGTGCTCACCGCGCTCGATCATGTGCCGCCGCGTGCACGATTGCTGACCTTTGTCGGCCGTCAATATTGCGCCGATGTCTGGCCCTCGAGCCGGTTGGAGCATGTCGCGGGCCTCGCCCTGGAGCGTAAGCTGGCCTATGCCAACGACCAATGGTCGATGGCCGGCGGGCAGTTGCTGACGGTGCGCTATGCCCCCGCCAAGCGGTTCGCGCATGATCCGTCGGAGATCGTGACCCAGCGGCGCTGTCGCGGGCAATGGTGGCGCCCGGTTGAAACCGCGCTGAAGCTGATGCCGCGCGACGCCTTCGACTATGTCTGGCTGGTCCATGCGCCGCGCTATGACGAGGCGCTGACGCGCGGGCTGACGCCGATCTGGCGCGAGGGCGACAGCGTGCTGTATCGGATCGACGATCGCCGCCCGATCATTGATCCCGCGGCCTATGAACTGCTCAGCCGTCCCTCGCCCGATGAGGACAAGCGGGCACCCGCGCGGCGCAAGGCGACCCCCGACAAGGACGATTAAGCCGGACTATCCCCGTCGGAACGGGGTCAGCTCCCCCAGATACCCGCTCTCCGCCTCGATCGCCTGACGCTCACGTTCCACGAACTCGGCGACCGCGCGGCGAAAGGCGGGGTGCGGGATGTAATGCGCCGACCAGGTCGGCACGGGGACATAACCCCGCGCCAGCTTGTGCTCACCCTGCGCGCCAGCTTCCACCGTCGACAGCCCGCGCGCGATGGCGGCGTCGATGGCCTGGTAATAGCATAGCTCGAAATGGAGGAAGGGCACTTCCTCGACCGCGCCCCAATAGCGGCCATAGAGCGTATCCGCGCCGATCAGGTTGAGCGCCCCCGCGATCGGCACCCCGTCGCGCATCGCAAGGATCAGCAGCACCTTGTCGCCCAGCTGCTCGCCGATCCGGTCGAAGGCGGCGCGGGTCAGATAGGGCTGGCCCCATTTGCGGCTGCCCGTATCCTGATAGAAGACCCAGAAGGCATCCCAATGCTCGGGGCGGATTTGGTCGCCGGTCAGGTGGCGGATGGTCAGCCCCGCGACGGCGGCGGCACGTTCCTTGCGGATCGCCTTGCGCTTGCGGCTGGCGAGCGCGTCCAGGAAATCTTCGAAGCTGCGATAGCCGTCATTGCGCCAGTGGAATTGCACACCCTCGCGGATCAGCCAGCCCGCCGCCTCGAAATACGGCACCTGATCGGGCGCGACGAAGGTAACGTGGGCGGACGATAGTTCGTTCTGGTCGGTCACCGCCTCGATCGCGGCGATCAGCGCGGGCGCGAGCGCGGGGTCGCGCAGCAGCAGTCGGGGACCGGGAACGGGCGAGAAGGGCGCGGCGACCTGAAGCTTGGGGTAATAGCGTCCCCCGGCGCGCTCCCAGGCGTCGGCCCAGCCATGGTCGAAGACATATTCGCCCTGGCTATGCGCCTTGAGATAGGCGGGGGCGATCGCGGCGGGCTGTCCGTCGGGGCCGTCGATGACGATGGGGGCAGGCGTCCAGCCGGAGCGGCCGCCGACGCTGTGCGACGTTTCCAGCGCGGTCAGGAAGGCATGGGAGACGAACGGATTGGCCGTGCCCGCGCAGGCGTCCCACTGGTCGGGGGACAGGGCGGCGACGCCGGACAGGATACGCGCGACGGCGGTGGTCATCGCGGTGGGATATGCGGTGTGGAGTGGGGTGGGACAAGGGG
>NZ_LDTF01000033.1 GCF_001477495.1 Sphingomonas yabuuchiae
AGGGTTTCTACGACGTCTGGCTGCCTCGCTTCCGCGACGGCTAACAATGACGGGCGGGATCCGCAGCGGTCCCGCCCGCCTGCCGGGGGCAAGATACGAAGGAAGGAGGATGGTCCCCGATCCGGGGATGAAAATGGAGAAGACGATAATGACGACCGACAAGACCGCGATCATCCGCCGCCACACCGAGGCCGTCGCCCAGATGCTGGTCGGCAACCGCGCGATGAAGCCCGGCGCGGCGATCCTCGCCGGCGAAATGGGCGGAGCCGAAGGGCGGCTGCGTATCGGTGCCATCGCGCACAGCAGCGGCAATGATCTGGTGTATCTGGATTTTGCCGATGCCGAAGACGGCTACCAGTTGACCGGCATCACGCTGTGCGCGGTACGTGACAGCATCTGCCACCTGCAGACCGACTGCCGCCTGTATCTGAGCCGCAATGGATCGCGGGCGATCATCCTGCCGCAGCCCGGCATCCGCAAGGCGTACCGGCTGGCGCCGGGCGAGCTGATCCAGCTGGCCCACCAGCCGGCCGACCGTGACGAAGGCATCGCCCGCGCCGAGCTGCGGCTCGCCAAGCTGGTCGCTCGCGGCACAATCTTCACCGATCGCGCCGCCGTCCGGACCCGGCCGCTGGCAGCATGATCTAAACCGGCTAACACGGTCGGTCGATCATCGCGTCGACCGATCATGACGCCTTAACATCCCGGCGACAGAACCTCTCTACCTATAAAGCGGACGACCTCACAAATTCGGACAGCGGCCAATAAATATTTCATGCTTCTGTCCGAAAATGCCGAGCCGTCCGCTTTATAGAGTAAGGGAGGCCGTCATCTCAGCCGTCACGCCGACAGCAACACCGGTTCAGCCGCCCGCCGATGTCTATTCGACTGCCGAGGTCAACGCGATGCTGGGGGCACTGACGACAACCGACCATCAGCGTCTGCTGCGGCGGTCGCGCTATCTGGTGCAGGGCCACTACATGCTTGCCGGTGACCTGCGGCAGGAGGCGTTTGTCCGGGCGCTCGACGGTCGTCGCCAATGTCGGCGCGGCTACGACATCGTGAACTTCCTGATTGGGATCATGCGCAGCCTGACCTCGCAGGAACGCGAAGCCGAACGCGACGGCCTGCACCCGGTCCCGCTCGACCTCGACGACGATACGCTGGCGATGGCCTCATTGGCGCCCAGCCCGGAGCAGGTCGGGCATGATGCGCTGCATTACCGGCGGACCCTGGCCGCGATCCAACAGTCGATCGGGGACGACCCGCAGTTGGTCACCTTGCTGGATGCGGTGCTCGACGGCGAGAAGGGCATCGCCTTGCAGAACCGGCTGGGGCTCGATGCCAAAGGCCTCGCATCGGTGCGCAAGCAATTGCAGCGCAAGCTGGCGGCCGCCGCCAAGGACAGGAGCATACCATGACCACCGACGCGGACGAATTGATGCAGCTGCGACTGCTGGACGACTTCCTCGACGGAGAGGACGTTGAGCCTGATCTGGCCGACCTGCAGGCGGAGATCGCTCAGGCGCAGCTGGCAGTGAAGAAGGCGAACCTGCGCGCGATTCGGGCCAAACTCGATGCCGGTGCCGACGCTCGGGTCGTACCGATCGATCGGGCGCGTCTCCGGGCGCAATTGCAGCAAGCCATGTCGGGCGATGTTGACCTGCGCATGACGCTCGCTGCCCGCGGCAACGACGACCACGATATCGACGACCTGATCGACGACCTGGTCGAACTCGACCACGAAACAGGCGACCGCCCTGCGTGACGGACGCGGTTGATCCGCCTGCCGAGCGTCTGCTGCATGACCTCGGCATCACTGAACCGGGCGAGATCGATGTCGAGGTCATCGCCCATGCCGTGGGCGCGGTGGTACGCTATCGTCGCCTTGGCAGTGGCGATGCGCGGATCGTCGGTTTGGGTAACAGGGCAATCATCACAGTCGATTGCCGGGCCAGCCGCGTTCGGCAGCGTTTCTCCGTCGCGCATGAACTGGGTCATTGGCACCATCATCGCGGCCAACAGCTGATCTGCCATGGCGCCGCCGACCAACAAGTCGGTGCGGCGGGCTGCGAACGCGAGGCGGACGGGTATGCTGCCGGTCTGCTCATGCCCCGCTTTATGCTGGAACCATTGGTCGCTGGCGTCCCGATGTCATTCGGTCTCGTCTATCAAGTTGCCGCCACGTTCAGCGTCAGCGCGATGGCTGCCGCCTTGCGGCTTGCTGAAATTCATCCTGCGGCATTCGCCCTTGTCGTCGAAGAAGCGGACGGGCGCCGATGGTTCAGACGGTCAGCCGCCCTGAACCCTCTTTGGTTTGTCCGGTCTGCGGCATCAGGCCTTAGCGCGACCGCTGATCGCTATGGATGGTCTCGCGCGAATGTCGCGTTCGCTGCACCAGCGCAGCAATGGTTCTTGGGCCAAGGCGCGAAAGACACACAGGCGCTCTACGCCATCGACCGGATGGCATGCGGTCGGGCCATACATCTTATCGTGGTGGCATAGTCTCAGGGTAAGCTACAGGACATACCGATAGGAAGTCGACCGGCATTCATCTGGTGGAGAGCGGCCTGTCCGCTATCGGACGAGCGTCGCAAAAAAGCGGACGTTCATTCAGGCCACAGAGTTGGGGGCCTGGATACCCGTCGGTGTTGGAAAGCGGGCCATTCGCTTCCGGTCACCGGTCGCAAGAAGCAGACATTTGTTCAGCCGGCGGGTTAGGGATCTAAAACGTCCGCGTTCGGCAGCATCTGCTTCTCGACTATCTTCCTAAAATAGTCGCCTTAGGCGGGATCGGTCGTGATCGGTATTGCGATCGCCTCGCCTACCTCAAGCTGTCCGATCGCTTCCATGGCTCGATCGAGTGCCGAAGCTTTTGAGTCGGAGGCGCGTGACGACTGGCGGTACGGCCCGACGATCTCGGCGTAGCGCTTGGATGCCGCTGATTGCAGACGTTCAGCCATCACGATCAGCCGCTTCAAGTCCGTCTCCTCGATCTTGTTGATCGGCTCGCCGATGACGGTGGTTTCGAAATCATCCACCTTCCACGGCTTCACGGTGAATCTGTCGAGCGAAGAATGAGCGTAAACTGCATTGCGCATTTCAAGTAGCCGGTGATGCAGAGCCCATTCGCTGTCGTCATACTGTATCAGCTTTTCGGGAAACCTGCGGCCGTTCCTTCCAGAAGCGAACACGCGCCCATAGGCCATCACGATTGACGTGATGTAGGCCGATTGATGACTGTAGGTCTGCCCGCGGCTCCATGGCCCCCTGTACCACTTCTTCTTCATGACGTGCTGTGCCCAAGTCACCGCCTTGCTCAGGTCGCTGATCGAAGCGTGAAGCTTTGTCATATCGAGGCGGTCGCGCTCGCTGATCTCTAGGAAGGCCATGCGGGGTACATGGGGTCTACCTCCATTTCTTAAAATACCGGTTCGCCCTTGGCTGACGGTCCCCCGGTTTCTCATCCGGGCATGATGCGAGTTTCCGGCCTGCATCCGCCGGGGTTAACCCCGGCGGATGCAGCATATTCGGCTGGCGTCAGCCAGCCAAGCGCCGTGTGAGGACGGCTGTCCTTATAGTCCCGCCGCCAGGCCTCGATCTTGACGCGATCATCCGCCAGCGACAGGAATCAGTAGCTGTTCACCGGCGGGCCCGTCTCCGCCTGCTTCAGCGCGAACGCGATCTGCTCTTCCGTATACCTCGACTTCTTCATGTCCCAGCTCCTCGCCCGTGGGCTCCAAAGGGCCGGAAAACTCTCACTCAGCTTGGATGAAAAAAATAGGGAGGACGTCAAGGCGTGTCCGAAGCCGATTGATTTCGAACACCGAAGGCCCAAGCGCCGACCCAGCATTCCAACCAAAATGGCTGCTTTATGCCAATGACGATGCCGTCATATATCTTGAGTGTTCCAGCATATTTGATATGCTCTGCAGATGGATATTTCAAAACCTCTCCGCGTCCTGACTATAGACGGAGGGGGCATGCGGGGAGTCTACTCCGCGGCGTTCCTACATGAACTGTCGTCACTCTTCGCCAAGAAGCGCGGCTGTAACGCGTTAGACGTTGGAAAGGGCTTCGACTTAATCGTTGGCACCAGCACCGGCGCTATCGTAGGCTGTGCACTTGCGGCTGGCGAGCCACTTTCGAAGGTGGTGAAACTATACCGGGAAAATGGACCAAAGATTTTTCCGGAGCGAGTGCCGTCGTCGACGGTGAGAGTACTAAAACAGATGCCACGTCGTGGATCGATCAATCGACGCGGTGCGGAAGCTTTGAAAGAGGCACTGACCGCGGTGTTAGGCGCCAAGACATTTAAAGAGGTTGAAACATCGCGCGGCATCGCCCTGGCGATACCGGCGGTCGAGATGAGTCAGCAACGATCATGGGTCTTCAAAACCGGCCACTGGGGCGGGACGCGCGACGATGATACGAAGCTGGTCGACGCCTGCATGGCAACCAGCGCCGCGCCCATCTTTCGCTCCCTGGCTGCGGTTGATGCGGGCGGCGAATTAGGTGGTTACCGGGTTTTTGCAGACGGCGGCTTATGGGCCAACAATCCTGTACTCGTTGGTTTGCTCGACGCCATAAAGATGGACCGGACACGCCCAATCGAGATTTACGCCCTCGGCAGTTATCCTAAGCCTGATGGGGAGCGCATTGCGAAGGACGACCTGGATCGCGGTTATGTCGACTGGCAGTTCGGAGCCAAAGCAGCCTCCCTCAGCATCGCAGCGCAAGAATTTGCTTTCGATAATATGGCAAGTATGTTCGCGCGGGAGTTTACCGATCTCGGCCGCTCTATAAGCGTCGTGCGCTTCCCCAAAGGTGATCTCCGGCCGGATATAGTACCGCACTTGGAGTTAGACAATTCGTCTGACGAGGCGATGACGGCATTGATTGATCAGGCGCGCGCTGACGTCAACTTGGCAAAAAGTGCCTGCGACAACAGCGCAGATGCAAATGGCCGGCTCATCAAAGGCCTATTTGAAGCTATGCCGTGCAGGGGAGAAGATGCAACCAATGTTTAATACATCGAAGCAGGTTCGTGGATTTCATGATGAAAAGGTTGCCATCGTCGGAGGTGAGCGCACCAATATGCGCACCCGTCGGAATAGCAACCGGACCCGCCTGAAGGCCGGCCTAATCAGAGACGGGAAGCCAAAGCCACTCGGCTCGCATACGCAGGGATCGTATGCGATGCACACGATGGTTCAGGATGACAACCTCGACTACGATATTGATGACGGCCTCTATTTCAAGGCTGCCGATCTTGTCGGCGCTCAGGGGGGCGCCATGTCTGCGCTTGAGGTGCGCAAGATGGTTTGCGCGGCGGTTCAGGACGATAAATTTAAAACACCCCCTGACGTTAGAACTAATTGCGTCCGTGTTTATTATGATGCGGGCTATCATGTTGACATACCAACATATCGTCGCCTCGAGACGACCAACATCTGGACCAACAAAATTGAATATAGCTATGAACTGGCCGGAGCTAGTTGGCGCAAATCAGATGCCAAGAAGGTCACGACATGGTTTAACGAGACGAATAAGGATTTAAGCCCAGAGGCGGTCGGGGAGGGGCAATTTCGCCGCGTCGTCCGATATTTAAAGATGTTCAGCAAGAGCCGACCTTCGTGGAAGGGGAAAAATCCAAGTGGGTTCGCACTTACCAAGTTAGCGTCGGAGTGTTTTGTCGGAAGGCTCAACCGCGACGATGACGCGCTTCGCAGTACAATGAAGTCTATTGCAGACCGCCTTGTGTATAACAAGTCAGTGCAGCATCCGGTAGTGGATGAAGAACTCATTTCTGATGGGGATCCTCGGCCTACATACTTTATGGACCGCTTGAATGAAAATCTCGGTCATTTGGACGTTCTCGATGAGGTCGATTGTACGCATGAAAAGGCAATGAAGGCCTGGGACAAAGTTTTTTGTACGAGCTGGTTTTCCGAGCAGCCGCCGGAAGATGGTGATGATGATGGGGAACCGAAGTCCCCGGTAAACAAGAGCGGAGGCGGGACCTACGCTTCCAGTTAGGTGGCAGTCATGGTTACCCGTGCTGATGCCGTCAAGATCGTAGATGATTGGCTTCGGATCGCCTTCCCGAAGGCGGTCCGAGCTAATTCTTGGCAGCTTGCTAGGAGCGGCCTCAGCCCGACGTTCGTAGGTTGGCGCCTACGGCTGCGGGAGGACGTATCACTGCTCGTCGCAGTGGATCAGCTCTTCCCTTACACAAAGCCGATTGCTGCTTTCTTTGGGCCCGGTGCGCCCGAAGACGGGCCACATATCGAGGACGGTGGCCGCCTTTGTCTGGTCACATCCGAGACGACAACTGATAGCCTCGATCCAGCAGGGGTAGTGTCACACTTCATAACGCAAGCGTCTAATTTGTTAGAGGCGTTAGATCGCGGTGAACTACGAGAGGACTATGTCGTTGATTTTGAGGCCTATTGGTCTCATGGCAGCACGACTACTCGATCCGTCCAGACCCTTTTCGATATTGCACCGCCGACACGATCGCTGTTCCTCGGGATCTATGGCAGCCAGCGGATCGTCTCGGACGATGGAGAACGGCTGCGTCGCTGGATTCAGCACAGGGTAGGAGAGGACTACAAGGGGGACTTCGAACGCTCGCTTTTTTTGTGGATGGAGAGGCTTCCTGAGCCATCCGCTTATCCACGATCGTGTTCCGATCTGCGCACTTTGTTCGAGGAAACCGGCCAAACCTCGACCTTCGACGAAGCCCAACCGTTCAATGGTTCAGGCGGTGTCGTGGTGCTGGGTGGTCCTTCATCTCCAGAACAGACTGCTGGTGGGGCCATCATCCTGTCCTCTGGCCCAGGGCGCCGCGACAACAAGGGGTTCCGGCCTGGGAAGACTCCTGCCGCGATGCTCCCACTTAAGCTGAAGTTTGATCGGGCATCGGTCAGGCGAGTGGACGCAGCCACTTCTAGAATTCCGTCGCCGCAACTAATCGACGCAGACACCATACATGTTGCGATAATCGGATGTGGCTCTTTAGGCGCAGGAGCAGCAAGGCTGCTGGCGCAGCAGGGGATCAAGAAGTTTAGCTTATTTGATCCCGACACCCTTGGTTGGGAGAATATCGGTCGGCACGAGCTTGGGGCAAGATTCGTCGGCGCCAACAAGGCCGATGCTCTCAAGGCTAAGCTACTCGCGGACTTACCCGACATCGTGGATATATTTAGCTACGGTACGGATTGGCGACACACTATCGCGAACGATCGATCGATATTTGACGGTGTCTCGTTGATCATAAATGCGACCGGCGATTGGGGAGCCAGCGCTGCATTAAGCGACCTGCAGGTGGCTAGGGCCTTGGTAATTCCGGTAATTTACACTTGGCTCGAACGCAGTGCGATTGCAGCCCACGTTGTCGCATTGCAAGGACCGCAGGTATGCCTTCGCAACGGTTTCGATAACACCGGTAAGCCGCTGACAGCGGCCGCGTCGTGGTGGTCGGAGGATAAAGATCCTCGTTGCGGCGGATCTGCATCACCCTACGGCGCCATTGATCTTGCCGCGGGGCAAAATCTTGTTGCTCGGGCGGCACTGGATATCGCATCTGGCCGTGCTGTTGCGCCGGTATGGCGAATATGGGTGGGGCTTTCCTCTGACCTTGAACAAGCTGGCGGCTTTTGGTCAGCTGCTTTTAAGTCTGTCGTCGGCGATCCCGCTGAGGGTGGGAAGATGATGGCTGCTCAATGGCCAACGGAGTGAGACGGTGAAGGCCATCGCGCAGGTAGCTACCTACGAAGGTCCAAACGGCCTTGTCCTGCATATTGAGCAGGACGTGCTCGCGCATCTTTGTGGCAATGCGCAACGTAAATGCTGGTCTCGCGAAGCCGGCGGCCAGCTTTTCGCTTCGATCAAAAATAATCGCTGGATCGTCGCGAAGGCGACTGGCCCTCGCGCTACTGACTTTCGCTCACGATTTTCTTTCCGTCCCGACCGGAAGGCGGAGAAGGCCGAGATTTTAGCGCTTTTTCAAGAAGGTCTACATTACGTCGGCGATTGGCATACCCACCCTCAAGACGTTCCATCGCCGTCTCATACGGATATCCGTAACATCACTGAGACCGTTCAGTCCTCTGAGCATTCGCTACCAGGATTCTTAATGGCTATAGTTGGGCGCTTGCCGGCACCCGACGGCCTGTGGATTTCTTTTCACGATGTACGTGGCGGCTATGCCCAATGCCCCTTGCACCGTGGCCGATGAATGAACGGCCGGAGTCGGCTAGCCGGCCAGAGGCGGGGAATGACCGTAATTGGGTCGTCGTTGCGGTGGGGCGGGATGGCTGCTTCCGCCCAACTCGCCCCGTAGACATCTGCGTGAGCAGCGCGGCTTCCTCTGAAGCCCGATTTGCAAGGTTCGCAACGATCGATACGTTTTGCAACGCCCGTCAATCTCGCGATCCCCCCCAATAAGGCGAAGAGGACGTGCCGTCCTCGATCAATCGGATCAAATTGATCGCATTTATCATCTGGTGGCAACGGAAATCACCAGATATTGGGCTTCGTCCTTGGGGAGTAGCTACCCGCAGTAGTGGGGTTGCCGTCAACATCCTTGAGCCATCGGCTCGTGGCGGCAGCAGCAGGTTCGTCCTGCCCGGCGAGACCAATGATGCAGCACTCCGCTTTGTGGCCACGGGTGCATGCATCGTTTGGTTTGCTGGCCCTGAGTAATGACGTGATGCCCGGAATAATGACGCTTGGCGCTTTGGGCGCAAGCCTGTCTGTCGATGCTTTCGCGGCGGCGTTGGGCAAAGGGGCGACCGAAGGACGAGCCCGCCTTCGCGATGCCGTTAAAGTCGGCATCGTGTTCGGCTTTTTCGAAGCTCTGACGCCCGCGCTAGGCTGGCTGCTTGGCTTTGCGCTAAATGATTGGATTGCCGATTACGACCATTGGGTCGCGTTCACGCTACTGTTTGCCGTTGGTGCATATACGATCCGGGAAGCCTGGACGAGTGAAGGCGATGCGGCCCAAATTGACAGCGAGACTAAGCCCAGCATGCTGCGGCTTGCTGCGACAGCAATCGCAACGAGCGTCGACGCGGCGGCCGTCGGTGTGACCCTTGCCCTTATGGACGTCAACATTTGGGCTGCCTGCATGGTCATTGGTGGAACGACGACGTTGATGGCGACCATCGGCGTTATGCTGGGCAAGCATATTGGGCCCTACCTGGGTCGGTACGCTGGCATCCTAGGCGGCTTTGTCCTGATCATCATCGGCGGACTGATCCTGGCTCAGCACCTGTCATCTTAAACGCTAGTAAGCTGAGCTCCGGTAGTAACGCTCAATCTGGACCTTGATACGCCAACCATCTGCGGCGCCCATATCGCTGAGCTGGGCTCTACTGCTTCAAAAATCGACATGAACGAATGGCTGACTTTGGGAAGCGGGGGAGGTGGTGTGAATGACCGGTTCTGGGTCCTCGCGGCCGCTAGGCTGCCCGGCCGGTAGCGAGCCATTTCCGGCCATTCTGTGAATCGGCTCGGCATCCCGAAACCGGCCGATCCGCCAACCGTCAGCAGTCCCGTTTCTCCATGTTCAACAGACCGTTTTGGGAAAACGCAATCGGGAACAGATTTCGGGAAGGCCAGCCCGCCGGGCAATTGAGGAAGGCGGGAGTTGCCTGAGCCGTCCCGTTCGACCTTCGTTTTTAGGATTGTCCGACCGCCCCGATGGTTGCGAGTAAGACTGCCCATGTATCACCGAGCCGAGGCGGATGGTACGGCCGGTGCTTCGATGGGGATAAGGAAGAGTTTTTTCTGGTCCACATCCAAAATGAAGTCAGCCTTCGAAAGAAACGTCATGCCGAGCAGGCCGTCAGTTGTTCCCGGCAGCTTTTCGCCCACGGATACGCTGATAGGGCTGACGCTGACTTGTCCCAGTACAAGCGACGCATTTGATACCGATCGGCCGGTTCTCGCGACCCCGTCAAGCGACGCTGTCTTGCCTTCCTTGGCACTTGTGCCGGTTGGAACGACCCGCGCCCATGCCCCGTCCGAAAGGCGGATCGTGCCGTTATAGCCCATGTCGACCTTTAGGGAGACCGCTTGGCCGTTTATCTTGGCGAACACTTGATTACCATCGATCAGCGGGAGGGTGGCAACTTTGACGCGGGGCGTGATATCGCCGGACTTGGCCAAGATCATCTGCTTGCGGCTGTTCTGAATCAGGACGGCCATCCGGTCCAGGTAATCGCCGCCGATGATCGCCTGCACCGGGCGACCGACCAGACGGCTGAACGGCTGCATATCGATCGCCACCACCGAACCGTTAAAGGTGACCTGACCCGGCACGACGATGCTGGTGCCCTTGACCAACCGCTCGTCCAGCGACGCGGCGCCGAGATCGAGCTTTCCGACGATCGGTCCGACGGTCAAACCAATTGATTTAGCATAGGTAAGATCGATCACGGTGTGACCACAGGCATTGTCCAGCATGGCCCAAGCGTCGTGTCCATTTACTGTAACCTTCAAGAATACGACGTCGTCGCTGGTATCGATCGGCGTCGGGCTTGAATTTGCTTCGCTTAGGAATGTGATGCTATGTTCCAGCCTTGCTTCCGGCGTAGCCTGAGCCTTCGCTGAAGGCGCTGCATGAGTCGGGGCAGCGACCGATGCTATCGCTAATATTGACATCGATACTGAGCGTAGCAGTTGCATCATACTTGCCATTCTTCCTGATATTGCGGTGATCGTAGCCCGGTCTTCTGGCCATCACCAGCCTACTCACCACGGAATGATTATTTTGTCCGGTTTTACGATCCTAACGGAAATCGCCCGGCCGTCTCGCTGGTCGATCATTTACGAGACAGCTTACGACGGCCAGCTCGCGCTGATGCTAGATGCACGGCTCCCGCTCCGAACATGAATGAATGTCTGAAGTTGGGAAGCGACGAAAATAGCGCGAATGACCGTTTCTGGGTCTGTCAGGCAGCGCAGCTGCATCGGCCGTCACGCAAGGTGGCAGCCAATAAGGCTGGCAACCCTTGCTGGCACCGAGGCGAGATCGTCCGTTTGCCCATCGACGAGTTCGGACGTGACCACCGTCGCGCCGCAGAAGTCAAAGATGCCATGATCGATTTGGGCGCGCATGGCATTGCGATAGCCGTGCTTGGCATAGGTCGCGACGCTGGCGCCTGCTAGCGCGACGAGATGGACGTTCAACCGTCCAAGTTTCTTGACGATGCCTCGATCGGTATCTTCCTCGAACGCCCACCCGGATATGAACACGCGGTCGATCCAGCCCTTGAGGACCGCTGGCATTGACCACCAGTAGACCGGGTGCACGAGAATGAGATGATCCGCTCGATCGATCCGCTGCTGTTCCCGGCGTACATCTGGCGGCGTCGGGCCAGCTGCGGTGAACGCTGCATGGTCAGCAGGTCCGAAGACCGGATCGAACTCTTCCGCCACCAGATCGGCAAGCTCGACGGTGTGCCCGAGCGCTGCTCCTGCATCGAGAATTGAAGACGCAACGGAGCGGGTCAGCGACGGGCCGGCAGGATGCGCCATGACGACGAGGATGTGCACTGCTACTACTCCCGTTTATCGGATTGTGCGGCAGGTTGAACGGATATGCTCGACCAGCATCTGCGGGTTCTCCATCGCTGCGAAGTGTCCACCACTGTCCGCCTCGGCAAAGAAGCGCAGGTTCGCGAAGCGCGCTTCAGCCCAGCGCCGCGAGAGCCGAACCTGCTCGCCGGGAAACATGCTGACCCCGGCCGGTAACGGGATCGGACCGTGTGGCATTCGTTGCGCCATCTCCTGCGCGGCCTCCCAGTAGAAGCGCGCCGAACTCGGCCCGGAGTTTGGTAGCCAGTAGAGCATCACGTCGTCGATGAGATGGTCGAGCGAGATCACGCGCTCGGGCTCACCATCGCTGTCGGATACGTCCTGAAACAGCGCGTAGATCCAGCTCGCCAGACCTACAGGGGAGTCGGCCAGCGCGAATGCGACCGATTGCGGACGGGTGCATTGCAGCTTCATATAGCCCGAGTATTCCCGGTCATAGCGCCGGGCGTCGTCAAGCATCCGCTGTTCGTCGGGCGTTGCGTCGGCGATTTCTGCGTGCGTTGGCTGAAACATCACCATGTTGAGGTGGATGCCAACCAGACCGGGCGCGCGCATATGGGCGAGCGCTGTCGTCACCGCAGCCCCCCAGTCGCCGCCCTGCGCCATCCAGCGGTCGCCGTAGCCCAGCTGTTGCATCAACTGCCCCCATGCCGCGGCGGTGCGGCCCACGCCCCAGCCGGGCCCGGTGGGCTTGTCCGAGAAGCCGAAGCCCGGCAGCGCCGGGATCACGAGATGGAAGGCGTCCGCGGCATCGCCGCCATGCGATTGCGGATCGGTGAGCGGCCCGATCAGGTCGCGGAACTCAAGGATCGAGCCGGGCCAGCCGTGGGTCAGCAGCAATGGAGTGGCATTCGCGTGTGGCGACCGGATGTGTAGGAAGTGGATGCCCAGTCCGTCGATAACGGTCCTGCTGCTGCCCCATCCGTTGAGCATGGCCTCCGTAGACCGCCAATCGTAGCCGTCCCGCCAGTGCTCGACCAATCGCCGGATCGTCGGCAAAGCAGGCCCCTGACGCCCATCCGTGGTCGTGCCGGGGTCGGGCCAGCGCACACGATCGAGCCGGTCGGCGAGGTCGCTGAGGTCGGCTTCGGGTATGTGGATCGGGAACGCCGTCACCGCATCGGGTTGGGCCTGATTGATCGTGGGGCTCATGGTGCATCCTTTCGTGTCGGGAAAGGATAGTCGTTGCATAGCGACCCGATTAGATGGCCTATGCGCGACAGGTGTCGCATACGATGCAACAATGATGGACCTGTCTGATCTTCGTGCCTTCGTGCGCATCACCGACCTGATGAGCGTTTCGGCCGCGGCAAGGTCATTGGGCTTATCAAAATCAGGGGTCAGTCGCGCATTGGCCAGGCTTGAGCAGCAGGTCGGTGCCGTCCTCCTCGATCGCTCGACCCGGCATATGCGCCTGACCGACGCTGGCATCCTGTTCCGGCCGCACGCCCTTCGCATCCTCGCCGATGTCGACGAGGCGGGGGCGGCGCTCGAAGGTCTTGCCGCCGTGCCGAGCGGCACGTTGCGGATCAGTCTGCCGTTCACGATCGCAAGCGCGCTGGTCGCGCCGATGCTGCCGTCCTTCATGGCGGCTTATCCACAAGTGCGCGTCGACCTGAAGATCGATGACCGCGTCATCGACATGCCGGCCGAGCTCGTGGACATGGTTGTCCGGGTTGGCCCGTTGGCCGACAGCGATCTGATCGCGAAGCACCTACTGACATCGAAGACATGGCTGTGTGCGAGCCCTGACTATCTCGCGGTGCGCGGCACGCCGCTTCGCGCGTCCGATCTCCAGGCCCATACGCTGCTCGACTATGCGGATCGGCCAGTGGCCTATCACGACGGCGCAGCTGAACAAGCGGGCATCGCCGAATTCCGCCCGCACGCCGTGATCTCCGACGCCGCAGCGATCCTGCCCGCCGTCCTTGGCGGCTGCGGCATCGCACGGCTTCCGGACTTCCTCGTCAAAGCTCCTGTCGAGGAGGGCCGACTGGTCAGGTTGTGGCCTGCCGGTCGTACCCACGAGGTTGCCATCCACGCGCTCTATCCAAGCCACCGGGCCTTGTCGGCGAAGGTTCGGGTCTTCATCGACGCCTTGGTCGAAGCTGCGAAGAGCCACGCAGATGGATGAGGATTTCGGTTGGCTGCAGCGACATGAGGAATACTCGCGGCATCGGCTACCTCCAACCTGAACGAATGCCGGATCCTGGTAAGCAGGCGGGAAGCTGCGATTGTCCGCTTCTGGGTCATTCAAGCCGCCTTCGGTTATCCGCTGCGTAGCACTCCAGCACTTGTTTACGTGTGCCCCCTGCTGTACCCCTCAATGTGCAACTCGCTGATAGGCGGGTTGCGCGGTGACGCAAAATCAATGACTTAGCGCGCGGAGAAAATAGGTCAGGAATCCTGTCTTCTTATCGGTGCCATTTGTTTAAGCATCATTCCTGAATTTCACTCCAGCTCCAAAATCACCGCATCCACTGCAAGACTGTCGCCGGTCTTGGCGGCGATGGTCTTGACGGTGCCGGTCTTGGCGGCGCGGAGGATGTTTTCCATCTTCATGGCCTCGACGACGGCGAGGGGCTGGCCTGCCTCGACCTTGTCGCCCTCGGCGACGTCGAGGCGGACGAGCAGGCCGGGCATCGGCGCGATGAGGAATCTGGACAGGTCGGGCGGCACCTTTTCGATGAGGTGCCGAGCATAGGCCGCCGCGCGGGCGGGGAGGACGCGGACCGTGTGGCTGGCCCCGCGCGTGGTCAGCTTGAAGCCGGTGCGGGTCTTGGCGATGCGGACGTGGAGCGTCTCGCCGTCCTCGTTCTCCACCGCGATCATCCGGTCGCCGGGCGTATAGGCGATGGCGAGGTCCAGCTCGGTGCCATCGACGCTGATCCCGTCGGTCGAGACGTTCACCGCATGGTCCGCTCCCCCGATCCGCACCGTCCAGTCGGCGGGCGGTTGCAGGCGGTGGCCGAGTTGCCCGTCGATGCGGCGGGCGCGGTCGGCCTCGGCGGTGGCGGCGAAGGCGGCGACGGCGGCGAGGGTCTTGGTCAGTTCGGCGGAGGCCGGCGCGCCCTGGAAGCCCTCGGGATATTCCTCGGCAATGAAGCCGGTCGACAGCGCGCCGGAGCGGAAGCGCGGGTGCTGCATCAGCGCGGAGACGAAGTCGATATTGGTCCCCGGCCCGACGATCTCGAACGCGTCGAGTGCTGCGATCTGCGCGTCGATCGCGGCTTCGCGGGTCGGCGCCCAGGTGACCAGCTTGGCGATCATCGGATCGTAGAACATGCTGACCTCGCCGCCCTCGGCCACGCCGTCGTCGACGCGGACGCGCACCGCCTCGTCGGCATGTTCGGCGGGCGGGTTGTAGCGCACCAGCCGCCCGGTCGAGGGCAGGAAGCCGCGATACGGGTCCTCGGCATAGACCCGGTTCTCGATCGCCCAGCCGGTCAGCGTCACCTCGTCCTGAGTGAAGGCGAGGGGTTCACCGGCGGCGACGCGGATCATCTGCTCGACCAGATCGAGGCCGGTAATCTCCTCGGTCACCGGATGCTCGACCTGGAGCCGGGTGTTCATCTCGAGGAAGTAGAAGCTCTTGCCGCTCGTATCCGCACCCGACACGATCAGCTCGACGGTGCCTGCCGAATAATAGCCGACCGCGCGCGCAAGAGCGACCGCCTGCTCGCCCATGGCGCGGCGCATTGCGGGCGTGACGAAGGGCGACGGGGCTTCCTCGACCACCTTCTGGTGGCGGCGCTGGACCGAGCATTCGCGCTCGCCGAGATAGACGATGTTGCCATGTTGGTCGCCCAGCACCTGGATTTCGATATGGCGCGGGGATTCGATGAACTTCTCGATGAAGACACGGTCGTCGCCGAAGCTGGCCAGCCCTTCGCGCTTGGTCGCCTCGAAGCCCTCGCGAACGTCCGCCTCGGACCAGGCCAGCCGCATGCCCTTGCCGCCGCCACCGGCCGACGCCTTCATCATGACGGGAAAGCCGATGTTGGAGGCGATGCGCACCGCTTCCTCGGTATCGGCGATCTCGCCCAGATAGCCGGGGACGACATTGACGCCTGCGGCCTTGGCCAGCTTCTTCGATTCGATCTTGTCGCCCATCGCCGCGATGGCGTTCGGCGGCGGGCCGATAAAGGCGACCCCCGCCTCGGCACAGGCGCGCGCGAAGCTC
Source organism: Sphingomonas yabuuchiae (assembly GCF_001477495.1). Lineage (GTDB taxonomy): Bacteria > Pseudomonadota > Alphaproteobacteria > Sphingomonadales > Sphingomonadaceae > Sphingomonas > Sphingomonas yabuuchiae_A. Next base: position 15,791 of record NZ_LDTF01000033.1, read on the forward strand.
TCGCGTTCCGACAGGAAGCCATAGCCGGGATGGATGGCATCCGCGCCGGTCGCCTTCGCCGCGGCAAGGATCAGTTCGGCCTTGAGATAGCTTTCGGCGGCGGGCGCGGGGCCGAGGCGCACCGCTTCATCGGCCAGCCGGACATGCGGCGCGCCCGCATCGGCGTCCGAATAGACCGCGACGGTGGCGATGCCCATCGCGCGGGCGGTGCGGATCACCCGGCACGCGATTTCCCCGCGATTGGCGATCAGAATCTTCTGGAACACGGGGATACCTCTCCTTTTATGTCGTTGGTCCGTGTCTGCCTGTTCCCCGGCGAAGGCCGGGGTCCAGTGTCTTCATGGCCGGTGGCGCGCCATCTTAAGCTTACCGCCACTGGATCCCGGCCTTCGCCGGGGAACAGGGCGGTGAGAAGGTCACTCCGCCGCGACCCGCATCGGCTCGGCGCCTTCCATCGGCTTCAGGCCCAGCTTGGCGAACAGCGCGGCATCGGCATCGTCGCCCGCATTGCCCGCGGTCAGCAGCTTGTCGCCGGTGAAGATCGAGTTCGCCCCCGCCAGGAAGCACAAAGCCTGGGTCGCCGCCGACATGCTTTCGCGGCCCGCCGACAGGCGGACCATGCTCATCGGCATGGTGATGCGCGCGACTGCGACGGTGCGGACGAACTCGATATCGTCGATCCGCGCCAGCGGCGTATCGGCCAGCATGTCGCCCAGCACCGTGCCCTTGACCGGGACCAGCGCGTTGACCGGCACGCTTTCGGGGTGGCGCGGCAGGGTGGCGAGCGCATGGACGAAGCCCACCCGGTCGCCGCGCGTCTCGCCCATGCCGACGATCCCGCCGCAGCACACCGAAATCCCCGCCTCACGCACGTTGGACAGCGTCGCCAGCCGGTCCTCGAAGCAGCGCGTGGTGATGACGTTGGCGTAGTTCTCTGGCGAAGTGTCGATATTGTGGTTGTAATAGTCGAGGCCCGCCTCGGCCAGCCGCTGCGCCTGGGGGGCGTCGAGCATCCCCAGCGTCATGCAGGTCTCCAGCCCCATGGCCTTCACTCCCTCGACCATGGCGACGACCTTGTCCATGTCGCGCTCCTTGGGGCTGCGCCAGGCCGCGCCCATGCAGAAACGCTGCGACCCCGCCGCCTTGGCCTCCGCCGCCGCTGTCAGGACGGCCTGAACGTCCATCAGCTTTTCGGCCTTCACGTCGCTCTCCGCCGAGGCGCTCTGCGAGCAGTAACCGCAATCCTCGGGGCAGCCGCCGGTCTTGATCGAGCAGAGCGTGCACAGCTGCACCTCGTCCGCCGCATGATGTGCGCGGTGCACTTCCGCTGCACGGAACAGCAGCTCGGGGAAGGGCAGGTCGAACAGCGCGGCGATCTCGGCGCGGGTCCAGTCGGTGCGCATGGCTGCCAGCGCGGTCGTCGTCGTCATCACGTCGTGTCCTGTCATTCGCCCGTCTCGGGCGGCATATTATGGCCCAGCAGCCTCAGCACATCCTCGGCCGCTTTCACAAGATTGGTGCCGGGGCCGAAAATCGCCTGCACCCCGGCATCGTAGAGCGCCTGATAGTCCTGCGCGGGAATAACGCCACCCGCGATGACCTTGATATCGGCGCGGCCCGCATCGCGAAGGTGACCGATCAGTTCGGGAATGAGGGTCTTGTGCCCCGCCGCCAGGCTGGACACGCCGACGACATCGACGTCGCGGGCCAGCGCCAGTTGCGCGGCTTCCTCCGGCGTCTGGAACAGTGCGCCGGGCACGACCTCGAACCCCAGGTCGCCGAACATCGAGGAGACGAGGTTCGCGCCCCGGTCATGGCCGTCCTGGCCCATCTTGGCGACGAAGAGCCGGGGCTTGCGACCCAGGCGGCGCTCGACCGCCTCGACGCCGCGGATCAGGCGCGCCCAGCGTTCGTCCTCGGCATAAGCGCCGCCATACACGCCGGACACCGGGGTCGGCTGGGTGCCATAGCGGCCGAACGCATCCTCCAGCGCCGAGGAAATCTCGCCCAGGGTCGCGCGGGCGCGGGCGGCTTCGACGGCCAGCGCAAGCAGGTTCGTCCCCATTCCTCCCCCGGCGGGGGAGGTGGCAGCGGCGTCAGCCGCTGACGGAGGGGTGTCCCCCCTCTCGGGCGTCGACACCCCTCCGTCATCGCTGCGCGATGCCACCTCCCCTTGCAGGGGAGGAATTTTGGCGGCGCTACGCAACGCATCGAGCGCAGCTTGGGTCGCCGCTTCGTCGCGCGCGGCCTTTACGGCCGCGATCCGCGCCACCTGCCCTGCGCGCACCGCGTGATTGTCGATATCCAGGATCTCGACCGGCGCTTCGTCGGCCAGCCGGTATGTGTTGACCCCGACGATCACATCCTCGCCACGATCGACCCTGGCCGCGCGCGCCGCGCTCGCTTCCTCGATCATCGCCTTGGGCCAGCCCGAAGCGACCGCCTTGGCCATGCCGCCCTCGGCCTCGATCCGCTCGATCAGCTCCCAGGCACCATCGACCAGGCTCTGGGTCAGGCTCTCGACATAATAGCTGCCGCCCAGCGGATCGACGACCTTCGTCATCCCCGTTTCCTCCTGCAACACGATCTGCGTGTTGCGCGCAATCCGGGCGGAGAAGTCGGTCGGCAGCGCGATCGCTTCATCGAGCGCATTGGTGTGCAACGACTGGGTGCCGCCCAGCATCGCGGCCATCGCCTCGATCGTCGTGCGGATGACGTTGTTATACGGGTCCTGCTCAGTCAGCGACACGCCGCTCGTCTGGCAATGGGTGCGCAGCATCTTCGACCGTTCGTCCTTCGCGCCCAGCTGCGTCATCGCCCGGTGCCACAGCACGCGCGCCGCGCGGAGCTTGGCGACCTCCATGAAGAAGTTCATGCCGATCGCAAAGAAGAAGGACAGGCGGCCGGCGAATGTGTCGATGTCGAGGCCCGAGGCCACGCCATATTTCACATATTCCATGCCGTCGGCGATGGTGAAGGCCAGCTCCTGGAGCTGCGTCGCCCCGGCCTCCTGCATGTGATAGCCCGAGATCGAGATGCTGTTGAACCTGGGCATCTCGGCCGACGTATAGGCGAAGATGTCCGAGATGATCCGCATGCTCGGCTCGGGCGGATAGATATAGGTGTTGCGGACCATGAACTCCTTGAGGATGTCGTTCTGGATGGTCCCTTCCAGCTTGGAGCAGTGAACGCCCTGTTCCTCGGCGGCCACGATGAAGAAGGCCAGAACCGGGATCACCGCGCCGTTCATCGTCATCGAGACCGACATGGCATCGAGCGGGATGCCGTCGAACAGGATCTTCATATCCTCGACCGTATCGATCGCGACACCGGCCTTGCCCACGTCGCCGGTCACGCGCGGGTGGTCGCTGTCGTAACCCCGGTGCGTTGCCAGATCGAAGGCGACCGACAGCCCTTTTTGCCCCGCCGCCAGATTGCGGCGATAAAAGGCGTTGGATTCCTCGGCGGTGGAGAAGCCCGCATATTGCCGGATCGTCCAGGGCCGCCCCGCATACATGCTCGCGCGCACGCCGCGCGTGAACGGTGCGAAGCCCGGCAGGCCGGGGTCCTCGCCCACATCGGCGGCGGTGTAGAGCGGCTTGACCGTGATCCCCTCCGGCGTCTGCCAGTCGAGGTCACGCCCCTTCACCTCGCGCGCGGCAAGCGCCTCCCAGTCGGATAGTGTGGGCTCAGAGCGGCAGGTTGTCATGCTTTTTCCATGGGTTCGCGAGGTCCTTGTTGCGCAGCTTGCGCAGGCCCAGCGCGATCCGCCTGCGGGTCGAGTGCGGCTGGATCACCTCGTCCACGAAACCCTTGCTCGCCGCCACGAACGGGTTGGCAAAGCGGGCCTCGTACTCCGCCGTCCGCTCGGCGATCTCCTCCGGCGTCTTGCCGCGGAAGATGATCTCGACCGCGCCTTTCGCACCCATCACCGCGATCTCGGCGGTCGGCCAGGCATAGTTGAGGTCGCCGCGCAGATGCTTGGACGCCATCACGTCGTACGCGCCGCCATAAGCCTTGCGGGTGATGACGGTGATCTTGGGCACCGTCGCCTCGGCATAGGCGAAGAGCAGTTTCGCGCCATGCTTGATGATGCCGTTATGCTCCTGCGCGGTGCCGGGCAGGAAGCCGGGCACGTCGACAAAGGTCACGATGGGAATATCGAACGCATCGCAGAAGCGCACGAAGCGCGCCGCCTTGCGGCTGGCATTGATGTCGAGCACCCCCGCCAGCACCATCGGCTGGTTGGCGACGAAGCCGACCGTGCGTCCCTCGATCCGGCCGAAGCCGGTGATGATGTTGGCGCCGTGGGCAGGCTGCACCTCGAAGAAATCGCCCTCGTCGACCACCTTCGACAGCAGCTCGTGCATGTCGTACGGCTGGTTGGCGCTGGCCGGGATCAGCGTGTCGAGGCTTTCCTCGATGCGGTCCCAGGCGTCGGCGGTCGGCCGCTCCGGCACGCCTTCGCGGTTGTTGGCGGGCAGGAAGTCGATGAAGTCGCGCGCTGCCAGCAGCGCCTCGATATCGTTCTCGAACGCCACGTCGGCGACGCCGGTCCTGGTGGTGTGCGTCACCGCGCCGCCCAGCGCTTCCTGGGTCACGACCTCGTTGGTCACCGTCTTCACCACATCGGGGCCGGTGACGAACATGTAGCTCGAATCCTTCACCATGAAGATGAAGTCGGTCATCGCCGGGCTGTACACTGCGCCGCCCGCGCACGGTCCCATGATGAGCGAAAGCTGCGGCACCACCCCGCTCGCCAGCACATTGCGCTGGAACACCTCGGCATAGCCGCCAAGGCTGGCCACGCCCTCCTGGATGCGCGCGCCGCCGCTGTCGTTCAGGCCGATGACGGGCGCGCCGACCTTCATCGCCATGTCCATGATCTTGCAGATCTTCTGCGCATGGCGCTCCGACAGCGAGCCGCCGAAGACGGTGAAATCCTGGCTGAACACGAACACCAGCCGCCCGTTGATCGTGCCACTGCCGGTCACCACGCCGTCGCCGGGGATGACCTGTTCGGTCATGCCGAAGTCGGTGCAGTTATGCTCGACGAACATATCGAGTTCCTCGAAGCTGCCCTCGTCGAGCAGCACGTCGAGCCGCTCGCGCGCGGTCAGCTTGCCCTTGGCGTGCTGCGCCGCCACGCGCTTCTCGCCACCACCGGCGCGCGCGCGCTCGCGGCGGCGTTCCAGTTCGATAGAATTCGAGCCCATCGTCAACGCCGCCGGGTGATGGTCTGGGAATTGGTATATTCCATCAGGCCCTCGGTGCCGCCTTCGACGCCAAGCCCCGACTGCTTCATGCCCCCAAAGGCGGCGAACGGCGTGAGGTGCTGGGTCTCGTTGATCCAGACGGTGCCGCTGGCGATCCGGGCAGCGAGATCCATGGCGGCGTCCGGATTGCCCGTCCAGATCGAGGCGCCGAGGCCATATTCGCTGGCATTCACCCGCTCGATCACCTCGTCCACGTCATCGAAGCGGAGGAGGGGGAGGATGGGACCGAACTGCTCTTCCTGAACGATGCGGCTATCCTCGGGCGGGTTGTCGAGGATGGTGATGGGGACGAAATAGCCGGGCGTGTCGGCCGCCTCGCCGCCGAGCAGGAAGCGATAGCCCTTGTCGCGCGCGTCGCGGATGAGGTCGAGGACGCGCTCATATTGCAGGTGGTTGTTGATCGGGCCAAGCCGTACGCCCTGTTGCGCCCCGTCGCCAATTTGCACCGTTCGTGCATAGGCGACGAGCGCCTCCTTCAGCGGTTCGTACACGTCGCGGTGGACATACATGCGCTTGGTCGCGATGCAGATCTGCCCGTTATTGGTGAAGGCCGCCCAGAACAGCTGCTCCGCCAGCACCTCGACATCCGCGTCGGGCAGGACAATTGCGGCGTCGTTGCCCCCCAGCTCCAGTGTAACGCGCTTCAGCGTGGCCGAGGCGCTTTGCATGACCCGCCGCCCGGTCGCGGTCGATCCGGTGAAGCTGACCTTGTCGATGCCTGGATGCTCGGTCAGCCACGGGCCGAGGCTGTCGCCGCCGGTCACGACGTTCAGCACACCGGGGGGCAGGATCGTCGCGGCCAGTTCGCCGAACTTCAGCGTCGTCAGCGGCGTGAAGGGGGAGGGCTTCAGGACCAGCGTGTTGCCCGCGAGTAGAGCCGGGCCAACCTTGAATATCGCTAGCACCATCGGGAAGTTCCACGGCGCGATGGCGCCGACCACGCCGATCGGAACGCGGCGCGTTTCGCTATAACGGTCTGCGGAGTCCTCGTTGACCGTCACCGGCAGGTCGAGCGTCGCGGCACCTTTCAGCCAGAGCCCGGCGCCCATCACCTCGTTAAAGGCATCGGCATGGGGCTTGCCCTGCTCGGCGGTGAGGAGACGCTTGAAGTCCTCCGCATGGGCGATCACCGCGTCACCGAGCTTGTCGATCAGCGCGCGGCGCTCGGCGATGGGGGTGGCGGCCCAGCCGGGAAAGGCGGTGCGGGCAGCGATCACGGCGGAGTCGAGATGGTCACGCGTCGCGTCCGGGGCTTGGGCCAGCACTTGCTCGGTCGCCGGGTTGAGTACGTCGAACAGGCTGTCCGAGGACACCGGCTTGCCGCCGATCGTCATGTGGAACGACGTATCGAAGTCCATCTCGCTCTCCATATCCGGCGGTGCCATCCATTGCGGCCCGCTCTGTCGTGAAACGGGCGCTATCAGATCGTGCGCAAGGAACGCATGGCCTCCGCAAGAAATGTCAAAAAGCGCGACAGGTCCATGCAAAGCCGCCTGACCGGACCTGATCTACACATAGTCCAGCAAGAGGCCGTCACAGAGTCTCTGCGAATATAGGAGAGGGCTATGAGGGCCAGGATCAGCGCGGCGCTGCTTGCCAGCGCGGCATTCGCGTTCCCGTTCGCGGCACAGGCGCAAAGCGCCGACGCGGGGCAGGGCACGCCACCCACCACCGACGCAACGCCCCAGGCGGATACTGCCACACCCATACAGGACGGCGTATCGTCGGGGGATATCATCGTGACCGCGCAGCGGCGCGCCCAGTCGATCCTGACCGTTCCCATCGCCATCTCGGCGATTGGCGGCGATGCGCTGGTGACCAAGGGCATCACCAACTCTGCCAACCTGGCGGTGGCGGTGCCGAACCTGCAAGTCAGCAGCCCTTATGGCCAGACCCAGCCCAACTTTTCGTTGCGCGGGATTAGCGTCGCGAACGAATACAATTCCAATCAGGCGTCACCGATCGGCGTCTATATCGACGACGTCTATCTCGCCAGCCGCACGGCGCATGGCATGGGCCTGTTCGATCTGGACCGCGTGGAGGTGCTGCGCGGGCCGCAGGGCACGTTGTTCGGTCGCAACACGACGGGCGGCGCGATCAACTTCATCACCAAGGCGCCGAGCCTGCACGGCAATGAAGGCTATGCCGAAGCGGGCTACGGCAATTTCAACACCTTCACCGCGCAAGCCGCAGTCGAGGCGACGATGGTCGAGGACCAATTGGGCGTCCGCATCGCGGGCAATTACGCGAAAGGCGACGGGCAGATCCATAATGTCTATCCCGGCGGGCGCGACGGCAATTCGCAGGACACGTTGCAGGGGCGGATGTCGCTGCGCATCCGGCCCGGCAATGGCCCGCTCGACATCAAGTTGAAGGTCTATGGCGGACGCGATCAGGGCAGCCAGGCCGCGATCCATGGCTTGGGGGCCTTCCGCAGCGGGCTGGGCTTCTTCGAGACCAATGAGAACCGGATCGGGCTGAACCGAACCGAGGCCTATGGCGGATCGGCGACCATCGCCTATGATGTGTCGCCGACCGTCGTCTTCACGTCGATCACGTCGCGCGATGGCGGCAAGCAGAATTTGCAGCAGGCCGCTGACGGATCGCCGCTCGACATTCTCGACATCAACTGGCGGTCGAGCTTCCAGCAGTTCAGCGAGGAGGCTCGGTTCAACTACAACGGCACCCGGCTGAAGCTGGTGGGCGGCGGCTTCTATGGCTGGGACGAGGTGATTACCGATAATCGCTTCAACATCGGCCAGGCGATCGCGCCGACGGTCAATGGCGGATTCTTCCAGCATTATCGCCAGGTTCGCCGGTCCTATGCCGTCTTCGCGCAGGGCGATTACGACCTGACCGAGCGGCTGAGCCTGACCCTGGGTGCGCGCTATACCTGGGATCGCAGCCAGTATCGCGACGGCTATGCGTATCTGTTCGCGGGCGATATCGGCGGGCCGGAGACGCCGCTGGCGACCACGGTGCCCTGCGCCGGAGTGCCGGGAACGTGCCCTTACAATCCCAATGCCCGGTTCGCCCTGAATGGTCGCAACAATGCACTGACCGGTCGGGTTTCGCTGAACTACACGTTCGAGGGCGGTACGCTGATCTATGCCAGCTATAATCGCGGCTATCGCTCGGGCGCGTTCAATGGCGGCGGCTACACCTCATCGGCAGGCATCAACTATATCGCGCCGGAACGGGTGAATGCCTATGAAGTGGGCCTGAAGGGGCGCTATTTCGACAATGCGCTGACCCTGACCATGTCGGGCTTCTATTATGACTATATCAACCAGCAGGTGCAGGACACCCGGCCCGGCCCGGTGTCCTTCCTGGTCAACGCGCCGAAGGCCGAGGTGTACGGCGTCGAGGGCGAGGCGCGGTGGCGGCTGACCCCGGCGGTGACGATCAACGCGTCGGCGGGCTATCTTCATGCGACCTACAAGGAACTGACGCTTCAGAATACCCGGCTGGACGGCAACGACCTGCCCTTCGCGCCGCGCTTCACCGCGCAGGGCGGGGTGGACCTGACGCTGTTCAAGGACGGCAATAACGGCCTGACGGTCTCGCCCAGCGTCGCCTATTTCTCGCGCCAGTACTTTTCGCCGTTCAACGGTATCAACGCGATCGGCACCGGGCAGCAGAACAGCGAGTTGCAGCAAAAGGGTTTCGCCAAGGTCAATCTGACCGCTGCGCTGACCACCGGCCGTTTCACCATCAAGGCGTTCGCCACCAACCTGCTGAACGCCAGGACCTATGCTTACGGGCTCGACCTGCGCGGGGCGGGCTTTCCCTACAACTTCCTTGTTCCCGCCGCACCGCGCACCTTCGGCGGCTCTGTCCGGGTGGCATTCTGACATGGCGACGATCACGACCCCTGACCTGAAGGACCCCGGCCTCTATGAGGCGGGGGTTCCCTGGGACCTGTTCGCGGCGTTGCGCCGCGACGATCCGGTGCACTGGAACCCGGAGACGGATGGCGCGGGCTTCTGGTCCGTCATGCGTCATGCCGATATCGTGGAGGTGTCGCGCCAGCCCCTGCTATTCTCCTCGGCGCACGAGAATGGCGGGCACCGCATCTTCAACGAGAATGAAGTCGGGCTGACTGGTGCGGGCGCGTCCGCCATCGGCATCCCCTTCATCTCGCGCGATCCGCCGATCCACACCCGCTATCGCAAGTTCATCATGCCCGCGCTGTCGCCGGGCCGGCTGGGTGATATCGAAACGCGTATCCGCGAGCGGGCGACGAAGCTGATCGACGCGATCCCGCTGAACGAAGCGGTGAACGTCGTGCCGCTACTGTCGGCTCCACTGCCGCTGATGACGCTGGCCGAACTGCTGGGCGTGTCGATCGACCTCTGGCCCAAACTCTACGACTGGACCAATGCGTTTGTCGGCGAGGACGATCCAGAGTTCCGCCAGAGTCCCGAGGCGATGGCGGCTACGCTGGGCGAGTTCTTCGCCTTCGGGCAGGAACTGTTCGAGGCGCGACGTGCGGAGCCGACCTCCGACATTGCCTCGCTGCTCGCCAATGCGGAGATCGACGGGCAACCGGTGCCGTTCCGCGACTTCATCGGCAATCTGATCCTGGTGCTGGTCGGCGGCAACGAGACGACGCGCAACTCGCTAAGCCATAGCATCGTCGCCCTGTCGCGGAACCCGGACCAGTGGAAGACCATCCGGCAAGATCGCGACGTGCTGAAGACCGCGACGCCGGAGATGGTCCGCTATGCCAGCCCGGTCATGCATATGCGCCGCACCGCGATGGACGATACGGTCGTCGGTGGCCAACGTATCGCCAAGGGCGACAAGGTCGTCCTCTGGTACATTTCCGCCAATCGCGACGAGACGGTGTTTCCCGAGGCCGACCGCTTCCTCGTCACCCGCAAGGGCGCTCAGCATGTCGGTTTCGGGTCGGGACAGCATGTCTGCGTCGGCTCGCGGCTGGCGGAAATGCAGCTGCGGGTCGCGTTCGACTTGCTGGCGGATCGTGTTACATCTTTCGAAGTGCAAGCACCGCCGCGACGGTTCCGGTCGAACTTCATCAACGGCCTTAAGAACCTCGACGTCATCATGCGGGCTGTATGAGGAGAGATGGACGTGGCAGAGCTTTCGCCCAGCAATGAGAAGATCATCGCCAACACGCTCGGCCGCGCGCCGGATCGCAGCGTCAATCTGGGCTCATGGCAGTTCGCCCGGTGGAGGCAGTTCATCGGCAGTTATGAATTACCCGCTCTCGTCGATCCCGTCTTCGTCGTGCATGTCGGTGGCAAGCCCGACACGCGGCTCTGGGAAGCCGACCAGTGGAGCCATTCCCGCTCCATTCCGGGATGCGCCACCATCGTGCCCGCCGGGTGCAGCACCGGCTGGCGGATCGACGGGGAGCTGGATGTCGTCACCGTCTCGGTTCCTATGGATCAATTGCAGGACCAGCGCGCGGTTGCGCGGTTTCGGGAGATGCGCTTCGCCTTTGCCGATCCTCTGGGCATCGCGCTGACACGGCAGATACTTAGCGAACTCTATGCCGAGCAGACGGTCGAGCGAACCGCCTATATCGGCACGCTGCTCGACGCGCTGAAGATGCATACGCTGCGCAGTTCGCCGCCGAGCGGCGAGGGCGCGTTTCCCAGCGCAGACTTCTCCGCCTATCGCATCCACCAGATCATGAACGACATTCTCGGGCGGCCCGAGGAGGATCACAGCCTGGAAGCCCTGGCCGCGCAGGCGGGGCTGACACCGTCGCATTTCTGCCGTGTGTTCAAGCGGGCGACGGGCGTGACGCCGCACCAATATGTGATGAAAGCCCGGCTGGATCGCGCCCGCGACCTGCTGGGCCAGTCCGACCTTTCCATCGCGCAGGTGGCGGAGATGACCGGTTTTACCAGCCAGAGCCACTTCACCCGCGCCTTTCGCCAATATGCCGGGGACACGCCCAGCGGCTGGCGCCACACCCTTCAATAGATCGAGGTCATTCATGCAGACCATTGCCGCCGTTGCCCGCGAACCCAAGGGCGATTTTACCCTGGAGACCGTCGAGATCGAGGAGCCACGCGCGGGTGAGGTCCGGGTCAGGATCGCCGGGGTGGGACTTTGTCACACCGACCTGATCTTTCGCGACCAGTTCGTGCCCTATCCTTTGCCCGCCGTACTTGGCCATGAGGGCGCGGGGGTTATCGAGGCGGTGGGGCCGGGGGTCGAGGGGCTGGCGGTCGGC
>NZ_LDTF01000034.1 GCF_001477495.1 Sphingomonas yabuuchiae
CGCGCGCCTCGATCCCGGCGACCAGATCGACGGTCCCGCGTGTGGCGGCGGCCATCCGCTCGACCGTCTGCGCGAAACCCTTGGGGTCGAGCAGCAAGGTGGTGATGTCGCGGAACTGGATGCCGGGCTTGGGAAAATCCGGGATGGTGCGGATCAGGGATTTCAGGTCGTCATGGGCGCTCATGGGGCGCGTAATGGGCCTCTGACAGGCGGGGGTAAAGAGACAAGCGCGCATTCTCGCCCCGTTCAGTCTGAACGGAGGTCGGACATACGCCCCCCAATAAAACGGGCGGCTTCCTCATCGGAAACCGCCCCAGTTCTCTCACATCGGGCTTTCCCGATCTCAGTGTTTCACGTCGCGCCAGACATTCTGATACGCGCCCCAGGCCAGGAAGCAGAAGATCAGGATGAAGACGAACGCCCCGATCCCGGCCGCGTGACGCGATTCCAGCTTCGGCTCGGCGGTCCAGGTCAGGAAGGCGGCGACGTCCTTGGCCATCTGGTCGCGGCTGGCCAGCGTGCCGTCGGCATATTGGACCTGACCGTCCGAGGTCAGCGGCGGCGGCATCGCGATGTTGAGGTTCGCGAAATACGGGTTGTAGTGCAGGCCGGTCGGCGTCTTGGCGTCGGGGAACTTGCGCAGCAGCTCGGCGGGCTGTGGGCGATAGGCGTCGGGGCCGATCAGCGAATAGATGTAGTTCGTACCCTCATGCCGCGCCTTGGTCATCAGCGACAGGTCGGGCGGCAGGGCATTGTTGTTCGCCGCGCGCGCCGCCACCTCGTTGGCGAAGGGCGAGGGGAAACGGTCGGCGGGGACGTTCTTGCGCGTCGTCGCCTCGCCCGTCTCCGGGTTGATGCTCGGCTGTTCGATCACCCACTGGTTGGCGATCGCCTTCACCTCGGGGTCGGTATAGCCCAGATCCTTCAGGTCGCGGAACGCCACCAGCCGCAGCGAGTGGCAGGCCGCGCAGACCTCCTTATAGACCTGGAACCCGCGCTGGAGCTGGCGACGGTCGAAGCGGCCGAAAATGCCGTCCGACGCCAGATGCGCCTCCTTGGGGTGGAGGTGGAACTCCTCCTCGGCGGTGGGAACGGGCGGCTCGGAGACGAGCCCCGAGACGCTGCCCCACAGCGCGATGGCGAGGACGAAGGTGAAGGCCGCCCCGACCAGGAATGCGATGCCACGAACCATGTTCAGCTATCCTCTTTCGGTTCGGGTCAGGCCAGGGCCGACTTGGTGGGTGCGGTCCCGCCATGCTTGGACAGCACGGCTTCGGTGATCGAATGGGGCAGCGGCGTGGGGCGCTCCGTCCGGGCGATCCAGGGCAGGATCACCAGGAAGTGGAGGAAATAATACGCCGCCGTGATCTGGCTGAGGATGATGAAGAAGGGCGTCGCGGGCGATCCCCCGCACCAGCCGAGCAGCAGCACGTCGACCACCAGCACCCAGAAGGCGACCCGCGCCTTGGGCCGGAAATTGTTCGAGCGCACCGGCGAGCTGTCCAGCCAGGGGAGGAAGAACAGCAGCAGGATCGACCCGAACATCGCCAGCACGCCCCACAGCTTGGCGGGCAGGATGAAGTCGGCGGTGAAGGCGCGCAGGATCGCGTAGAAGGGCCAGAAATACCATTCGGGAACGATATGCGCCGGCGTCGAGAGCGGGTTGGCCGGGATGTAATTGTCCGGGTGGCCCAGATAGTTGGGGAAGAAGAACAGCAGGCTGGCGAAGACCAGCAGGAAGACGCCCAAGCCCACCGCATCCTTGGCGGTGTAATAGGGGTGGAAGGGCACTGTGTCCTGCTCGCCCTTCACGTCCACGCCGGTCGGGTTGTTCGAGCCGGGAATGTGCAGGGCCCAGATGTGCAGGATGATGACGCCCGCAATCACGAAGGGCAGCAGATAGTGGAGCGAGAAGAAGCGGTTCAGCGCGGCATTGTCCGGCGCGAACCCGCCGAGCAGCCAGATGCGGATGGTATCGCCGACCAGCGGGATCGCCGAGAAGAAGCCGGTGATGACCTGCGCGCCCCAGAAGCTCATCTGTCCCCAGGGGAGCACATAGCCCATGAAGGCGGTCGCCATCATCAGCAGGAAGATGACCACGCCGAGCAGCCACACCATCTCGCGCGGGGCCTTGTACGATCCGTAGTAAAGGCCGCGGAAGATGTGGGTGTAGACGACGATGAAGAACATCGACGCGCCGTTGGCGTGGGCATAGCGCAGGAACCAGCCCGCATTCACGTCGCGCATGATGCTTTCGACCGAGTCGAAGGCGACACCCGCATTGGCGGCATAATGCATCGCCAGCACGACGCCGGTGATGATCTGGATGGCGAGGGCGGCCCCCGCCAGCACGCCGAAATTCCAGAAATAATTCAGGTTGCGCGGCACCGGATAGCCCGCACCGACCGCGTTGTAGACGAGGCGCGGCAGCGGCAGCTTCTCGTCCAGCCAGCGCATGACCGGCTGTTTCGGCTGATAATGTTTGGCCCAGGGAAAGCTCATCTCGTCGGTCTCCCTTAAGCGGCCGCGCCGACCGTGACGGTCGTGTCGCTGTCGAATTTGTAATCGGGCACGAACAGGTTCTTCGGCGCCGGACCCTTTCGGATACGCGCGGCGGTGTCATAGGCCGAGCCGTGGCAGGGGCAGAAATAGCCGCCATAGGGGCCCTTGTTCTCGCCTTCGCCCGCCCCCAGCGGCACGCAGCCCAGATGGGTGCAGACGCCCAGCGTGATCAGCCAGTTGGTCTTGCCCGGCTTGGTCCGCTCCGCCAGCGTCTGCGGATCGCGCAGTTCGGACAGCGGCACGGCGTTGGCCTCGGCGATTTCCTTGGGCGTCAGGTTGCGCACGAACAGCGGCTGCTTGCGGAAGCTGGCCTTGATCGCCTGTCCGGGGGCGATCTTGGACAGGTCGATCTCGGTGGTGGACTGGGCGAGGACGTCGGCCGAGGGGTTCATCTGGTTGATGAGCGGCAGGACGATCGCCAGTGCGCCTACGCCTGCGAAGGATACGGCGGCGACGTTGATGAAGTCGCGGCGACGGGGATCATGGACCTCTTCGTGGAATGGCTCCGGCGCCTCGCCGGGGGGTACGGTGTTCTCCGTCATCGCCATTCGTCCTGTCCCTCCACCTTCGCTCGCGTTCGACACGCTACGATCCGACGGTCGTGCCGGATTACCCCCGGTCATGCGCCGCCTGTCCCAAGCCCGTCCTTGATGAACGGCCCGTCCGTATGAACGGTACGTCAGGTTAGCCTTGCTTGACCGGCTTTGCCAATCCCCTTTGGGCGTTCAGCACCCGTGCAGGCGGCGAGGCGCAGGAACCACCCTTCGCGCTGCGGGGTTGACCGTTGATCGACGCGGATGACGGACCCCTGCCGCACCCGCTCCGGCTGGACCAGGGGCATGGAGAGGATGATGACCCTGAGGAAGACGGGCTGGGCCGCGGCGATCGCGGCCGGGTTGCTGGCGCTCGGTGGATGCGCCGACGGCTATGGCTATAGCGGCGTGTCGGTGGGCGCGGGGTATGGCGGCGGTTATGCGCCCGGCTATTATGGCGGCGGCTATGGCGGTTACGGATACGCACCGTCCTATTACGGCTGGTATAACGACTTCTATTATCCGGGCACCGGCGTCTACGTCTATGACCGGTATCGCCGTCCGTTCCGCTGGAACGACGGCCAGCGCGCCTATTGGGAAGGGCGTCGCGATGCATGGCGCGGCGGGGCAATCCGGGATCAGTGGCGCGGCTGGGGCCGGGGCGGCTGGCGTGGACCGGTGCCCGGCGCGGCCCCGACGCCCGGCGGCTGGCGCGGCAATCCCGGCCGGTGGCGGGGCGGCGAGGGCGTTCGCCCGACCCCGTCCGCGCCGCGTCCCGGTGGCTGGCGTGGCGGACGACCGGGAGGACGCGGCGGGCGCGGTCCGCGTTAAGCGGCCTGCGGGCGGCGCCCGCGTTAACCAGCCTTTGGGCGGGTGCGGATCATGACGGTGGGACGCATCGTCATGACCGGCACATCGTCCTGATTGAGCACGGTCCAGCGGCTGATGACGAAGCCCATTTCGGGGCGGCTCGCCGACACCCGCGTCTCCAGCACCTCGGCTTCGCAATGGAGCGTATCGCCGGGAAAGACGGGCTTGGTCCAGCGCAGCTCGTCCACACCGGGCGAGCCGATGCTCTGGAAGCCGGTGTCGCGGAAATGCTCGACGATCATCGCCATCGCCATCGACGCGGTGTGCCAGCCGCTGGCCGACAGCCGCCCGAAATGGGTGGCGGCGGCGGCTTCGTCGGACAGGTGGAAAGGCTGGGGGTCGTAACGCTGGGCAAAGGCGATGACCTCGTCCCGCTCTACCTTGTACGCGCCGAACCGCGACACGTCTCCGACCGCGACATCCTCCAGCCAGATCATCCTCTTGTCTCCTTAACGTCGGAACGCGCGGCGGAACGGCGCGTCATTGCCGTCCAGCCCCTGGCCCGGCGGTAGGCCGATCAGGTCGCGCAGCAGGGGTGCAACGTCGACATTGGCGAATGGTGCCAGCCGCACCCCCGACCGGAAGGCCGGGCCATTGGCGATGAACAGCGCGACCATCGTCGGATCCTCATGATCATAACCGTGCATCCCCCCGGCAAAGGGCTTGTCCGGCGCCTTCGCCTCGATCATCCACCCGGCGTCGGCCAGACAGAAATAGGGGGCGATGCGGGGATTGCGGCCATAATGGAACCGCGCCGGGATCTCGCCCTTGCGCCAACAGGTCATATGGCCGCGCCGACCCAGCAGGCGAGCCTCCAGCGCGGCCTCATGTCCCGGCTTGGCGGTGATCGAGGCGAAGGGGCCATCGTCGCTCAGGTCGTAATCGGCAGGGTCCAGCAACCGGTCGAGCGCGATCACCCGGTCGCTCGACGTCGCGGCCATGCCGTGGTCGGCCACGACCAGCAGGTTGGCGGGCTGGTGCAATTCGGCAAGGCCCGCCACCAGCTGTCCGATCGCCACATCGGCCTTGGCGATGGCGGCGTTCACGCCCGGCGCGTCGGGGCCGACTTCGTGCCCCGCGATATCCACCTCGTCGATATAGAGGGTCAGGAAGCGGGGCCGCGTGGCGGCCGGGCGACGCAGCCAGTCGATGAGCGCGTCGACCCGCTGACGGTCGGATACGGCCGAGTTGTACGCCTGCCAGTCATGCGGGCGGATGCCATTGGTGACGGTGTGATGATAGTCGTCCTGCTGGACACCGCCCCAGGCGACGGTGGAACCCGGCCAGAACATGGTGGCGGTGGGGATGCCCGCCTTTTCCGCGGTAACCCAGATCGGCTCGGCGGCGTTCCACCAATAGGGCTGCTCCGACGACATGGTGAAGCGCTCGCCCGGATGCGTCGGATCGGTGAAGCTGTTGGCGACGATGCCGTGACGATCGGGAACCAGCCCCGTCACCAGCGTCCAGTGATTGGGAAAGGTCTTGGACGGGAAGGACGGTCGCATCGGTGCGCTCACGCCGCCCGCCGCCAGCCGCGACAGATTGGGGGTAATTCCCCGTTGTAGATAATCGACACGGAATCCGTCGATCGACACCAGGATCGTGACCGGCGCGCGTTCCTCCTGCATCGGGGCAACGGATGCGCTGCCCGTCATGGCGGCGG
>NZ_LDTF01000035.1 GCF_001477495.1 Sphingomonas yabuuchiae
CTACCGACGCCCGAACACGTCGAAGCCGGCGACAGGGCACAAGATCTATCCCTACCTACTGCGCTGAGCAGCCCCCACCGGGTGGTCCGGGTAGATAGTTAGTGCATTGTCGTCTCGGCCGCCATTGCCGGGCATAGGTGGAGCGAAGCGGAACCGGAGGCCGGTAATGGCGGTGTTGCCGCTTCCGGGGCCGGCGGTTGGTAGCCCAGGCTGCTATGTGGCCGGATGGTATTGTAGTGACGGCGCCACGCCTCGATCAGCACCCTGGCCTCCGTGAGGCTGTAGAAGATCTCACCATTGAGCAGTTCGTCGCGAAGCGACCCGTTGAAGCTCTCGTTGTAGCCGTTTTCCCATGGTGAGCCTGGCGTGATGTAGAGTGTCGTCATGCCGATCTGCCCAAGCCATTTCTGGACGGCGGTGGCGATGAACTCGCTGCCGTTGTCCGATCTGATATGTGCAGGCGGACCCCGGTCAATGAACAGCTCGGCCAGGGCCGCCAGCACATCTTCGTGGCGAAGCTGACGGGCGACCACCAGCGCCAGGCACTCGCGGCTGGCCTCGTCGATGATCGTGAGGATGCGGAACTTACGCCCGTCGTGCGTCCTCGCCTCGACAAAGTCGTACGCCCAGACATGCCCGGGATACTCCGGTCGCAGCCGAATACACGAGCCATCGTTCAACCACAGCCGACCGCGTTTCGGCTGCCGCTGGGGCACCTTCAGCCCTTCGCGCCGCCAGATCCGCTCCACCCGTTTGTGGTTCACCGACCAGCCGGCCGCATGCAGCAATGCCGTCACCCGGCGATAGCCGTAGCGCCCGTACTGCCTGGCCAGCGCGACGATGTCGTCCGTCAGCGCCTCCTCGTCATCTGCCCCACACGGCATTTTGCGCTGTGTCGACCGATGCTGGCTGAGCACGCGGCATACCCGCCGCTCAGACACATCCAGCACCGCCCGCACCTGGTCGATGCAGCGTCGGCGCCGTGCGGGGCTCAGAAGTTTCCCTTTGCCGCCTCCTGCAGGATCAGCTTGTCCAATGTCAGGTCCGAGATCGCGCGACGCAGCCGAAGGTTCTCTTTCTCCAGATCCTTCATCCGCCGCGCCTGATCTGTCCTTAGGCCGTCATATTCCTTGCGCCAGCGGTAATAGGTCTGCTCGCTGACTGCGATGCGTCGGCATGCCTCGGCAGTCGTTCCGCCCTGGCCCAGCATGATCTCAACCTCACGCAGCTTGCCGATGATCTCCTCGGGCTTGTGCTTCTTCGCTGGCATTCGTCGTCCCTTCTTTGATCCAGACTGTCATAGTCCATGGACCACTCAGAAGGGGGCAGCTCACGGCGGGGGCGACCGCCGCTGCCCGACACCGAGCTGGTCGCCGACATCCGCGAGCTCGTCGCCGAGCTGCCGACCTATGGCTATCGCCGCGTGCACGCCTTGCTGCGCCGCCAGGCCCAACAGACCGGGCGCGCAGCCTCAAGACCCTCAGCGGCCTTACACCCTACGAATACATCGCCAAGATCTGGACGTCAGAGCCAGACCGGTTCATTGTCGACCCGATCCACCAGATGCCGGGACTGAACACCCAAAAACGGGTGAGCAGGTCACGCGACAGCCAATATCTGTTGATCGAGTACATCGAACGCCTCGCCGAGGTAGGAATCGAACCGTCAGTGGCAGCATCGGCGACAGTTATGACAACGCTTCGGCGGGAACCATAAACGGCCGATACAAAGCCGAGATGATCTACCGCCGCGAGCTGTGCGCAGCTTCGAGGCGGTTGATTACGCTACAACGGAATGGGTAAACTGATCCAATCATCTCTGGCTGTTCGAGCCCATTGGCAACACCCCGCGCGCCGAGGCCGAAGAGCAATATCATACTGCCGCCAACATCGCCGATCTGGCAACGTGGCACATGCTCGACGGCTTTCGGCAAACCAGTGCGTTTTACTGCGCAGACTCACGCTTATGAAGACATCGGCAAAGTATGAATGGATGATACAAGACGATTCATCTCAAGCCTGCACCACGGAACCTTGGAACGAAACATCTGATAACAGAAATACGCCAACTATTTCGGCTTATTTGGATATGAACTAGAATAATCATTGCTTGGTATATATCGTTTTATTGCAATACCGCTGAACATAAGTAGCATAACGTCTGCAATGATTCTAAATAATGTAAAATAATGAATCTGGCCAACTGCGAGTTGGCTAGCCAGATCCTGGAGATCAAATGCGAGAATAGCTCCACCTAGCGCTGCGCCTAGGTATCCTAAGAACCTATTGTTCACTTAAAACCCTCCGAGAAAGTCCTGAGCCTTATCCTTGGCATAATCCCAAATTGAGACTCCAGCAGCTGAGGCTCCACCGGCTGGACCTGCCCCAAAAATACCCGTTTCAATACCGAACGCGTAGCCCCATAGTTTGAATTGAAGAGAATTTGCATCCTTTCTTATAGCGGTTATTTCGGGGCTTTTTACAATATCCATATACTCTTTCCAAAGACCCGCGCATTGAGGGCTTGCCGCTGAACCTCCGCACTGCTGAATCTGCCTCCTCAATTCTTGGAGCCTTTTCATAAGATCCTTGGTTCTATCTCGAGGATCAACCTTTGTATTCGATTTTCCAGGCGTTTTGTCCTTCGGTTTGGGTAAAAGTCCCATGTGCCGAAACCCAATGATATCCGCTTGGGTGGGATTGTATCGATTTATTGCTCCGCCATTGTTGTCTGGCATGTCACCGCCGGAAGCCCCCCCGGTCCCACCGGAAATCCGAACACCATTGACGACGATATCGCCGCTTTGCTCCAAGCCGGATGGATCTCTCAGGTTAATGGGATCGCCACTGACGTAGTTATACCAGTTCATGCCGTCGCCGTAGCCTATGGGATCGGTTTGCATGAACCGGCCGAGGGTTGGCGAATAAGTACGGGCCTTATAGTCGTAGAGACCGAGCGCGGGCAGCCACTTCTGCCCGGTATATTGGAAGCGGCCGATGTTATCGGACTGTGGGATGCCGTATTCGTCATAGCGATTGATCGCGATGGCGTTACCCGCATCGTTGGTCACCGCGATAACCGAGCCGCGCTCGTCGGCATGCAGCCATCGCCGATCGCCAAGCCCTGCGCCCTCATACCAAATCAACGCCTCGTCACTACCCGGGCCATAGACATAGCGGCGCAGTAATGCTCCGTTATTCTGATTGGTCTCGGCGGTGAGATCCGGCCCGTCATAGGTGAACGAGGTGTTGGCACCTGGATCGACGGCGGCATTGAACAGACGACCGAGCGGATCATAGGCCATGCCGATCCCTCTGCCGACCGCCATCTGGTTGTCGACCGTATAGCTATAGGCATCGCTGCCCGAGCTCGTCAGATTGCCGCGGCCATCATAGCCGAGCGACACCGAGCCAGCCTGGGTATACTGGTTCAACCCGTTCACGCTATATCTGCGGTCGGCGTTCACCCCGGCCGTCCAGGTATACCCATCGTTAGAAGCATTCCGGCTCGTGATCTGTCCTGCCGCATTATAGCCGAATGTAAGCGTCAGGTCATTGGCGTTTCCGGCCAGATCCTGTGTCAGTAGCGACAAACGCGAGGCTGGGTCATAAGCATAAGAGGTCACCGTGCCATTGGCGCGGCTGAGGCTCGTCCGCCGTCCCAGATCGTCGTATCCAAACGACACGAGTACGTTGCCCGAGCCATCGCGGATCGTATTCATTTCGCCGGTTGTGAGATAGTCATAGGTCACGGCATTGCCATCGCCCCATGTCATTTGGGTACGGCGTCCGGCTGCGTCATACCGGAAGGTCGCGTTGCCGAAGGTATAGACATTGTCATACTGAGCGCGGCGATTGCCCACTGCGTCATAATCATATCTAAGGGTTCGGCCGCTGGTGTCAGACGCGCTCGTCAGGTGACCGACGAGATCATAGCCATAGCTCTGGTCATATTCCGAGTAGCTGTTGTTGGGCCGATCCTTCGACACCATCCGATTGAGCGCGTCATAACCATAGTTGATGACCTGGCCGTCGCGCAGGCGACGCGTCACCACATTGCCGTTGGCATCATAGGTCAGTTGCTCATAGCTGCCGCCTGGATAAGTCGTGGTCTGAAGGCGATCCAGACCGTCATAGGCAAAAGTTGTGACATTACCATTGCCGTCGATGACGTTCGCGACATTACCGTTGGTAGTATAGCTTGTCTGCTCAAAAGTCTCCGCGCTGGTTCCGAATGCAGAATAAGTGCCAGTTACCCGCCCGGCAGCATCATACGCTATCTTAACCACGCGATCTGGGCCGTTGCCACCCGTCGTCTGCGGCGTGCAGGCGTCGCTCTGGTTGGCCCACTGGCTCATATCCATGCGCACGGCTGTACACTGCAGACGGCCAACAGAGTCATATGCATATTGCGTTACAGCATAAGACGTGCCACCCGCCGATAAGGTGTCCTGAACTTTTCTCGAATTTCCATCAAACGTACTGACCATTTGCTGCGAAGAAATAAACGAGCCGCCGTTCGCATCTACGGTGCCGATACTGATCGAATCCCGCAAACCACTAGGAAGGTAATGGAATACTTGAGCACGACGCTTCATCGGTCCTTCCCTGTCGGGGTCGGGTGAAAGCACGGCCACTAGGCGCCGAATTGCGTCATACGTATAATTGGTTGTATCAAAGCTTCCCTGAGCTGGACCATCGACCAGAATCTTATTACCAACCGAGTCATACGATGACGCTGTAGCTATATTCGTAGCGCCATCCCCAGATGACATACTATTTGCAATTGGTAAAAGATTACCGCTCTCATATCCTATGAATACCCGGGCCTCGTCAGCGCTATTTGAGCACGAGGATGTAGTCCTGCAGTTTGATACCTGTGTCAGTCGGTATGTTGGAAATCCTGACGCCGACGTGGCCCCGCTCGCTCCCTTAAAATTGGCTTGCATCGCTGTGTAGGCGTAGCGGGTTTGCGCTCGAATGCCATTGGCATCTGGCGGCAGAGTTATAGATAGGATTCCGCCATGCATCGAATCATAGATGTAATCCGTCTGATTACCTTTTGAATCCCGGGTCCAATTTGGCTTATTGCAGGTGAAAATATTTGAACAGGTTGCGTCAAAGCCGAAAAGCTCAGACGTATCGTTAGGTGATCCCGCCGTCGCGGAGACTTTTTTGATTTGAGTAGCGTTGCCACGAGCATCGTAGGTATAATCAATATGCATGCCGTTGGGCCGCGTGGCCGACGTAATCCTACCCATTGAGTCGTAAGAAAAAGAATTAGAATTACCAAGTTCGTCAGTTACTTGGAAAGGCTGCTTAACATAAATATTAGATAACGCCGTGCTTCGCTTACCAGCCGGGTCGGTAACCGTGGCTGTTCTGACGTCACCGGATACGCTAAATGCATAATTCCACGTGCGACCGTCTGATGTTATGCTAAATCCGGTTGCGTTTGAAGTTTTGACGAAGTTTGGGGCTGCGGCTGAGGGCCGTTGAACGGAATTTGTGCGGTAAGTCGTTGTTTGATTCAGGGCGTCAGTGACAGTCCAATAAGGGCCACTCGCATCTTGGCCATATCCATAGCTTACCGAAGGCCATGCCCTTGTAAATGCACAGCATGGGTCCACGGTCTTATTGAATGCTGTAATCTTAGTAAGGGTATTCCAACCACTATTTGACGCAGTCGCTGCAGCGTATTCATACTTTAGGCTATAACCAAAAGAGCTATCGACGGTTTCAACCCGAATTTTAAATGGAACCGCTGATCCATGGCATTGAAGCTGATTTGGATTTGAGCATGGTGCCTGGCGAGAGTAGGTCACTTGGATGGTCTCGCCAGATGGGTATCTTATTTGCGTTACCCGTGCAAAGCGATTGCTGTAGCTTGATGTGAGATTGGTATCATAGGTGTAAGTCACGCCCTCTGATGTTACCAAACTGTAAATGTTATTAGACCGAGTAAGAGTCGCCCCGCTGCCCAACGTTGAGATGTAGGCCGACCCGTTTAAACGGAAGCTTTCACTTTGGTTGCCAGAGGCTCCAAATACAGCCGCCTCAAGCAATGTTTGGTCCCCATATAGGCCCAGCTCAAATTCATTTTCGGGATCCTCACCAGTCAATCTATTGGCATATACGGTAAGAGAGGCATCGCCACTACCAATAGACAGCTCCGCTATTCGCAGCGATTGCGTGCCGGTTGAAAGATTTACGCCATTTTGATCCTTTTTTTCTCGCGAAGGCGGCGGGACGTCTGCATATGCCGGAACGGCGACTAACAATAAGCCTATTATTGAAGTTGAGCAAAGTAGTCCCGTAAACCTTGTTGCGCGGGCACCTTTCATATTTTCCTCCCCTTTGGATTATTAAATAACTTTTAGACAGTCAAGCACCAGCTTGAAAACGCCCGCAGCGTGGCGTAAGCGCTGAACCTTAGCAGACGGTATCTCAATTAATTATTTATGTCTGGCTCATTTCTCTGTTAGTACTTCAAGAATTAGCGTACCGCTCCAGCTGTGACCACGCGAGTTCGATTATCTGCTTTGTCATGACTATACGTGGTGGTGGTCCCATCGCCGGGACCGCCAGCCTTGACCGTCTGAACAAGTCGCCCTTTCGCGTCGTACGTGTACGTCGTGGTTTCAGCCAATGCGCCAGGTGATATGCAGGTAAGCAGGGTCGCACCTAAAACCTTGAACCTAGCACTTGCCATAGCCACTCTCCGGTTGTCTGTTTATCGCAATACTGAAGGCGTCATAAAGATATTGCAATATGTATGGTTCGTTAAATCGTACATTGTTGAATACCGGCGCGATCGGGCTTATTGCTGTGCTTAAATTTTTATGGTTTAAACAGCCCTTAGGTATTCAGTACCGGCATCTGGTGGATCGGATTGACGGTGAACCGGTCTGGCCCTGACGTCCAGATCTTGGCGACGTATTTATAGGGTGTGAGCCCGCTGAGCGTCTTGAGCCGGCGGGCGAAGTTGTAGGCGGCCATGAAATCGGCGGGGTGCGTCCGAATTTGGTCGTGGCTCTCGCAGTTGAAGCGTTTGACGGCCGCCTCCTTGATGGTCCGGTTCATCCGCTCGACCCCGGCCTTCGCCGGGGCAGGCTCTGTCCGTTGGTCTACGGATGCTTCGGTTTGGTGCGCCGTTCCTCGATGTCGTTCGCTTCGCAGATCATGTCGAAGCGCATCTGGCGGGACCAGGCGGTGTTCCGGTTGCGCGGCTGCTCGGCGAACTGGATGCCATAGCACATCGGGAAGCGCTGGAACGGGAGCCACTGTGGCCCTGATGAAGACAAGGCCGCGAAGCGGCCGCAGGCTTCATCAGGGCAAGCCATGGTCGGCCAGCAGGTATCTAAAGTGAAGTTGTCGAGACAACACTTTGGAGGCCGACCGACCATGACCAAGCTCACCTCTACGCCTGCCGGCGCCGTGCTGGTAGCCATCGACATGTCCAAGAACCGGCAGGAGGTCCTCATAGAGCGACCGGAAGGCGGCCGGCGCCGGCGGATGACCGTCATGGCGACCAGGCAGGACTATGACGGCTTTGCCGAGCAACTCGCTGCCATCGGGCGCCCCATCATCGTCGGGTTCGAGGCGACGGGTAATTACCATCGCACGCTGGCACACCGGCTGCTGACGGCGGGGTTCGAGCTGCGCCTCATCTCGTCGGTCGCGCTCGCCCGAACGCGTGAGGCGCTGCACAACGGCTGGGACAAGAACGACCCCAAGGACGCGCAGGTCATCCTGCATATGCTGCGGATCGGCGCGACGCAGCGTTACGTCGACCCGCTGGTGGCCGGGATCAACGACCTGCAGGAGCTGTCGAAAACCCACGAGACGATCTCCAGGATGAGGACACAGACCTGGCACCGGATACTGACCCACTACCTGCCGCTGTACTTCCCTGAGATCGCCCGCTTCGCAGGCAACAGCCGGTTCGACTGGTTCCTCGCGCTCATCGAGCGGTTTCCGACACCGGCCACCATCACGGCGCTGGACCGCGAGGCATTCTCGGCTGCGGCATGGCCGCTCATCGGCCGCAAGGTCTCCAAGGCACGCCTCATCAACGACATCTACGAGACGGCGTCCGCCTCGACGGCGCTGCCGGTGCCGGAGGACTCAGCCGCCATCACCATGTTCCGCATGGTCATCGCGCAGGGCCGCAGCCTCATCCGCCAGCGCGACGAGATCGAGCGGCTGGCCCATGCGCGGCTCACCGATGACGTCGACTACCAGCTGCTGCGCAACATTCCGGGCATCGGTCCGATCAACGCGCTGACCATCCTGGCCGAGGCCGGCGATCTGCGTCGCTTCAACCATCATCGCCAGTTCCTGAAGTTCTGCGGTCTCAATCTCGCGACCTGCCAGTCGGGCACGTTCCGTGGCCGCACCAAGCTGTCCAAGTACGGTAACGCGCGCCTACGCCGGACCTTCTGGATGGCTGCTCAGGTCGCCGCGCGTCAGCGCGACAACAGCTTCCGCGACAAGCTCGGACGATATGTCGCCGGGCACGCGGACGATGCCGACCGTCGCCGTAAGGCGATGACGGCGCTCACCGCCAAGATGGCGCGCGTGGCTCACGCCGTCGTCAAGACGGGGACAGAGTACCGGCCGTTTCTCGAACGGTCGGATGCCAGGTGGAAGGCCCCCTCTCTGCAAGTGCCGTGAGGGCGCTCGTCGAGCGACCCTGTAGATAATGTTCGGGCCTTCCACCTGGGTGCGTATCTCGTTTTGAGGATGGTGAGGACCACGGCCGCCCCGGCGCCGCTGGATCCTGTGTTTGCTATGGCAGGGAGCGATCCCGTTGACGGTGGGAGCCATCTGGCTCAAATTGCATACCGCGCCGATGGTTGTCGGCGCTTGGATATCTGCTGGCCAAAACCCACCGCTGCTTCCCGACATAGGACGTTGTCCGTTAGGATAGTGTGGATGCGGTACGGCACGGCTTCAGTAGGTACTCGAGGAACTCCTACGCTGTGCGCCTGTCAGCCTTGTCGACCAGTTGGGTGACCGCGAACTTGCTCGTGCGGTCTATGCCGACGAACAGGTAGAGCTTGCCTTCGGCAGTCTGCACCTCAGCAATATCGATGTGGAAGAAGCCAATCGGGTAGCGTTTGGAGCGCTGCCGCCTCGGCTTGTCGCCCTCGACGTCTGGTAGGCGGGAGATGCCGTGCCGCTGGAGGCAACGATGCAACGCTGAGCGGGTCAGCTGCGGGATCGATGGCTGCAGCGCGTAGAGGCAGCCCCCCGCTTACGCGGGGGCAGGCTGCCCGCGCTCGGGCAACACGACATGATCTGTGGCAGCCCCCCGCCTACGCGGGGGCAGGCCAGCGGCAGCAGTGTGTGGCGCCGGAACGCCACAACCATCGCCTCCTCGGCCTCGGACAGGGTT
The DNA here is from genome assembly GCF_001477495.1 of Sphingomonas yabuuchiae. Taxonomy (GTDB): domain Bacteria; phylum Pseudomonadota; class Alphaproteobacteria; order Sphingomonadales; family Sphingomonadaceae; genus Sphingomonas; species Sphingomonas yabuuchiae_A. Next base: position 9,400 of record NZ_LDTF01000035.1, read on the forward strand.
GTCGAATGAGGGGCCTTCGGCCCTGTCTTCATATCCTCAACCGTCGCCCTCTTACGCCATTTCGCGACCGTCTTCGGGTTGATCCCTAAATCACGGCTCAGCGTCGCGAGCGAAGCTTGCGATCGCTGTATTGCTGCTCGGACGGCGTGCGTGGTCGTGGCGCTCCCGTGACGTACCTGTCCCATACGGCATCCTTCCATTCCAGCGAAAGGATCGCACCATCAAATCGTGGGATCAAACACCTAGGCACCCCCTCCCCAAAAAGACGCGGACATGAAAACCTGTGATTTACAAGCGTCGATATAATTTTCGCTGCCACTGTCAAAAGTTGGCAGTTGCACTCAAATTACATAATAGGAAGTAACATTAGATAGCTACCGGTAAGTAACATAAAAAACGACATAAAAATTAAAACGCGACGCTGCCATGACTGGCAATATTGCGCTCGTTGGCACAGCCGCTGACAATTATTTCAACAACATTTTTAGATACAGCGGCGAGATACATGAGGGATACGATCTCTTTGAAGTTCTCGTTAGACCTTCTAAAGTGATAAAGAGCCGATCCACAGGGGCCGGCCTTGTCCGTCACGACAACGACATCACTAGGGTCAGCATATATTTTTACTACTCTGCCTCTAACTATACCTGATTGCCCTAATGCCGCCGATGTGGGCACCACAGCAATCGAAGCGGCAAATACAATGGATATAATTTTCAGCTATTTCAACGACATACCCCCCCCTCATACACTATTTTATAGACTTGCGTTCGGACATATCCTCCTGTCTGAATATCACCATGCCCTACATAAAGCTCGCAAAGACTACGCCTGACAATGCGAGGAAATATAGGGGCTCAGGGACTGGAATATATGGCATGCCTTCTGTCGCTGGCAGCAGCATCAGAGGCAATCGACAGAAACAAGAATCGTGTTATACGTCCGCTGCAGCCATTCGGAATAACGCGGCGAGGTTCTCATATTTTACGATTGCGCGTGACAGGCGATTATTGCTCATGCCGTATGAGTGGCGCCTCACAAATCAGCTGGATAGATACCGGTCATAGTTCGACGAGGTCTATCCAGCATACACCACCTGCGCGGACGGTATAATCCATTCTACTGAGCGGGTGCTGTGACAGCTTGGCGGACAGTAAGATACTCATTACATATTGGCCAGCCTGTGTCTCTGACGAATGATAGGCAATGTTATTCGCGCAACCAGGCGGGACAACATCCAAAAGAGCGTAGAGCTGCGTTCCTTGATTGCCGACATTTCTAATCTTTAAATTATTTATAGTTTCTGCCGAAGCGAAAATTGGCATGACCGACGCAGCAATGGCGCAGAAGCTTCCAATATGCCTAATAGCCGACGATATATTCATATGCACCACCTTCATACTGAAAAACAAGGCATTGGAAATCGCCTCATATGGCGACGATGCAGTATCACTGGGCTAGCAAGAAATATGGAACATGGTGCTCCCAACTATTCAGACCCGAACACCCTTTGACCGACGCATTTGAGGATGCCGATTCATTAAAGTGAGGAAGGGCATGACCTCCCGTATTACGCAGAGTGAGCAATAACGAATACCAGGCCGTGCAAGCTTGCGGGGAAACACCATCGTCGTTTGCCGTCACGCTGCATATCGCCGTGACAACATTCGAGGTCCCATTGTTGACGGCCGTGTAAACAAGACCATCTCCGCCAACGGCGAGATATTCTTTGGGGTAGGCTGGGCAAATAAAAGCCGCCTGAGCCGGCATAGCGAAGCACCAGGCTGCCGCAGCAATCGCACAGCGCGCTACCAGCTTATAGCTCGATTTTATCATTTCACTTTGTCCCCATTCTAATCATCGCGACCGATATTACCGTTTGTTCATTGCATGGGCCGGCATTGCTAAACCATATTCCGCTGACCTTCTCGCCGGAAAAGTATGCGCTCATGAGGGACGCAATAATATCCTGCCTGTTTGGCGCGTCGGCAGGGATCACGATGTGCTCACCATAATTGGAGCCGCCACCACAAGCTTGAGGCGGTGGATTAAGTGTAAAGCGACTGCCATCAGATCCGACGCGGTAACCTGTGACTCGCCACGAACCTGCTTCGTAATATTGAGCGGTTGCGCCGCTATTGCTCATTACTGCCAAGGCAAGCGCTATACCTGACCATGAGAGCTTCCGTCGCAACGTCATGATACCCCCTGTCCCTTAGTTAATTTCACCCCAGCCGATGAATGCGATACCAGCCGTTCACGCACGTCTCGTGGTCATAGCCGATATTGATAAGCTCCCCTTTTTCACGAGCAATCAAAGCTCGTGATAGGAGCATTTGCCTCGCGTCGGCCGGAACGTCTCCCGGGACGATCCAATAGACCCCACAAGGCTGGCCACTTGGCATCGTCGCCGTCGCAATCAGAAAGAGCCCGTTGTCATAGGTCAGGACTTCGGTGATGCGGGTAGTAAAGTTATCATTGTAAGCCGCGTGACTGGTACCGGCGTATATCAAGCAAACTGCAGCAACTAGGCGTACACAGCGAGATGTGCCAGTTCTCATTTTCTCATAAAGCACTCGAGTCATTTCGATGCCCTTCCCCTATTGCAATACGGCGTAGCCAATATGACAATACGCCCCTTCTTTCGTAGAGTACAGCGTAACAGACTTACCGTTCATATATGCGGACATGAGAAGGGCGATGACGTGCTCCCCAAAGCTC
>NZ_LDTF01000036.1 GCF_001477495.1 Sphingomonas yabuuchiae
GAACACTGGCACGCGCCGCCCCCTGCCCGCCCTGCCCCCGACCCAGCTTGTCGGCGGCGCGTGCCAGTGTTCGCAAGGGGTGCAGGATACGTCCGATCAGCGCACCGCTGAGCAGCATCAGCGCGATCGCCGGGATCAGCGCGAGCAGCACCCGCCCGAGCGCGAGATCGAGTGTCCGAACCCCTTCACGCATCCGGAAGCTGAGCAGCGATCCGTCATCCAATCGCAGATCACCCGAAACGACAGACGTCCGCCCCGGTGAGGTCAGCCGCAAATGGATATCGGTCGCCGCCAGCGACGGCTCCCAGTCGACGATCTGGCGCTGCATGCTGTCCATGGCAGGGGCGATCTTCGGCCGTGGCGGCGCAGAGGACGACCAGCTGACGATATAGCGATCGGTGGTCAGCTCCTCGGCCACCTCCGGTCGTTCGCCGGCGGGGCGTTCGTTGAGCACGCGACGGGCGACGATAAGATGTTCGGCCAGACGCCGGGCTTCGTCGTCGCGCACCGACACATGGCTGGCGCGTTCGTAGAGATAGGTGGAAATCGCGAACTCGATCGTAACCGCCAGCAGCAGGATCGCGACGATCCGGCCGAGCAGGCCGACCGAGGGGCGGATCACCGCCGTTCCACCGGCACGTTCAGCATATAGCCGACGCCGCGCACCGTGACGATCGGCGCAGCCCCGCCCGCCCCCGACAGCTTGCGGCGGAGGCGGCTGACCAGCACGTCGATGCTGCGGTCGGAGCTGTCCCCGATCCGCGCGCGCGACAACTCGATCAGTCGCTCCCGCGCGATGACACGCTGCGCATTGTCCAGAAAGGCGACGAGCAGGTCGAACTCCGCCCCCGTCAATTCCACCTGTGCACCCGAAGGCGACATCAGTTCGCGACGCGGCAGATTGGCGGTCCAGCCGTCAAAGCCCAGAATTCCCGCCTCGCGCTCGCCCGGCGTGTTTTCCAGTCCGCCGCGACGCAAAACGGCGCGGATGCGTGCGACCAACTCGCGGGTGCCGAAAGGCTTGGCGAGGTAATCGTCCGCACCCAGTTCCAGCCCGACCACCCGGTCGACCTCGCTTCCCTTGGCGCTGATGAAGATGATGGGAACCGTGCTTTTCTGGCGGACCTGGCGGCAGAGATCGATACCGCTCGTGCCCGGAAGCATGATGTCGAGCAGGATCAGATCGATCTGCCCCACCTCCAGCGCCTGCCACATCTCGGGCGCGGCATTGGCCAGCTTCACGGCGAAACCATTTTCCTGAAGCGCACGCGCTGTCAGGGTGCGGAGGGCGGGATCGTCCTCGACGATCAGGATGGTGGGCGGCGTCACCCCCTTTGGCTAGGCAGGTCCCGTCCGTCCGTCAACGTCTTCGCCCGGTTGATCCGCGTCCAGCCGCGTCAGCCCGGCGGCGTAAAGTCGGCCGCGTTCCGCATAGCCAAAGGCGGAGGTCCGCAGCCGCGCGATCTGCTCGGGCTCCAATGTCCGGACGGCGCGCGCGGGTGCCCCGACGATCAGGCTGCCGGGCGGAAACACCTTGCCCTCCGTAACCAGCGCGCCAGCGCCGACCAGCGACCCGGCCCCGATTACCGCGTCGTTCAGGACGGTTGCGCCCATGCCGATCAGGCATCCGTCCTCCACCGTGCAGCCATGCAGGATCGCGCGGTGCCCGACCGTGCAGTCCGCCCCGATGGTCAGCGGGCTTCCGGGATCGGAATGAAGGGCCGCGCCGTCCTGGATGTTGGTCCGCGCACCGATGTGCACGGGGCCGTTGTCGGCGCGGACCACCGCGCCGAACCAGAGGCTGACCTGTTCGCCCAGCACGACCTCGCCGATGACGTCCGCCGAGGGGGCGATCCAGGCGGTGTCATGAAGGACCGGCCGGCGTTCCTCCAGTGCGTAAAGCGGCATCAGGCCTTCTCCTTCGACTTGGCCTTCGCACGATAGCGGTGGAGCAGCGGCTCGGTATAGCCATTGGGTTGTGCCAGCCCCTCGAAGATCAGCGCACGGGCCGCCTGCATCGCCAGGCCGTCCTTCGTCATCGGCTGGTAGAGCGGATCGCCCGCATTCTGCGCATCCACCTTGGCCGCCATGCGCGCCAGTGCCTCCTCGACCTGATCGGCCGAGACGATGCCGTGATGCAGCCAGTTGGCGATATGCTGCGACGAGATGCGCAACGTTGCCCGATCCTCCATCAGGCCGATATCGTGAAGGTCGGGAACCTTGGAACAGCCCACCCCCTGATCGATCCACCGCACGACATAGCCGAGCAGCCCCTGCGCATTGTTGTCGAGTTCCGCCGCGATCTCCTCAGACGACCAGTCGGGCGCTTCGGCAATGGGCGGGGTGAGAAGCCGTTCCAGCGAGGCGACTGGTTCGGCGGCGCGCTGGGCTTGACGGGCGGCGGTGTCGATGCGGTGATAATGGGTGGCGTGCAGCGTGGCCGCAGTCGGTGACGGCACCCAGGCGGTGGAGGCGCCCGACAGCGGATGCGCCCCCTTTTGTGCAAGCATGTCGGCCATCCGGTCGGGGGCCGCCCACATGCCCTTGCCGATCTGTGCCCGACCGGCAAAGCCGCAGGCCAGCCCGATCTGGACGTTGCGATCCTCATAGGCCGCGATCCAGTCGCATTCCTTCATCGCCGCCTTGCGCACCACCGGACCGCCCAGCATCGCGCTATGGACCTCGTCCCCGGTACGGTCGAGGAAACCCGTATTGATGAAGACGATCCGGTCCTTCACCGCATGGATACAGGCGGCCAGATTGGCCGATGTCCGGCGCTCCTCGTCCATAACGCCGATCTTGATGCGATGCCGGTCGAGGCCCAGCATATCCTCGACAGCGTCGAACAGGCGGTCGGCGAAGGCGGCTTCCTCCGGCCCGTGCATCTTGGGTTTGACGATATAGATCGAGCCGCCGCCCCGCATCGCGATCAGACTAGTGACGATCGCATCGAGGAAACCCTCGGGCGCTTCGCGACCGTCCGCCAGCCTGACCGCGGGCGTGGTCATCAGATGGCCGACATTGCGCACGAAGAGCAGACTGCGTCCCGGCAATGCGAAGACGGTGCCGTCGGGGGCGCGATATTCGCGATCCGACGCCAGCGTTCGCGTGATGGAGCGGCCACCCTTCTCGATCCGCGCCGTCAGCGTGCCATCGATCAGGCCGAGCCAATTCGCGTAGCCCGCCACCTTGTCTTCCGCATCCACCGCCGCGACCGAATCCTCCAGATCGCAAATGGTGGTCAGTGCCGACTCCAGCACGACGTCCGCGATCCCGGCCTTGTCGGTACGACCGATCGGGTGGTTCGCATCAACCATGATCTCGATATGCAGGCCGTGATGGCTGAACAGCCAGCCCTTCTCGCTCCGCCCCCGGAACAGCGATGGGTCCTCCAGTCGCTCGATGGCGGTGGCAAGGTCGGGCACCTCATCCCAGCCCCCGGCAATCGGCAGGGCCTCGTCCAGAAATTCACGCGCCCAGCGGATCACCGCCGCCCCGCGCTCGGGGTCATAGCCCGTACCACCCGAAACAGGCGCGATGGCGTCGGTGCCGTATAGCGCGTCGTACAGGCTGCCCCAACGGGCATTGGCGGCATTGAGCAGGAAGCGCGCATTGAGCATCGGCACCACCAGCTGCGGCCCGGCCCGCGACGCGACTTCCTCGTCCACATGCTTTGGTGCGATGGTGAAGGGCGCGGGCTCGGGAACCAGATAGTCGATCTCGGTCAGGAACGCCCGCTGCGCCGCTCCGTCGCGTACTCCGCCCTGTCGATACCAGTCGTCGATCTCGGCTTGCAGAGCGTCACGACGACGCAACAGAGCGTCATTCTCCGGGCCGAAGCGGGTGATGATATCGGCTATACCGGCCCAGAAGCGATCCGGATCGACGCCGCTGCCGGGGAGCGCATGGTCCTCCAAAAAGCGGAAGAGAGCGGGGGCAATGGACAGGCCGTGGCGGTCGATCATGCGGCTTTCCTGAAGCATAAAACTCTCCTTTTGCCCGATGACCGGAATGATAGAGCATCGCCATTCGCGTCGGTAGTCGGCATAATCGAATAGCTGTCGATCGCCGGAGGAACGAATGGACCCCGATATCGCATTGTTCGTCGATGTCGTTCGTGAGGGCAGTCTGGCGGGCGCGGCGCGTCTTTGGCGCCTGTCGCCCGCCATGGTGTCGAAACGAATTGCCCGGCTGGAGGGTCGATTGGGGATACGGCTGCTCCACCGTACGACCCGCCGTCTGGCCCCGACCGCGGCCGGGGCCGCTTTCCATACGGACGTCGCGCCGCTGGTCGCCGGGCTTCGCGCGGCCGAGGCGCGGGTGGCGCAGAAGGGTGGCGGCCCCGCCGGTCCGCTTCGGATAAGTGCACCGACTTCGTTCGGGCGGATGTGGATCGCGCCGTATTTGACCCCGTTTCTCGATCGCTATCCGGCGATCCGGCTTCGGCTCGATCTGACCGACGATTTCGTCGACATGATCGACAGCGGCATCGATCTGGCGATCCGGATCACGGCGACGCCACCTTCCGGACTGGAAGCGCATCGATTGGCCGACAACCGCCGAATTCTTTGCGCAAGCCCCGCCTATCTCGCCCGAGCCGGAACTCCGCGAAGCATCACCGACCTCGCCGACCATGCACTGCTTGCCGCGCAGGGCCAGTTTCCCTGGCGCCTCACGGGGGCCATGGTGAACGGGGAAAGCCGTGTCGAAACCTCCTCCAGCGAGGTTGTTCGTGAACTGGTCCTCGGCGGCGCTGGGATCGCGCTTCGCTCGCTATGGGACGTGGGCGACGCGTTGGCGGACGGACGGCTGGTCCGTGTCCTTCCCGCGTATGAAGGATCGGCGGCGGTCGGCATCTGGGCGCTCCATGCGGCGGCGGGGGTGCCAGTGGCGGTAGGCGCCTTGCTCGAACATCTGCGCGAGGTCTGGCGCGACGCGGCATGGATGACATGACGTGCCCGTCATTTTTCCGTGCATCGTCTCCAAGGAGCCTCTAGGCACGGGGTAACAGGGCTTAGGGAGATACGGGTCGATGGCTGGTGGTCTGGTCGCATTGCTGGACGACGTGGCGGCGATCGCCAAGCTGGCGGCGGCATCGCTGGACGATGTCGCGGGCGCTTCGGCGCGGGCGGGTGCGAAGGCGGCGGGCGTGGTCATCGACGACACGGCCGTTACTCCGCGTTATGTCGTCGGGCTGGCGCCGCAGCGCGAACTGCCGATCATCGGCAAGATCGCGCTGGGCTCGCTGCGCAACAAGCTGATCTTTCTCCTGCCGGCCGCCCTCCTGCTCAGTGCCTTTGCGCCCTGGGCGATCACCCCGATCCTAATGGCAGGCGGCGCGTTCCTGTGTTTCGAGGCGAGCGAGAAAATCCTCGAAACGCTGACCGGCCATCATGCCGAGGCGGAGGATACCGCGCCGGTCGACGCCAGACAGTTGGAGGAACGGCAGGTATCCGGCGCGATCCGGACCGACCTGATCCTGTCGGCGGAAATCATGGCCATCGCTTTGTCGGAACTTCCCGACCTGTCGATCGCCACCCAGGCCATCGCCCTGGCGCTGGTCGGCATCGCGATCACCGTGGGCGTGTACGGCGTGGTCGCGGCCATCGTGAAGATGGACGATATCGGCCTGCACCTGGCCGGTCGCGAGAATGCGACCGCCCAGGCGATCGGGCGTGGCCTGGTCAAGGCGATGCCGGTGGTCCTTCGCGTGCTGGCGATCGTCGGCACCGCCGCGATGGTCTGGGTCGGGGGCGGGATCATCGTCCATGGCATGGAAGAGTTCGGGCTGACCACCCTGCCCCATCTGATCCACGGAACCGCGCATCATGCGGGCGAGGCGCTGCCCGTCGGCGGTTCGGCGGCGGAGTGGCTGGTCGGGGCGATCGGCTCCGCCATTGTCGGCCTCGTCATCGGCGCCATCATCGTGGGCGTGCTGCACCTGATCCCCGGCAAGAAAGCGCATTGATCCGGGTCAGGCGGCCCTGACGCCATCGACCTCCATCACGTCCGGACTCAGCAGGTGGCCGGTCACGGCGACCGATTTGCCGACATGATCGATGGGAACCCGCATCAGGCGCAATTCCAGATGCCTGCCGTCATCGCCTTCCAGCACGAAGGCACCGCCCCGGCGGACCAGACGACCGCTCCGGACCAGCGGCGGGGCGGTATCGGTGCTATCGTTCGTCGTCATGTCCATATAATACTGACGGGCGTGCGCAGGTTCCGGATCAGGCAGCCCGCGCCACCCGGTCCCGTCCGCTTCGCTTCGCTTCGTAGAGCGCCTCATCGGCACGACGGATCGTGGCCCCGACGTCTTCGCACGGACGCCATTCCGTCACGCCCGCACTGAAGGTGACGGTGATCGCTTGGCTGCCGACCAGCAGCGGGGTGCTGGCAATTTCCTGCCGTAAGCGTTCGACGATGCCCGTCGCGCTGTCGAGCGTCGCGCCGTGAAAGAGGATCGCGATTTCCTCGCCACCATAGCGGGCGACGATGTCGTTTAATCTCATGCCCTTCAGCAGGCGGTCCGCCATGCGCACGAGCACTTCGTCGCCAGCGCCGTGGCCATAGCCGTCATTGATCCGCTTGAAATGATCGATATCGAGCAGCGCGAAGGTAAAGCCGTTGTCCGTAGTGATCGCCTGGTCGCGCGCATCCTGAAGCGCCGCCATCAGGGTCCGGCGATTGGCAAGTCCGGTCAGGGGATCGGTGCTGGCCAGGCGGTCGAGTTGCTCGTTCGCGGCGCGTAATGCGCTCGTCCGCTCTTCGACCATGGCCTCCAGTATTCGCGCGCGACGGCGTACGACCGCGGTAACGGCCCAGAAGGTCGCCCCCAGCAACAACAGGAACAGAAGCGCCAGCCCGGCCCGGCCTGCCCAGCTTTCATACCATTGCGGGTCGACCGTGATCTCGACGCGACGCTCGACCATCCGTGCACCCAGGCCCGGGATATAGGCCCGGAGCTCCAGGCTATAAGTGCCGGAGGGAAGATTCGTATAGGTCGCGCTGGCAGGCGTGCCTGCAGGCACCGTCATCCATGTCCGGTCGAAACCGGTCAGCCGATAGCTGTAGCGGATCGTCTCCGGCGCGTCATAATCGGCGAGGGCAAAGCCGATCCGCAGGGTACGCTTGTCCGTACCCCAGCGCAGCGACAGCGACTTGACGGCCGAGTCCACGGCCAGCGCGTGACCGTCGATATCCGCCGAACTGACGATCAATGGCCCAGAACGAGCATGGCTCAGCCGCCCCAGCAGAACGTCGGGTTGCAAGACGATCAGCCCGTCGGGCGCACCGAACAGCAGCGACCCGTCCGCCATACGCGCCGCCGCGCGTTGATTGAAGGCGCTCGCGCTCAGTCCATCGCGCTGGCTCATGACCCGCACATGGCGGCTCACCGGGTCGATGACCGAGATGCCGCCGGCACTCGCGACCCAGGGACGTTGCTGGGCATCGAGGACGAGTGAGGCGACATTGTCGCCTGCCAGCCCCTGTGTTTCCGCGATCGCACGAAAGCGCCAGCCGCCTGCCACCGGCTGACCCAATGCTACGCCGCCATAGGTTCCCACCCATATCTTGCGCCCGGACGGGATGATCGAACCGGCATAATCCTGCGGCAAGCTTCCTGGCCCGGGTGACCGGCTGGAAAAATTGGTGAACTTCCCCGCCGCCACGTTGAGACGACCGACGCCGCCGGGCGTGGCGACCATTACGCTGCCATCGGGCAGCGTGACGATATTGATGACTTCATTGTTGGGCAGGCTGTGCGGATCGGCGGCATCATGTTCGAACACCCGCACCTGTCCGTCGCTGCGCCGTCGAATGAACAGCCCCTTATAGGTGCCGATCAACAGGGAATCGGGTGTCTCGGCCAAAGAGATGACCGGAAGGTCGCCGAGCCCGTCTACCGTCAGCGCACGCTGGGACAGGCTGCGCGGATCGATCGCGACGACGCCGCGCGCGCCGACCAGGATGGTGCCATCCGACGACTCCAGCAGCGCCTTGATATCCTGCCCGCCATGCTGGCCGTTCAGGGTCAGCCGACGCACCCGACCTGCCGTCCGGTCGAGTGCATCGACGGTCCCGTTACTCAGGCCCAGCCAGACCTGATCATGTCGGTCGACCATGATTCCACGAACATTGTCGTCCGACAGCGACATGCGCGGATCGGGCATCGCCGATCCGATACGCAACGTTCCGCCGCCCAGCCCCTGCGTCCGCGCTGCGCCCATTTCGGTCGCAGCCCAGACGCCACCCGACCCGTCCAGCGCCAGTGCGCGCACCGTATCACCCGCAAGGGACATCGGGTTGGCGCTCAGGTGTCGGATGGCGGTCACGGAAAAGCCGTTGCTGGGATCGATCAGCACGATTCCCATGCCGTCGGTACCGACCCAGAGCCGCCCGCGTTCGTCTTCGACGATCGCCCTGATCGTCCGGTGCCCGACCAGGGGGGCGGCCCCCCGCAAAGAGGGCGTTTGCGAAAAGCGTGCGTCGATGCCGCGATCGGTCGATGAATAGACGCCGTCTGAACCCGTCCCGACCCATAGCCGTCCGTGCCGATCGCGCAGAATCGACCAGACGTCACGGTTGTTCGCAGCATCGACAAGCGAAGTCCGCTGAAAACGTCCGGCCCCGGCCGGCCGAACCCACAACCCGCCTTCACAACCCGCCCAGAGCGTGCCGTCCGGATCGCGGTAAACCGCAAACGCGCCCTCGCGACGCCCATCGGCAGAGCGGATCGCCGATCCCGTCATGGAGTCGAGCTGGTCGGCCTTGGCGATGTAACGATGAACGCCGCCGTCCGACGCGATATAGGCTCCTCCCGAACCATCCGGCGTAAAACCGAAAATGCGGCTGCCGGTCGTTCCATTTCGAGCCTTCAACCGGATGAACCGGCCACTCGCCGGTTCATAACGCGCCAGTCCGCCGACATTGGTTCCGATCAGCAGCCCGCCATCGGGCAATGCCAAGAGCGAGCGGACATAATTGTCCGGCAGCGAAAAAGGATCGCTCGACAAGGCCTTGAAACTGCGGACACGCTGTCCGTCATAGCGGATCAGGCCGCCGCGCGTGCCGATCCACATGGTCCCGTCGCTGGCGCGGACGACGGCCGTCGCGGTGATGTGTGGCAGGCGCACCGCATCGCCGAGCTGTGTGAAGCTGGCCCATTGCCAAGCCGCCCATGGATCGCCGCGCGCCTCTGCCCGAACCATGACGGGCAGACACAGGAGCAACAAAAGGGCAGCGGCACCGAAGGATCGGAAGCGCATCAAATCATTATCCCGCGCCCCTTTTAGGCAAGGTTCGATAAGAGGATGTTAATTTCGATCAGTGCGGCTGCCGTGATCCCGACGAACCTGGGGCTTGACGTATCCGGACTGTTCCTGTTTCGTTTTCAAGCCCGTAGCGTGCGGGCGCAAGGATCATTCCGGGCTTTTGCGTGTCAACGCCAACACCTTCTTCCGCCGAGCATCCGCAGCCTGAAGGCCGCAAGATCATCCATGTGGATATGGACGCCTTCTATGCGTGGGCTCGACGATGCTGCGACGAACAAGCGTAAAACCGGGATTTTCGCGGGGTACTGCTGCCGCTTCGATGGCGCGGCACGATGTCAGGCAATCGCTTGGCAATCACCAGATCCAGTCTCCGGTGCGCGGAGGACTCCGAACGTCATTGGCTCATCCTGATGCCAGCCCATGCCTTCTCAGCTTCTCTCGATAGGCCGGATTGCACATGCGCTCGCTCGAGAGTCGGATGCCTTTGCGGAAGTAGAGGAAGAGGCGGAGCAGGCCGATCGCCAAGGCGGCCGCGATGATCGCGAACACGGCTTCTTCGGATCGGGTCACTTCCTTGACGAGCAGGAACGTGGCAAGCACGGTTCCGCCGATGCCGTAGAAGAAAAGCGTCGACCATCCTAGAGTGAGGAAGAGCCAGAACCTCCTGAATCCGCCCATCAGCTGCCATTCGGTGACCCGGTCGGCATGACTGTTGACGGTTTTGCAGCGTGGGCAATCGATGAGCGGCTCGCCTATCCCCGCGTAGGTGCGCACGTAGCCGCCCGTCAGGCTCTCGCCGCAGCCTCGGCATTTCAGATTGACGTAGACGCCCACTTCCTCTTTCCTTCCTTCACATCCGATCCTCGCGGCAGGAACCTCAGTAGTGCGATCAAATGCGCGCCGCTTCCAGTGGTAGCGCGCGCGCTCGACACCTCGGGTACTCCGAACATCCCAGGAAGGGGTCGTAGGGTCCCGAGTCCCTCAGGATCAGCGTGCCGGTCCCGCAGATCGGGCAACGGCAGCCGGCCTTCATGGGCGCCTCGATGCGATCGTTCCCGGCCGAAGGACTGCCGCTCCGAACGGCGACGTTCCGCTTGAATCGGCACGATGGTGACCCACTGCACGCCTGGAACGTGCCGTTCCTCCCATCGATCAGCTTCAGATGGCCTGACCGGCACGAGGGGCATGGTTCCAGGAGACCCCCGGTCGTTTTGATCCTGAGGTGTCCGCCGTTCGCGAGCTCCATCAAAAAACGCGAGGGTTCACCGATCGTCGTGTACATCCGGACCTGCCGCTTGGCGCGGGTCAGGGCGACGTAGAACAGCCGCCTCTCCTCGGACATCGGGAACGGGTCCGGTTCAGGCATGGCTAGATCCAACACGCTGTCGTCTGTCTGCTTGGCCGGAAACCCCATCAGGCCCTCGGTGAGGTTGACCAGCATGACGTAGTCCGCCTCCAGGCCTTTGGAGGCGTGGACCGTCCGGAATTGGAGATCGAATGCGCTGGCGTAGGAGCGCTGCCATCGTCCGATGTCGGCGGGTCGGTCCCGATTGTAGCGTCCGAGGACCATGACGCGAGGCCGGTGGCCGTTCGATCCATGCAGGGCGCCGGAAGCGACCTGCTTCCGCAGGGCGTCGAGATGATCGCGCAGCAGGGAGGTGGACGCCTCGCTCGTCTCCGATGCATACGCCACCAGCGCCGGACCATCATACTTATTGGTGGTGACGACCGTCTTCGAGATCTGTTGGGGGTTGGCCTGGACGAAGGCGCTGGCCGCTTCGGACAGTGCTGCCGGACAGCGGAAGGTGGTGCTCAGCATGACCCTGGTGGAGTGCTCGAACGACGCCTTGAAGTGGCTCATCACGGAGAGATCGGCGCCGGCGAACCGGTTGATGCCCTGCCAGTCGTCACCGACCACGCACAGACGCGCGTCGTGGCCGCGGCTCTTCAGCAGCGCCTTCAGGAGCCTGACGCGACCACGCGAGCTGTCCTGGAACTCGTCCGCTAGGATCAGGGTGTAAGGGCTTTCGTAGCCGGCCTCGAGATGCTCGGCCGCGGCTACGATCATGTCGTCGAAGTCGATGCACTCGATCGCCCGAAGCCTCTCCTCCCATTCCGCCGATATCCGCTCGTAGAGGTCGACGAACCGCGTGAGGCGCGCCGTGTAGGCGTCGTCGGACCCGACCGGGATCGCCGCGCGGATCTGAGCGATCGTCAATCCGCTGCCCTTCACGTGCTGCTGGAAGGTCCGCAGGGTCGATGCGAGCTGACTGATGGTGGGCGGTGGCGGCCCCTTTCCCGTACGATCCGGATCGTGATGCAGGGACAGGCCACGGGATTCGAGCTCGTGTCGGAGGCGGTCGAACGATCCGGGGCTGCGGATCTCATGCGACGTCGTCTCGAACAGATCGGTGCCCCGCTCCTCGTGGAGCCCCTGCTTCCAGCGGCGTTCTCCGAGATAGTCGCCCTCGAAGTGCGGCGGCGGCATGCCTTTACGGTTGAGTGCGAAGTGCTCGTGGTAGAGCCGGACGTCCGAGTAGTAGAAGTCGGGCTTGTACTGCCCGTACCGTGACGTGACGGTGTCGTATTCGTAGGGCCGTTCGTATTCGTACGACACGCCGTGGTGGAAGAGCCAGTTCGCGATGATCCGCTCCTCGTCGCTCTTCACCCGCTCGCCGTTGGTGGTGATGATGAACGGGTTCGCGCTGTCGCGAGGCGCGCTCCAGCGATCCAGGTCCCGTCCATAGACGGTGCGGAACACGTCCCAGTCCTCGCGGAACGTCGGATCCGATCGGCGCAGGTCCTCGACTATCTCGACGATCTTGGCGACTTCGTCCGTCTGGGACCCCACCCAGGGAGCGAGGGAGGGCCGTCTGCCGGTCGCTTCGCCGATCAGGCTTAGGCCGAACGCGCTGAAGGTGCGCGCCGTGATGCGATCGACGCCTTCGAACTGCGCCAGACGCGTCTGGATGCGTGCATCCAGTTCCTTGGCGGCATCCCTGTTGAACGCGAGGACCAGGATCTGCTCTGGCGCGACGAGCCCCTCGTGCAGTGCGTACCCGGCCTTCGCGACCATCGTCGACGTCTTGCCGGATCCTGCCGCAGCGACGATCTGCACGGCGTCGTCGAAGCAGATGCAGGCGTCCATCTGCTCGTCGGTGAGCGGGTTCTTCTCGACGCTGTCGAAGAACGGCTTCAGCGCCGCCTTCCGCTCGGCGAGATGCTGGAGGTTGTGGGCGGCGAACTCGGCGAGCAGTTCCTTCAGTTTGGCCGGCTTCTCGATCGAGGTCATGAAGTAGGTTCGGTCGGCGCCCGGCAGCGGGTACGTCTCGATGATGCGGTGTGCGACGCTTTGGGAAATCCACCGGGTCCGGTCGACCTCGTGCTCCCAGCCTGCCCGCCAAGCCGCTTCGTCGGCTGCCTTCTTGCGCCGATACTCGCCGGTGTCGAATGGGGCCGGCGATCGACTGCCTGAGGACGACGAGCGGCTTCCGGAACTCGAAGCGCCCCCGGCGAGAACCAAGGCGCCAAGGACGAGCCACTCGATCATGGAGCGGGCCAGGGAAAGTCGAAGCGGCCCACGTAGTGGACGCGCCTTAGGCCCTCCAGATCGTCCTCCCACTGGCGAACCGCCTCGGCGAGGTTCGGGTTCCTGCGGCGCTTCGCGTTCCGCGCGAACGAGGCGAGACCTTCGGCGATCTTCCTGAGGCGCGTGCCCGTATCGGGCGCGCCCCACTGTCGCATGTAGGCGATGCCGTTGAGCGGCGGCAGGCGCATGACGAAGACGTGCCCGAGAAGCCGGAGCCGCTGTGCCGCGGACAACGTGCTGGATAGACCGACATGGTAGCCAAGATAGGCCAGCATGCCGATCTCCTGCCAGGCACCAGCGGCCGCACGGCCATCACCATCACCGGCGGGAGCATCGGTTGAGGGCCACGGGAAGCAGTCGGGGCTGTTTGGATCGACAGCCTGGAGACGCTCCCATTCCCGCTCCACCTCTGCCATCCGGCGCCTCGCCTCCACGACGTCGGCCGCATCCGGGTTGGCTTCGGCGAACCGCTGGAGATAGCTGAAGGCCGCCTGCCAGCGACGTTGCAGCTCGGGGAACGGTGAAACGGTCTTCGGCGCTTCGGTGCTGGCCCCCGTCCTCATCCGGGCGTTGATAGCCAGTCGGGATGCCGCGTTCGAGGCGGCACCCTTCCGTCGCACGCTGGCGGTTTCGGGGGCGGCGGGACGGACGGCGATAGGTGCCATCCCGGTCCTGCGGGCCTTGACCTTCTTCGAAACCGTCGGCTGTCCGACCGGACCCGTCCTCTTCTTGGGCGTCTTCCGCTTTTTGGTCTGTTGGGTCCGCGTGGTGCCGGCGTCCGTTGGCGTCTTCGGCTTCTGCGCTGTGCTCGGCCCGGTTCGGGCCTGACGGCGAGCATCGATTGCTACCGTCGGATGAGCGGACTTGGCGGCATCGGGTTTCGCGGGAGTGTCAGGATTGGGCATGCCCAGCGCGCTTCGCACCGCCATCTCCATGGCGGGGTTGATGGGCGCAGCATCTGAAGCGCCGCAGGCGGGCGCCTTAGCGTACGGCTTCTTGGTCGTCGACGGATGGAAGAGGACCGGTCCGGCCTGCCCTGAGGTCCGTACGACCTGCTCCGCGTGCCTAATCGCAGCCTCGACCATCCGAAGGCGCGCTGGATCCTTCCTCGTCTTCGATGAACGACTGCCCTTCATCGGCAGGCACTCTGGCTCACCGTCGACCTCCCACTCTGGTCGAGACGAACCGCTCCGCTTCCGCGATGATGCCTTTGCAGTCGGAATCGAGCGCGTTGTGCATGGGCCCGAAGTCCATGCTCAGGAGACGGTCGTGGATGCGGTACAGCATGTACCGCCGCAGCTGGAGCATGTCCGGCATGTCGTACGAACACAGGAAGTTGTGCATCTTCGCCTGCGCGTCGGCATATGCGTCCCCTGACGGAGACTGAGCCACCTTCATGTCGATGAATTCGCCATCGTAGAGATCCAGGAGCTCCCGAGCCTCAGGATACAGGGCGAGGTCGTCGAACTTCCGGATGTCGTCGAGATCGTTGAACAGATGGTATTCGAGCAGTGTGCGATCGAACGAGTTCCAGTCCCACTGGGCCTGATGGATGTCGAAGGAGACGCAAATGATGCGTTCGGCGACATGGTCGCGCCCGGTCACCTTCAGATCGGCGACCAGCTTTTCTCGGGTGCCGTTCTCGTAGTTGCTGGCGAGCATCGACGCCCACTGGATCTCGCGGGACAGGATCAGGCCGAACTCGCGACCTTCGCGATCGTCGATCCTCTTTGCTTCCCGAAGGTCGAGGAGCGCCTCACGGCAGCGGACGCGCTTCATGAGGAGGTTGGCGCGGTTCATGTACGGTGAGGGATTGGGCCACGCGGCGATGGATCGGGTGTAGAGATCGATGGCCTCGTTCGATCGGAACGCGACGGCTGCCTCCATGCCGAGCTTGAACAGGCGTTCCCCTTCGGCTCGACCGGTCCCTGTCGGTGCGGGGGCAGGCGCGGGCTTCACGCCCAGATCGGCCAGCACCGCCTGCCAGCGGCCGGCCATCGCGACGCTGCCTTGGGCGATGCAGTTGTCGTGGAAGTGCTGAGCGTACTTGCGCC
Source organism: Sphingomonas yabuuchiae (assembly GCF_001477495.1). GTDB lineage: Bacteria > Pseudomonadota > Alphaproteobacteria > Sphingomonadales > Sphingomonadaceae > Sphingomonas > Sphingomonas yabuuchiae_A. Next base: position 14,919 of record NZ_LDTF01000036.1, read on the forward strand.
GTATGCCGTTCAAGGCGTCCTTGAAGCCGGAAGTGTACATGACGAAGACGTTGGCGAGCATCAGGTCGGTCAGGCTCGGCGAGACGTGCTGATCCATCTCCGCCTTGACGTCCTTCAGGAAGGACACGCCGGGGTTCGGTGACTTGACGTAGGAATCCTCCGAGCGACGACCCTCGTATTCGATCTGGTGCAGACGCAGGGGCGAAAGCCTGGCTGCGCTCGCTGCCGTGCCTGCCGCATCGATCAGTCGGTCGTACTGCTCAGCCAGAAACCACCAGTTGTCCTGTTCGGTCGGAAGGAGAGCCGGAAGAGCGCTGGCGACCTTGGCTGCGATGGCCTGGAACTCTCCCGGCGCCGAAGGCCTGTCGACGTGGCCGATGTGCGGCAGCGCGATCTTCGTCCTGCCACCTCCGAACAGACTTCCGAAAACCATGCTATCCCCCGACTTCACACATTGTCCTGACACGGTGGACTCTGCAGACCGATCCATCAACCACCCGCCTCCTTGAGACGCATCGATCGTGAGGCTGTGGTTTCCGCGCAACGATGTCCGCTTCTTCTCACATCTTCCGAAACGGAGATCTGGCCCATGTTTCCGGGCCCATTTGGATGGAAGGGCAGGTTCAGGATCGAGATCGAGATCGCCTGTCCTCGGAAAAACGTCCTCGTGAACGGGTCAGTCGTCACATAGCACTGGCCGGGAACCAAAAGCGAACGTTATGCTGAGCAGGAGGAGCCTGCATGAAGAAGATCGGTCGCAGCGACATCATCGGACAGCATGGCATGGCGCACATCCAAGGCGTCGTGAACGGCATGGGCTTCATGTTCTATCCGACCGGCGGCGTCGAGGCGGGCATCGATGGCTACATCGAACTCCGGGACACGGACACTGGAGAGGTCAGCAACCTGCTCCTTCAGGTCCAGGGAAAGGCCAGCCAGCGGGAGCGACTGCAGGGGGAGACGGACACCAGCTTCGAATTCCCGTGCTCGGAAGCGGACATCGCGTACTGGATGCAGGGTACCGCTCCCGTGCTGCTCATCTTCGTCTGGCTGAAGGAGGGGAAGGCCTACTGGAAGTCGCTCAAGGACTGGTTCTCGGACGCTGAACGGATGAAGGCGCGCAAGGTCGTCTTCGACAAGGTTGCCGACGAGTTCACGCCAGCGGCCAAGGCCGGGATCGTATCCGTGGCCGCTGCGGCCAGACCGGGAGCAGCTGGGCCGAGCGTCCGTATGGACGAGGAGCTGCTGATCAACCTGGTCGGTGTCGAATTCTCGAAGAGGATCTACTGGGCACCGACGAGACATGGTTCCGACAAGTCGTTCGGTGCGGCACTCCGGGATCTCGATCGGCGGGCCGGTGCGGAATGGATCGTCCGCGGTAAGTCGGTCCTATCCTTCCATGATCTGGACAAGTGGCCTTGGAACCAGCTCTGCGAAGCGGAGGCGATGGAGGAATTCGACGTCGACGAATGGTCAGACAGCGATGACGAGGAACGGCAGCGGGACTTCGTGGCGCTGCTGAACCGTGCGATCGGGGAGTTCGTGCGCCCGCACCTCTATCACGATCGCGATTCCGGTGCGTTCTTCTTCAGCAAGCCCCGTGATCGGGACAATCTGAACCACGCCTACCGAAGCCTGCTCAACATCACCAGCAGACGTGTCGTCGGGGGCTACGGGAAGAGCAAGGAAGATCCTCGACGACCGTCATACTGGCGGCACTCCGCCTTCCAGCATCATTTCGTCCGGCTTGGCGGTAGATGGTTCGTGGAGATCACGCCCACCTACCACTTCACGTACGACGGACGGCGGGCGGATCGTTTTGCGGGTGAACGGCTGAAGAAGATCAAGGAGAAGGAGAACAACGCCGCCGTCATGGGTCAGTTCGTGATGTGGCGCGAGTTTCTCATCGCCCAGGGACAGGGCGACCTCCTGAAGGGGGCGTATCCCTTCATCTCGTTCAAGGCGATTGACCAGCTCGGGCTCGAGGTGGGCGTGCCTGACGAATTGTGGAAGTCGCAGGAGGCCGACCCCTCCTCTCCACTGTTCGAATATGCCTTGGTGGGCGAAACGGTCGAGGACGTCGCGGAATGAAGCTGACCCATCTCAAGGAACCGCCGCTCGAGTTCGGCGGCACGATGCGTCATCCGGACATCAGGTTCGGTCTGATGGACTATGGCCCGCTCGATGCGGGTCTGGAAGGCGCCCCCAAGCGGATCAGGCTCGGCGTCGTCGGTAGCGGCGAAACCGTGGAAGGCGTCGCGAGATGGATCGAGACGTGCTCGACCGGGCTTCCGGCCAAGGAAAGCAGACAGCCCAACCTGTTTCCGCCATTCCCCGGAACCGGACTGGAGGAGACGTTCCGTTGCGAATTCGTCACCTCGACCGAACTGCAACGTGTAATACCGCCGCGGGAGATCGCCCGACTGGTGGCCATTCCCGGTCAGCGCGACATGACGCGCGCGGTGGTCGAGACGATCACCAACGAGATCGCCGTGCTGTCCGAGCGGAGCACGAAGCCCGACGTTGTTCTTGTTGCACTGCCGGTCGAGATCATCCAGCGGACCTACAATGCGAGGAACGCGGCCGGCGGCGAGGACGCCGACGAGCTCGAGGCGGGAGCCGATCTCGACTTCCGCGGCATGTTGAAGGCCGCATGCATGCGTCTTCACCTACCGATCCAGCTGCTCTGGCCGACCACGTTCGATCCGACCTTCAAGATCCCACGCAAGCTGAAGGAGTCTAGCGATCGCAGAACGCAGGACCAGGCGACGATCGCGTGGAACCTGATGACCGCGATCTATTACAAGGCCGGCGGTCTGCCTTGGCGCCTCGCTCGGGACGCACGTCAGCTCCGGACGTCGTTCGTGGGCCTGAGCTTCTATCGGTCTCTGGATGGCGAGCGCATACATACCAGCACGGCGCAGATGTTCGACGAACGGGGTGAAGGGCTGATTCTCCGGGGCGGGCGCATGGTCGAGAGCGAGGAGGACCGGAAGCCCCATCTGACTGCCGAGGACGCGTACGAGCTGCTGAGCAACTCGCTGCGCGTCTTCAAGGATCAGCACGGTCACTTCCCGGCGAGGGTCGTGCTGCACAAGACGTCCCGTTTCGACCGCAACGAGTTGAGCGGCTTCCACAAGGCCATCGACGAGCGCGACATCGACTATGCTGACTTCGTCTGGGTCCAGAAATCGATGACCCGCCTGTATCGGCTGGGGGTGTACCCGCCCCTTCGCGGATCCCTGGTGCGCTTCGACAAGGATCAGGCACTCCTCTATACTCGAGGAAGCGTCGAATTTTTCCGAACCTATCCCGGAATGTACGTACCTCGACCGCTGATGTTGCGGTGCCAGGCGCTAGGTCAGCCGCTTCAGCACATCGCGGAGGAGATGCTCGCCCTGACGAAGATGAATTGGAACAATACTCAGTTTGATAACGGCTTGCCGATCACGATCGCCGCGGCGAAGCATGTGGGTGAAGTGCTGAAGTACGTGGACGAGGGGCAGGTCATCGCCCCACGATACAGCTTCTATATGTAGGGAGACGGCCTTGAACGATGCAGTGGCGACGAAGCGCGGCCTTCGGGAGGAATTGGCCGCGGTGCTCGAAGACCCGTCGCGGGACAGCTTCCGCAATCTTCTCCGGGATCATACCGGTGAAGCTGCCAACCTGGACTTCAAGGCGGAGTGGCCGGCTGACGAGAAGCTGGCACGTCATGTCCTGGCGCTTGGCAACAGCGGTGGAGGCTGCATCGTCATCGGCGTGGCCGAGCGTGCGGACAAGTCGCTCGATCCCACCGGCCTGACCGAGTTCAAGGACAAGGTCGATGTCACGAAGAAGGTCAATCCGTTGATTCCGGACACGCTGATGCGGAATCTTCACATCGACGACTTCGCGTACGAGACATCGGACTATCAGGCCCTGCAGGGAAAACGCTTCCAGCTGGTCTCGGTACTGCCGAACCCCGAACATCTTCCGTACGTCGCGGAGCGCGCGAACGGCGACGCTCGAGCGGCCGCCATATACGTCCGCCGTGGCACCGAAAGCGTGGAGGCCAGCCACGAGGAACTCCAGCACATCATCAACGCGCGCATCGCCACCGGGCACTCGACGGCAGCGGCGATGAAGCTCGAGGATCATCTCGATCAGCTGCAGGTGCTGAACGATCGCATCCCGAAGACGCTGGTCGTTCGACGGATGGGCGTTGCAGATCTTGCGGCCCAGTTGCAAAACTTGTCGGCGCTGTCACTGTTCGGTGGCTCTAATCGTAGTCCCAACCCTGACTACCCGAAGGAGGACACCCAGGCTTTCATCCGAAGGATGTTCGAGGCGAAGAAGGCTAGGATCCAAAGGGATCTCGACGTCGAGTGACGTCAGGCTTGAAGGATCGTCGGGATGTCCTGTTAGTTCGGTGGGTTCGATCCCGTCGAATGGAAGGCGATTGCGGGAAAAGCCGGCGATCCAGGCGTCCAGAATTCGGCCGAGTCGGAATGCACTGCGTAGAAGGATCGATCCAAGGTCGCGCGAACGGGCTGCGAAAGCGTAACGGCCTCGACGGTCCATTCATGCTCGCTGAGCCGCTCCGTCCGGAAGCCGACCGGGAGCGCATCGCCGTCGGCGATGAGCCGTTCGAGATCACCCAGATCGAACGCCGCGGGTTCGATGTCCGGCATGTCGTCCAGTGCAGCTTCGTCGTCGTCAAGATCGACGGCCGGCGGTGGACGGTTCAGATCCGCGGCGATCATCGCTTCCACGTCGACGACGGCTCCTGACAGGGCGAGCTCGGCGATGCGCTTGCTGACCGAGGAGAGGATCGGCTGCAGGCCTCCCACCAGGGATTCGAAAAGGCTGATGCGCGACGAGAGGGACTGATAGACCTGGGTCTCGATCGTGTCCGCATAGTGCAGGTTGACGATCCTGATCTCGTCGAAGCGTTGTCCGAGCCGATCGACCCGGCCGATGCGCTGTTCGACGCGCATCGGATTCCACGGCATGTCGTAGTTGATCAGCGATCCGCAGAACTGAAAGTTGAGGCCTTCGGCTGCGGCATCAGTACAGAGCAGGATGTCTCCTTGGCCCTTGGCGAAGCGGCGCTTGATGTCCGCCCTTGAGACCCACCGCCAGCGTCCGTCGGCGCTGCGGATCTCGCCTCCTCGGCCGGAGAAGCAGATGACCTCACGGTTCGTGCGGTCGGCTACGAAGTCCCGTAGCGCGTCCATGGTGTCCGTGTAGCCCGTGAACACCATGGTCTGCTGGTAGCCCTCGGCTTCCAGTTTCGACAGTTCCTCGACGAGCGCCATCGCCTTGCTGTCCGGAGGAAGCTGCTTCACCGCGGTCAGCAGTTCCTCGATCGCCGCGGACTCGAGGAGCTGCCGCGCTTCCTGGTCGAGGACGGGAGTGTCGTCGACGTCGACCTCCTCACCTTCGTCCTCAAGACCGAGCATGTCGTCTTCGATGGCTTTCGATCGCTCAAGGCGTCCGCGCAGCGAGCAGGCCAGCGCCGCGAAGCTGGATGACAGCCGCTTGCGGTAGATCGTGAGGATGAAGCCGACCGCAGCACGCTTCTTCTCGTCCGCGTTCGCGTAGGCGTCGGTGATCAGCTTTTCGGTCGCCTCGTAGAGTTCTCGCTCCTCCGCCGACATGTCGACGAGGCGATCCCGGACATCGCGGGTAGCAATGCGCACGTCCAGCTTTCCTGCGGCCTTGTAGCGACGCAGCAGAGCGCGCGTGTGTCGCGAGAGAAGCGCGGCGATCGGTGTCCAGCCCTTCAGGATCCGGATTGCAGCGGTCCGCTCCGTCGGCGTCAGGCGCCGCCGTTTGATTGACGAGGCGCCCCGGAGGGCGGAGAGCACGGTCTTCACCGCCACGCGGGATAGGGGCGCATTTCGCCCGCCCGCGCCCATCCCCGCCGCGCGCGTCTCAGCGAGTTCGCCGTATGTGCGTTCAGTGGCTTGGAAAAGTGCAACGCACGCCTCGAACTCGTGCGTCGGAACGTTCGGCTGACGAAGCGCCTCGAAGTAGCGCTCGAAGTCGTCCGCGGTCCACTCGTCGGGCAGCCCCAGCAGCGACAGCAGGTCGTACAGCTCGAGTCCGTTGGTCTGCAGCGGCGTGGCGGTCAGCAGTACGAGACCCCGCGTACGGTGCTTCAGCTCGCGAAGAAGACGCATGAGCATGTTCGGCTCGGACTTCCGACCGGACCGTGAGACGCGAGCGTGGTGGGCTTCGTCCACCACGACCAGATCGTATTCCTCGGCACCGACCAGTTCCGGCCAACGCTCGCGCCGTCGGGCGAGATGGCTCGACATGATCACGAACGGCTCGCGCGACCAGTCCGATCGAGATACCGGCATGGCAACAATCTGCTTCGTTGCCGGATCATACCGGAGCATGTTCTGGCCGTCGTACATCGGCCAGTTCAGTGCGAACTTCTCACGCAGCTCGGCCTGCCACTGCGCGCAGACGTTGGCGGGTGCGAGGATGATGCCTCTGCGCATGCGGCCCGCGAGCCAGGACTGCCGTAGGATCAGGCCGGCCTGGATGGTCTTGCCCAATCCGACCTCGTCGGCGATCAGCAGCCTCGGAGCATGATCCCGATGATCGCCGTACATGCGCAGGAACGCCTTGCGCTGATGCGGCCATGCATCGACGGGGCTCGTGGCTTCACCGACCCAGATGCCACCCTCCGGATCGTTCGCAGCGACAGCGATGCGGTCCCACAGGGAGGTATGGCTGGCCGCTTGCTCCACCGCCGCTGGATTCTGCACGATCACGGCAGGTGTTGCGGGTTCGTTCGGCTGATCGTCCCGGTCGTCACGTCGCGCGTCGTCGATCCGGGCGGGTATCTGGTCGTCGGGCGGCAGGAACTTCAGCAGCGCGTCGCGGATCGCGGTCGGAACGTCGACAACCAGGATGCTTTCGGCTCGGTTGTTCCAATATCTCGCGAAGCAGGTGTCCTCGTCGTCGACGTACTCAGCAGCGGCGCCCCACGACGTGAACACGCTGATCGACTCGCCGTTGAGCTTCCAGCCCTGATAGGTCTCGTTGAGAGACCCGGTGAACGCCAGCCGGTTGCCGGTCTTGTCCTCGATGACGCCCGATTTCTCGTGAAAGATGACTGTGCCCGCGATTGGCTTGCGCGTCCCAGGCACGCATCGCACCGCGATGCGCACGTCGAGCAGTCCGTGCGCTACCAGCCAAGCGAGCAGTTCGAGCGCCTTGCGCTCGTCACCTTCCGGCGCGTCGGGCAACGCGTCGCCGACGCGATCGGCAACGAGTTCCGCCATCGCCAGACCGCTCTCAATTGCATGGACCTCGTCCTCGTTCAGGGTGCAGCCCACGATCAGGCGCATCCGTCCTTCGTTCATCGCCAGGTGCTCGATCCCGGCCGATGCGAGCGCCAGCCCGGCCGCCGTGAAGTAGCCGGTGATGCGATCGTATCGCGTCGCCGTGGAGAGCGCCGGGACGTAGAACTTCCGCACGAGGTCGCCGTCCTCGCGCGTGAACTTGCGTTTCCAGGTCCGGTCCGTGAGCAGCATCAGTGGGCCTTCGGTTCTGCGATCATCTGCTCGCGGGTGGAGCGGCCGGCGTTGGCGGAACGGGACTTGGCGGGGTCGGCGTTGGGGCCTGGTAGGCTGGCGCGCGGGGCGGCGGCGTCGAGCCCCGGCGATCGGTGTCCGGGAGCGACGGTGGCTGTGGTCGATGGTTTCTGTCGGTCATTGGTCTGCACCACGTTGGCTGTCGTGAAGGAGAACAAACATAGAAGACTGACGGGAAAGGTCCAAAGGGAAACGCCATTCAGTACGTCTACGCTTCGGGTTGATGGCGGGGTGTGATCGTTGAGCGCGGACCGCCGCTTGTTCGCGGCGTTGCGGGCGGCCTGGAAGCTGATCGTCAGTGCGAGAAGACCGACGAAGTTGAAGAACCAGGCCGCAAGCAGAGCCGGCTTGAGCACGGCATCCTTCAGCGGAGCGACGTCTCCGACGAACGCGATCGAAGCCGCGAAGAGCGCCGTATGGACGAGACCGACGAAAGCGTCGCGGCCGGCATCGTTCTGGGCGTGAGCCAGATCGATGCCGTCGCGTTCGTGATTGTAGTCGCTCTCCGACCGCATCGTGGATCAGGCGTCCAGCGGATCGTACAGGGACAGCTGCTTCGGCGCGCCGATCTCATCGCCGTAGACGATGCGGCGGAGCTTCTCCAGCGCATCGAAGTCGTCCGCAGCCGGCTTGATCGCATCGTCGGCTTCGATGCCGGAGAACGTCTTGGACGGCGGCAGGACCTCTAGCAGGACTTCGAGAGCCACCTTGAACTCGTCGTCGTCGAGCAGGCCGTTCGCTTCCAACATATCGCGAGCGGCTTCGACGCTGGTCTTCTGTGCCGTCTGAGCCGCGTGATGGAGCGCATCGATCATTCCACGCGAGCCGTTCGCTGGACCCAACGCACCCTTGGCGACGCGCGTGGCCGAGTCCCACAGCTTGAGATCCGACCCCTTCTTCTCCGCCAGTCGTCCAACGACTTGGGTCATGTCGAGACCGACGGCACGCGCCAGCCGCAGACCTTCGTCGTAGGCGAACTGCGGTGCGCGGAATGCGTCCCACGCCAATGCGACCCATGCGGTAGCGGGGTCCATGTCATTCGCTGCACGCCGGTCGGCGAGCTGAGCGAGACGCCATGCCTTCACTTCGCGACGTGCGGCGTTCAATGCGTCCTCGGGGCGCACGGCGTAGGGATCGAACTCCTCGAGCAGATCACCCTGAGATCCCCTCTTCGCCGGCGGTAGTGGCGCCGGGTTGCCGCGGGTAAGCGGCCAGTGGCGTGAAAACGCCTCCAGCGCAGGACCAAAGCTCGCTAGGTAGAGGTCGACGCCGGTGATGCCGGCGATCTGGAAATCCCCAATGCGTTCGCGAACCGCCTTCGCGACGAGCGGCTCGACGTCTTCCCAGTAATTTGCTTCATCGCCTTCATCAATACGGGGCCGGCAGACTAGAAAGATCGTGGAGTTTGCGGCAGCCTTATCCTTGATGTGTAGCGACCCTGAGGCTTCGGTGTTGACCGGCCAGGACGCCGTGATGACGAAGCCTGCGTGCATCAGCGACATCGCCAACGCATCCCACGCGCCTGTATCCTTATGCGTGAACATGACGGTCATGATGCCGTCGTCCTTCAGGACGCGACGACATTCGGCGAAAATGCCAGCCATCTTGTCCTGATAGTCGCGGTTGGCGAGCTTGGCAGCACCCTTCTGCCCTTGGAAATGAGTCTTATTGGCGACCGCCTCACTTTCTTTGTCGGCGAGACGGCGGGTGAACAACTCTGGCACGACCAGGCCGGCAGTGCGTTTGAGCCAGACGTAAAAGAAGTCGGACAGCTCGGCATACATTACGTTGGCGCCGTAGGGCGGATCCATCACGACTGCGTCGACCGATCGATCGGCGATGTGTGGCATTGATGCCCCAGAGCCGTTGGTCACCGCAATCGTTCCGGTGACTTTCTGTACGGCATCCAGCATATCACCACGCTTATTGGCTCCGACCATTCCAATAAGCTCTCGTAGGGACTTGCCGGTTGCCTCGATCGCCCAATCGAAGCCCATGCCTTCGATGAGGAGGGCCATCTCGGCATAGGACCACTTGAATGCAAAGTCGTGTCGATCAAAGGTGTTTGCCAACGTCTCACGATTGACGATCCAACGCGTCATCCGCGAATTATAATCGCGTAGCTTGTCCATACCGATGGCGACATATACATAGGCCATCGCGCGAACTTCTGTCAGCGAGCCGTTCGATCGATCAGCTTCCAACATTTCTTGAAAGACCTCGACGGCTACCCCATGCGCCAATAGCTGGCGCGGTGAGAACATATCCCTCCAAAGGGGCATACCGTACTGGCGGGGGCGATCGTCGTTAGTATTTTCGGGATACGCCTCGTTTGGCACGATATCCATCGCCTCCCACTCAGGAAGTTTGTCCGATAGTAAAGTAGCTACGAGCCCGCGATTGTCATCATTGGCGGTTGGCGCGCGATATCCGCGCACCCACTTCATCCGGTTCTTCCCGGTCTTGGTCTTGGTAATCACCTGTCTTTTGTAGACAACCGTGAACAGTTGCTCACCCATTCCGCCTGCTTGGGCTTGGCGTTTGATCTCGTCGCCATCAATCGGACGCCCACAATCAGGAAACGGACAAATTCCATCGCCACCAGCTATCGTGCTTGGAGCGTGATCCTTACTGCTATCGACGATCTTGAAAGTGCAATGGCGAGCCGTGTCTCCGACGCCTGATGCCAAGTGCGTGACGATCGCTACGCCGGTTCCGTCAGGCGCAAGGCGCCAGTTAGGTGACAACGGCACCTGACCGGCACAGTATGGGCAGGCGATCGTGCGTGCCCACAGGTAAGCGTCGGGGCGGCAGTCCTTTTCGGGTTCCGCTGGGAACACGGTGGTCAAACGTGCTCGCACCTCACTTGCCCAAGTTGGTCCGATTGCTTCGTATTCCTGCAGTAGTTGGGCACCAAACTTGGCAGGATATTCGATTGTAGCTTTCTCGATGAGGCTAGCGACGGGGTTCAGATCGTTCGCAGCTGCCGACAGCCCCAAGCGGTAGGCCTCGAAAGGTATCGCTCCACCGCCGGCAGTTGGATCAAGGACCACGAACTCCTTATCTCCCAGGAGGTCGCCGAGCTCTTCCTCAGTAGGGTTGTGCAGGAAAGCTCGCGGATACCCATAGGCGTTAGCGCCGAGCCGCTCGCCTTGACGATCGGCGCGAGCGATCCGAACCCGCGCAGCAATCGGATCGCCGTGAATGCCGAGCGCATGCTTGAATGCGTCGCGATCCGCGTCCTCGGGCAGGATCGAAGCTAAGACTGCCGCGCGCGAAGCCACCAGCGGCCTCCGCGCCCACCAAACATGCAGCCGATTGGGCGCCGGGAAAGGGGTCATCGGGGTGCGCTCGCGCACGCTCTCGATGCCGATCTCGGCGATGGGCAAATAACGCTCGATCAGGCGAGTTGTCATACGGTCGTCTTTCAATCAGCGAGCGGTTGAAGTGAGAAGGACTCGAAGCGCGGTCAGCACGCGGCGCGGGTTCTTGCGGTGTACGGCCATGCCCAGCCAGTAGGCGGCCTCCTCGCGCGGCATCTCCTCGATGCCTTCCGCTACCTGCACCATCGCGGAGCGCGATCGCATCGGCGCGAGCACGCGGAACATAAGCGCGAGGCGGAGGGCAGCCGCCTCGTCGATGGGAAGACGGAGGCCATCGATCGGCATCACGTCGAGCCGGATGCCCGCGTCCTTCAGGCGCTTGAAGATGCGGATCTGGTTGATCTCCAGATTACGACCCGCCAGTCCGGCCACGCGGATCGGCGTGACGATATGCGGACTTGCGGACGACGGCATCTGCCAGATGTCCACCTGCAGTTCGTTGCCGACGCGTCGCGCGCGCACCTCGTATGAAGGCTGGATCGCTGGCCGGTTCATGTAGTCGGCTTTCATTCTTGCATTCATCATGCTGCCACCTCCGCAGAGGCTTCCACGAACGCAGCGGCGGAGCCGAAGCGCGTGAGGCGCTCGGTGATCTTCTCCGCAGCGTCCGTCGTGAGATCCAGCCCGTCGGCGAAGGTCATTCGGATGACGACGTCGAACCGCTTCTCGCTGGCTGCGCGGAGCAGCGGCTCGACGTACTCCTTCAGGCTCTTCATCTCGCCGATCGTACCATCCGCCTTGATCGTGAGATCGCCGCCGGCAGCCGTGGACAGATCCCCGTCGATCTCGACGCGCTTGATAGCGTCGGGCACGGCATCGGCGACCGCCAGCAGCTTGAACGCATCTGCGTACTCGAAGGGAGAGATCGTCAGGGAGGCCAGGCGGCTGGCTTTGCTACTGCGTGCCTTCTGGAAGACGACCGTCAGCGCTTCCTTCAGGACGCCCTCGTGCGTGAAGACCGCACCCGCTCCGTAAGTGCTTCCAGGCTCCCTCACGGCCGATGCCGCGCCGGCGCCGCTCGGCGTTCCGATGACGGGCGTCGATCCGCCAACCTGCTGGAAGCCCTGATCCTGGGCGCCGTTCGTCGACGACCCGGCCGGACCGTCGCCACTGGTGGCAGTGCCACCGGACGGCGTGCTGACCACCACCCTCGGCCAGATGCCGTGCTCCTTGGCGTAGTCGGCGGTGAAGATGACCGACGACTCGTCGATGACGATGCTCGGCATCGGCTCGCCCTGACCGGCGACGAGATCCTCGCGCCTGTAGACGAAGAGGCCGTCCTCGATGCCCTTGCGGACCATCTTCTTGAACGGGTCGTCGCCGATGTGCATCGGCAGGCTGGCGTCCTTGCGGAACTCCTCGCGAAGCGCCGCCGTCGTGATCTGCCGCTTGAGCTTCAGTGGTGTCCGGTCACGGATGAACGCCGGCGCGTCGGGCGCGTCCTCCGGCGACTTCAGCTTTCCGCTGGCGGCGAGCTGCCGGACCACTTGGGTCTGCCCGATCCCAGGATTGGCTGCCGTCGCGGGATTGTCGATCGATGCGTACGCCAGACTGACCAGTCCCTCGCCAAGCGCCGCCTTCGACGGGTATAGGAGGTGGCGATAGCAACCTTGGATTGCGACGGCGACCGACGACTCCGCCCGGCTTTCCAAGCGAAGGATCTCTTGCTGCTGGTGTTCGGCGAGGTCGATCAGGCGTTCCGGACGCTTCAGCTCGGACAGCGCCAGGCGGCGGGCCATCGCCTCGCGCATCTGCGGGACCGTGCGTTCGTCCGCCAGCAGGAACACGAGGTTGTTCCGCAGCATCCGGAACTTGTCGCCTTCGCTGCCCTTGCGCGTGTACATGTTGGCGATGAACTCGGGAACCTCTTCGAGCTGCGACGAAACCTCTAGCGTCTCGTGCTTGACGACCACCAGCCGCGGCTTCCCTTCGCCTACGTCGTCCGGCACGTCGAACGCGCCGGCCGGGAATAGGATCGGGTCGAATGTCGGTCGGGATCCGCTGAAGATGTCCTTGATCCGGCTGTCGAGCTCGAGACGCACGCGCTCGGCATCGATGCCCTTCTCCTCTCTCGCGATGATCTGCGTCAGGTTCGCCTCCGCATTGAATCGCAGGGGCGCACCGGGGCGGTCGTCGAGATAGGCGCTGTCCGTCTGGAAGCGGACGAGGCTTGCCTCCAGCAGGTCGAGATCGGATGCCGGCGATGCGATCGAATAGCGCAGCTGCGCTGGCGTGATGCCACGCAGCTCGTTGTTGAAGGCCAGCGTGTGCACGAAGATCGTTCTGGCGGCATACGACGCGTAAGGCAGCAGGCCTGCGTTGACGTCGACATCTATCTGCTGCGCCAGCGCCGGCTTGCCAGAGGAGCCTGCGACGTCGTTGTTGATCGCAGGAACGAAGGCCGACTGTCCGAGCCTGGTCGTGAACTCCCGCTGGACGCTGTCCTGGCTGAGGTCGATGTGATGCGCGTGGATCGCGTAGGCGTCCGCGACGCGGCTCTGCCATATGCAGGAGATGGTCTTCGCGAGTATGCGTAGCATGCCGCGCACGCGCTGGAAGTCGGCCAGCGTCGACGTCTTGTCTGTGAGGGTGTCGATCAGATCCGGATGGAAAGGATAGGTGTCGATGAGCTTCGAGCCCCGAGCACCCTCCCGATTTTCGACGCGCTTGTCCGCCCAGATCGGGGCGAAGGCTGTTGCCACGTCAGCGGCACCCGACCGGACCTCTTCGAACAGGCGCCGCCTCAGCACCGCCACGGTCTCGTCGTCGCCCGTAGGGTTCAGGATGGTCGCCTTGCGGCCGGAGACGCTCTCCGCCTCCGAAATGAGTTTCGCCACGGCCTCGTTCTCCGCGGCGAAGGCGTCGGTCGCCTTGCCGTCGGAACGGACCGCCAGCGTGAAGACGATCGCGGCCCTCGGCGAGGACTCCACTGCGGAGAACAATGCCTTGATGAACCCGGCGAGCTGATCTCGGCCACCTGCGCCGGGGCTCTTGCGCAGGTACTCCCCGATCTCGTCCAGAACGATCAGCGACGGCTGGTCGCCGAGCAGTTCCGCCAAAGTCTCCGAGCCCGGCGCACGGCGTTCCACGTCGGACGCCCGGACCCGCTCATATCCCTCGCGACCGCGCAGCTGATAGGCGAGTTCGCCCCATGGCGTGTAGGCGAGAATGCCGTCTCCCATCGAGCGGCCATTGGTTGGGTCAGCCGCTTCGCCATCGAAGGCCGCGACTCGTGCACTGCCCGACATGATGACGTCGGTGAATTCGGACATGTTCGGAATGGCTGCCGCGTTGCGCGCCGCATGGATCAGCGCGATCAGACCGTGGGTCTTGCCGCCGCCGAAGCTCGTATCGAGGCGGAACACGGAGGAGACGGCGCCGGGTGTACCGGACAGCCGTCTCAGCACCTGATCGAGAAGCTCGCGGAGACCTGCCGTGGGATAGGTGTTCTCGAAGAACCGGACGGGATCGACGTAGTCGGGCTTACCTGTCCCGTTCACGACGGGTCCGAGCCTTGCGGCGAAGTCCGCATCCGCCATCGTACCGGACAGCACGTCCTGGCGAGGGACGCAGAGGTCGTAGATCGTTGGCGTGGTCACTTGTTGCTTTCCCCTATCCCGGACGTCCTCAGGCGGACGACCACATCGTGCATTCTTCCAACCCGCTCTTCGAGAAGCGTGGCCAATCTGTCGTTCAGGTCCGAAGGACGAGCGCTCGAACCCGACAACCAGTAGCGAACCATCCTGTCGCTGGTCCCGAGCGCCCTTGCCAGATCGCTCTGCCAGCGAAGGCCGAACAGCAGCTGTCCGACTTCGATCAGGACATCATCGGCTTCCTCAGGCATGTTTCCTAATTAGAGGAAATGGCATTCAGCCGCAATGGCTCATTGCTTCACCCGGCCACGCCGATTTGTGTGGAAAGCCTTATCTGCTCGCGTAGGTTCGATCGATTGTCCGAAGCGAGGTTTCGATGCGTCTCAATCCCCAGCACTTCACGGTCGCCAAGCTCATGCAGAGCAGGCTTTTCAGGATACCCGATTATCAGCGGGCATATTCCTGGCAGAAGCGGCAGCGAGCCGACCTGTTCGAGGACATCAGGGAGGTGCATCGGACTGGTCGCGATCACTTCATGGCTACCGTCGTCGGCCTCGCTCGGGATATACGGATGATAGACGCCGACGAGTTCGGCGTCGTCGAACTCGTCGATGGCCAGCAGCGCATCACGACGCTCGTCATCCTCATCAAGGCCATCGAGAAGGCGCTGAACGTCGACGATCAGACGGAGGGCAAAGTCCGGGAGGACCTGCGCAGGCTTCTGGTTAAGGGCGACGACCACAATCTCGTGCTTCTTCAGACCAACCACGACAGCAGCGACGTGTTCGCGAGCTACGTCAAGGATGGAGTCATCAGGCGGGATGCGGTCGTCACGGCTGCCGATGAGAATGTCGTCAACGCTGCGGTAGAGTGCGAGGCCTTCGTTGCCAGTTGGACCGGTCTCGGCACGCTCGTCGATCTCGTTGCCACCATCCGCCACAAGCTGTCGATGATCTACCACGAGCTCGACGATGAAGGCACCGTCTACCGTGTCTTCGAGGTTCTCAACAGTCGGGGCCTAGACGTCCGTTGGATCGACAAGACGAAGAGCCAGTTGATGGCGTCCATCTTCGAGTACGTAGAGAAGGGGTCGAGAGCGGATGGGCTGCACGAGATGCAGAACATCTGGAAGGACGTTTACCGCCGACTTGGCCTCGACGATGACCTCGGAGACGAGGCGCTTCGGTTCGCCGGCACGTGGTCGGACGAGGCTCGTCCCAACCGTGTCCTCAGCGAACAGGATGCGTCCGCGGCCTTGCTGAAGGCGGCCGGAACGAGGCTCGCTACGATTGTGAAGGCGGCGGCTTGGCTGAAGTTGGTGGTCGCGAAGGTCGTGGATCTGCACAACGACCAGCGTCGAGCTGCGGTGACGCGGATCGGGCAAGCCAGGTTTCTGGCGATCGCGATCATGCTCCGTGGCTTCGAGGAGAAGACCGAGGCGATGCTTCTCGGCGCGTGGGAACGGGTGACGTTCAGGATCTTCACGTTGGCCGGCAAGGACAGCCGGACCAAGGTCGGTGAGTATATCCGCTTGGGCTACGACGTGTTGAAGAACGACATGAGCGCCGACGATATACTGAAAGCGCTTGGCGAACTGGCGGAGGGGTTCGACATCGAAGACATCATCGACGAGAACACGTGGGACGACTGGTACGGCGGTTACAACGAGGAGGTCCGGTATCTGCTGTTCCGCTACGAGGAGCATCTGGCGTCCATCAGCGGCGTGAAGATCAACGAGTCTCAATGGGCGAAGGTCTGGGCGGCGGATCCGGCCAAGTCGATCGAGCACATCATGCCCCAGAGTTCCAACAAGGGGTATGTGCACGGGCTCGGAAATCTGGCGATGCTTCCGCCAGGCGTGAACTCGTCGCTGAAGGACAAGCCTCCCGAGGACAAGGCCTCACGCTACGTGGAATGCGGGATGAACGCGACGATGGCGGTCGGGCGGGCGATCGAGGAAGGTCTGAAGTGGAACAAGGATGCGGTACGAGATCGTGCTGCCAAGATCGAAGCATTCGTACGGACAGAGTGGGGAGGCTGATCAGCGGCACCTTCATCGATGACCCAATGAAATGAGCCCACCCCATGCGACGTTGAGCATGGGGTGGGCTGGGGATGACGGACTCGGTTCCAGCAGTTGGCTACGGCGACATCCCAATCTTTCAGTCAGGTGTTGTAGGCGATTCCCGGAATCTGCTTGCCCACTTCGTCGTCCGCCAGCGTCGCGACCACCGCTTCGAGCAGGTGATGCGTCAGGCGATCGGATCCGTAGCTGGTCGCCAGCTCCCCCCACGTCGGCCAACGATCCATTCGGATGCACAGCCATTCGTAGAAGCGGTCGCGCTGTTCGTCGGACTCCAGCCCCAGGGTCCACACCGTCTCGAAGATCGGCACCACGCCCTCTCCTCGCTTTGACAGGATGATCGAGGGCCGGCCCGCTTCATGGCGGCGCAGAAAGGCGACGTCCCAGCGCGCCGCCGCCTGTTCGACGCGCACCAGCCTGTCCTCCCGCATTTCGGGTCCGAGGCCCAGCTCGAAGAGCTGGGCGATGGTCGCGGCGGACGGCCGCTGCCTCCGCACGTCGTACGGTCGCGTGGCGAGCAGCATGTGGATCACCGCCATCCCCTCCGCCGTCACGGCCTTGGCACCGTGCCCGTTCTCCGCCAGTTCGATCAGGCCCTCCTTGGCGAGCCACAGGTGGAACAGACAGAGGTACAGCCTGCTGGACTCGAATAGATCGTGCGCCTGCTCGTAGAAGGTCGGCTTGCGCCGCACGGTTGCAACGAGAACGGCGTGCATGGTCTCCAACAGTTCGTGAGGCGGTTCGCGGTTGTAGTTCGACATTCCCAGCCGACCGTTCCAGAAGGCCGCGCGCAGTGAGGCCCAGCGTTCGCCGGTCTCCTCGTCGACGAAGACCGTCTCGCCATCGACGTGCTCGCCCCTCAGCCAGTTGCCCCAGGGCAGATCGGGATCGAAGACGCGCGCGGTCAACGCCTGTACTCCGTGTCGGAGGGAGCGATGATGGTGGAACCCGGGTCGGCGGATCGCGGATCGCGGCCCTCCTCGATCGCCTTCAGCTGTGCTGCGAGACGCACGCACTCGCCGTAGACGAAGGCCTCGGTCTTGTAGGTGGGGTCGTCGACGCCGAACGCTGGCGTCCGGGACCCCCGCGGGCGGCGGGCGTCCTCCGGCAGGAGGTCGGTCCGCTGATTGCAGCTGAAGCCGAACCACCAGGCGTCGTCGTCCGCGGCTTCGTTCCGATGGACGCCCTGCTGGAACCCCGGAGGGACGCCGTTGGGGTGGCACACGCTGCGATCCTCATCTTCCCAGTCCTCGCAGGCGGCGGAATAGTCGAGACCGCCGTGCACGCCGATCGTGATTCCCGTGAGGGTTCCGCTCTCGCGGCCGAAGAGCGGATGGCCGGGCGGGACGGAGACGTATCCCTGGAGGTGTCCGCCCTCCGGGTTGCGACGGATGATGCATCCGTATCCCGACATCGGATCGGTCCATGCGATCTTGTCGGCTTCCGTCGCCCACGGTCCATCGTTCGAGGGGTGCACGTCCGGCACGTGATAGACGGCATCGACGTGGACGAGGCCGCCACCGTCCTTCCACGGACGGTGCAGGTCGGTTGCGGTGTTCGCCACGACGGGCAGCGAGATGGTGGAGGGCTTCTTCCTGGGCATTTCGTTCTCCTCGGATGAAGTCCGCCGACGCGGCGGACCGGTGGTGGTGATCGACGATGTTCGGTGTCCGCTGCTCAGGCGTGGAGGAGCAGCCACTCCTCGTTGAAGTCCTTCCCGGCACGGGGGACGAGGTCCTCCGCGGCGAGGCCGGCAGCCGCGTACGCGGCGATCGCTGCCGCTGCGGCGGCTCTGCCCGGTGCGTCTGCGTCGCCGCAGACGATCACGCTCTTTACTTCCGCTGGGAAGCGGACGTGCGGCAGGTTGCCATCGCCCACCGCCGCCCAGACGCTGGCCCCGGGGAACATGAGTCTCACCGCCAGTCCGTCCTCGACGCTCGCCGCCAGCATCACCGTCTCCGCGACGGGACTGAAGCGGACTGCGCAGCCGCGCACCCGGCCGAGCGACAGCCTCGGCGTGCCACGGGTCGACTTGCGCCCCTCTTGGTCGAGGAAGGTGCGCTGGATGCCAGCGAGCCGGCCTTCGCGGTCTTGCAGCGCCGCGATCATCGCCGGCTCGCGTCGACCCTCGCGACCGTCCGCATCCCACCAGCGCGCGACGTGCGAGTGGCGGATCGATCCGGGTACGGCGTGGCCGATGCCCCGGTTCGTGAGGTACGTCTCGCTCAGCGACCAGCCGATCGGCGTCGCCTCCTGCCAGATCTGACGGGCCCGCCTCACCGACTCCGCGCGACGCATCGCGATGATGACCGGGTTCTCGAGCTTCGGCGGCACGATGGTCGCTGTGCCGACCAGATCGAGGCAGGCCTGGCGGAAGTCGACGTGATGGAGACGCCGATGGAGTTCGATCACGTCGCCGCCCGCTTCGCAGCCGTGGCAGTGGAAGACCTGCTTGCCCTCGTTGACGAAGAAGCTGGCGGTATCCTCCGGGTGGAAGGGACACAGCCCCTTCAGTTCGTCGCCGCTCTTCTTCAGGTCGGTCGCTTCCGCCGCGACCCTGGCGATCGAGGTCTCCGCCTTGATGCGGGCGACGTCGATGCGCCCCTTCTCGTCCATGTATCTGGCCGGGAGGCCGATGCTGTCCATGTGCATGCTCCTTCGCTGGTCAATCGCCACGTTCGCGGTGGTCTTGGGCCTCTTTCCTTCGGCCCCTGCCTCCACCGCCCGGCTCAAGCCGGCCGGCGCTTCCGCGCCGCAGTCACTTTCATCGGAGATCCGCCCGCGCGTTCGCGCGCGGGCGCAACCATCCCGATCCGGGCGCCGTTGGCGCCCGGCACCTTCCCGAACTCAGCTCGAGCGGCGGGAATGCAGGTCGATCGAACCACCACGATCGCCCAGGCTGATCCGGGTGACGGCATGGGCCAGCAGGAACGGCGATGGAGGACGCAGTCCCATGCGGTACGTCCACCAGTCGGCGGCCGCCCGCTGGTTCAGCAGCATGTCCTCGCGCTTCGTGCCTTCGGGCCACTCCGGGCCGATGCCCGCCTGCGCCGCCGCCACCAGCATCGGTGTTCCGAAGTCGACGAGCTGGCCGAAGATGGAGTCCCGGATGAGCGCCAGGCTCCAGTCGAAGGTGTTGGTTGCAGGCACGTTCGCCGCCAGGATCTCCTTCGCGTAGTCCTCGGTGTCCTCGTCGCAGGCCAGCACCTTGCCGTAGGTGTCGACGACGAGCGGCCCCCTGGTCCTCGTCCCTGCTGCGGCGACCACCGCCGCCGCAGCGGCATAGCCCACCGCGACCTCGGTCATCCTGCCGGACGGATCGGGCAGCTTCAGGAGACCCTGCTGCCGATCGATCATTTCGATCGGGGCCGCCGCGATGCTGGAGCCCGAGCATCCCAGGAGGGTGGCGAGACGCACCAGCAGCGCGGGCGGTTCGGAGTTGGTCTTCGATGCGCGGTGGATCAGCGCGATCTGGTCGGGCGAGAGGTTTCCGCTCGCGAGCGGAAGATGATGTACGTTGTCCATGACGATGTCCTCGTTGTTCGCCGGAAGCCGTGGGGCGGCCTCCGTCCTTGCTGACGGGCTGCATTCTGCCGACGTCGCGTCGGGACGCGGACCCACGGCCGAAGTCGTGGGCCAGCGCAGGCAGGCGGATCAGTTGGTGGGGTCGTATTCGCTGGTCGTGATGGCGCGGTTGCGGTCGATCCAGGCGTCGAGATCGTCCGGATGGTACCTCACCGCCGTCCCCAGCTTGATGAAGCGGGGCGAGTTGTCGCCCTTGCGGCCGTAGAGCCGCATCTTCTCCAAGGTGTTCTTGGCCAGTCCGCAGTACGTCGCGGCCTCGGTGGTGGTCAGCAGGGGGCGGCGGCCGTGCGGCGTGGCGGGTGCGGCGCTGGTGACGTGGGTCTGCATTCGACTTGCTCCTCGTATGCCGCCTTGGGATCAGGCGGCGGAGCACTTCTTGTATGCACGGCAATCGACGTGATCGTCGGCAAACATCCCCGGCGGGGGGTGGACATTGTTGGAGAGGTAATCCCAAGATATCGCCGCGGCTGACATGGCCGCGATGCCGATGGGGAGCGATGAATTGATCACCATGGGCCTACGGGCCGCTCCCAAGATCGTGACGTTCGCGATCTACGATTCGACGGAGCAGAACGTGCTCAACGTCGAGGACATCGTCGTTCCGGCCGCCTTCGAATGGCCTCAAGCGCTGAAGTACGTCAGAGGCAACGTGCTCGACATCATGCGCGAATACGGCGTGGTGCGTGCAGGGGTCAGAACCAGTGAGCCGGTGGCGCAGCGTCCCTCGGTTGATCGCATGCAGATCGAAGGCGTCTTGCAGGAGGCGTTCGCCAGCAGCACGCTCGAAGCCTATTTCGCCGGCCCCATCTCCGTCATGGCGGCGAAGCTCGGGATGGCGCGTACGGCAGTGCTTCCGATGATCAAGCAGGCGCGGAACGACTTGGACGTCGAGGGTTGGGATCAATTGTCAGAGGCCAGACGGGAAGCCGTCCTCTGTGCCATTGGAGCCGTGAATGCTTAGGCCACACCGTCGCGCGGAGCTCAATCTCCGCTTCCTCCGTGAGATCGGTCACGACGGCCAGAACAGTCGGACCTACGTTGCCCACGACGCTCAGCTCAATGCCGAGATCGTCATCAAGGAGATCGCGAAGGCACGTCTCGATGTCGGCCGCTTCTTCGCGGAAGCGCAGGCGCTGTATGCAAGCGCCCATTCGAACGTGGTCCAGGTTCACTATGCCTGCGAGGACGATGACAGCATCTATGTGGCGATGCCGTTCTATCGACGCGGTTCGCTGAAGGACGTCCTGTCGCAGCGCTTCCTGAGCGTACGGGAGATCGTCACGCTGGGCTGTCAGGTTCTGGCGGGCCTGCAGCACGTCCATTCCAACCGATTGGTCCACTTCGACATCAAGCCCGACAACGTGCTGCTGTCCGATCGGGGCGAGGCGCTGCTGTCGGACTTCGGCCTCGCGAGTCCGATCGGGGCGCGAGGCTTTGCCGAGCTCGATGTCCCTTATATCCGGATACTGCCGCCCGAGGGGTTCTCGGGATACGAGTTCCCAAGGACGTTCGACATCTATCAAGTCGGCGTCCTGCTCTACCGGATGTGCTGCGGAAACGAGGAGTTCGACCGTCAGTTCGGTCGCTTCGTGACGAGCACCGCTGCGGGCGATCGGTTCGATCGGAACGCCTTCCGGGTCGCCGTGGTGAATGGCCAGTTCCCCGACAAGCGGATGTTCCCCGCGCACATCCCGGAACGCATGCGCAGCGTGGTCCGGAAGTGCTTGGAGACGGATCCAGCAGCGCGGTTCGGTTCAGCCCTGGATGCTATGAACGCATTAGGGCTGGTCGAGGGCGCCCACCTGGACTGGGTGTATTCCAAGCCGCCGGGTTGCCAGAGGTGGGAAAAGAACGTAGAGGGAACGAAGTACGAGTTCGAGTTGTCCGACGCGGGCGGCACCACCTGCTACCGCATCTCGTCGACGGGAGCACGGAGAAGGGTCACGCCGGGTTGCACCGACGGCATGACCGATAGGCAGGTGCGGACATTCCTCGGAGACACCTGATGTCCAGAATCAGGAACGATCCCGGCAAGTATCAGACGCGATCCGATCGTCTTCCTCAGGTCGAAGGTCGTCCTTCCCCCTGCGCGCAGCGGAAGGCTGAACGCGAAGAGGGATGGAGATCGGCACCGATCGATGGTGGATGGTACATCGACTTCCGTGATCGGAAGCGGGACTGACGGCGCTTCAGGCTGCGAGGAGTATCCCTACCTGATTGGTGTCGTCGGACGTCGGCGCGACCGCGGCCCATGCCGCCTTCAGCTGCCGCTCCGTGAGCGTATCGCCTGAAATCTCACGACATGCCTGCCAGACGTGGCTCGGCCACCGCGGCACGACCCGAACGTCCGAGCCGTCCGGCTGCACCGGACCGTACAGCGTCGGGAACGTCTCGTTGTACCCGGTGATCTCGACGCCGCGGAAACGGGCCGGAACATGGAATGTGCCGTCCGCGTCACAGAACCTGTCGTAGGGGTGGGGCGACCTGAACGGCCCCTCGTCCTCGAGGCTGGCGACGTGGCATGGACTGGCGGTGGAGATCTCCACGTAGTCCGAGCCGATCAGTCGCAGGGAGATGTGGGAGACGCTTCCCTCCTCGTCGTCGAGAGGGATGACCCGACAGTCGACCAGATGGAACGGGTGATCGTCCCAGTCGCGCGGATCGTCCACGTCGTAGTCGGGCACCTTGTCACCTGGCACATCCGGTCCGTTCGTGGAGACGTAGGTGCATTCGGATGGGGACCAGACGATGCAGATCGAATTGAGCGGAAAGCGCGCGACGTTGCGTCTCACCACGTCGAGCAGCGCTTGGCGCTGGCTGGCGTTAATGGGGGTGTCCTGATGGAGGCCGCACGCCCGAGCCATGGCGCTGCCGTCGGTTCCGTCGATGGGCGCGATGGAGTCGAGGAACTGGTCGAGCCGGACCCGTCGATCCAGATCGCAGCGCTGTTCGACGATGAAGGGGAATGGTCCCGGAATCGGCCGCGTGGTCATATTTTTCATCCTGCGATGGAAGCTCCTCGCTGGATTTCCATGACGTTCTCAAGAGCCTCTCGGTCTCCCGCCATTGGCGATGTGCGGGAAGTCCTTCTTCACCCGCTCCCTGGCCTGATCGAAAACCGAATCCGAGAACGGACGATTGATCGTCTTCGCCACGATGTGCCGGAGGGTGTCCTTCCTCCAATCTGATGGCCTGGTGCTGAGGTAAGCGCGTAGTGCCTGCTCACATTGGACGATGAGGCGGTCCTGCGGGGTCATGCCGCCGACCGGACGATCGGCCGGTAGCGCTCGACCGCTGTTGAGGGCCAGCGGCTTCTCTCTTGCGTATGCCGTCAGCTTCTTGGTGAGACCTTCGGTCTCCAGGAAGATATGATGCGTGCCCGCAGCCGCCGATGGCGTGCCCGGCGTCATGCGGCAGGAGGCAAGTCGCCCGACGGGATCGTCCATCTCCCAGTCGGAAGGATCGATGTCCTCCAGCCGTCCTCCTCCGATCGGGCGCGCATAGGTGCGGATCGATCCCCGGGCGGCCAGCTTCGCAATCGCACCGGCTATTGCCCTGGCCGCCAACCGGGCATCGTGACGAATGCTGTTGTGCGTATCCGTTTCAAAGAGTCGGACCTCTTCCTCATCCGTCCATCCGACCGGGCGACTCATGCCTTCGTCGATCGAGAGCTCCTCCGTGACTGAGCCGGACCCATCATCGAATACTCGGCGATTGGGGGCGGACCAGTCCAGCCCACGGGGGAGCGGCAGATTGTGGTCACCAGCGTGCGACAGGAGATGGTCCTCCCAAGGATCGATCATCGCACGCCCGAGACGGATCGCGGCCTCGGCGAGGAATACATGTCGACTGGTCGGCCAAGTTGAAGGGTCGGAATACCATTCGGTCCAGTCAACGGAAGAGATGCGGTCCTGCTCGACTCCGTCTTCCATGATGCTCCATCGCCTTGACATGGACGACGGAGCATTTCCTCCCTCGGCCCTCCATCATATGATAGACGGACATACGGTGGTGTCCATCGTGATGGCGGGCTCGAACGGCTTACTACATTCCCTATTTGACCTTGCCCTCCTTCGCCTTCTTGACCCTCGCGTCGTCGTACTTCCGCTGCGGCCACGAGGACCGGAGCTTCTGCCACATCGGCTTGATCTCGAACCTGCCGAGAGGGGCGAGATCCTTCCCACCCGGCCAGGCGTCGGGCCTCTCCATGAGGGCGTCGAGGTGCGTGTTCCACGCGTCGACGGCCCGGCGGACGGCCGCACGGCGCTGGGCGCGGTTGTACTTGCTGCGCGGCACCTTGTGAGCGATCGCGAATTCGAGGTCGTCGCCGGGTAGGTTGAACGGCTCGTCCGCCATGATCGTGACGCCCGTGGTGCGGAAGTCGTGAGGCACCCAGTGCTCGAACTCGGCCATTGCGATGCCCTCCGCGTCGGCGAGGTCGATGCGGCGCTGGACGTGTGCATCGATGTTGGCCTTGTCCTGCGTGGAGACCTTGATCGATTTCGACCCGTCGAAGCTGAATACGAAGCCGCGCCGCTTCCTGGGATCGGGATGGAGCCGTTCCAGGATCGCGACCACCTGACGGGGCAGGTCCATCACGTGGATCTCCTTGGTCTTCATCCGCGACGCGGGGATCGTCCAAAGCCAGGTGGCCTGGTCGATCTCCTCCCAACGCATCGCGGCGACCTCCTCCTTGCGCTTGAGGGTGCGCATGATGCACTCGTAGACGAGGCCGTGGGTCGTGCCGTTGTCGCGGAAGGCTTCCAGCAGGCGCTGGATCTCCGCCTGGCGCAGTACGCGCTCCCTTACGACCTGTGCCGGCACATCGAAGGCGTCGGCGGGAGACTTGGCGATCGTGCCGCGCTTCCTGGCGTCGTTCAGGATCACCTTCAGGTAGATCAGCCCCCAGGTTCGCGCCGAGATCGATCGGAGCGCCAGTTCCTTGAGGAAGGTGTCGATGTCGCCGGAGGTGAGCCGGTCGATGCGCTTGTCGGGCATCAGTCCCGCGACGTCGCGGGACAGGATGCGTTCGTGCTGCAGGGTGAGCGGCTTGCGCTCGATCTTGCGGCGCTCGATGTAGTCGGCGACGTAGGTCTTGATGACGAGCGACTTGGAGGCGTCCGCCTCCCTCGCTTCTGCGCGGCGCTTGTCGACCGGATCCACGCCCCGGCTCTTCTGGAAGGCGTGCTCCTGCGCGATCTCCCGCGCCTGCGCCGGCGTGACGTCGCCGAGCCTGCCGATCGTGATGCGCCTGGCGGGCCGCATCGGCAGGCGGTACTGGTAGACGAACACGACGATGCCGTTCTGCTGACGGTACGCGCCGAAGCCCAGCAGGCGGTCGTCCCAGACGAACTCCTTCCGGCCGGGCGCGGACGGTGGGATCGACTTGATGGTGTCCTTGGTGAGGGTGCGGCGTTCTCGCGGCAAGGTCGATGCTCCTTCCATTGGTCGGAGTCACTGTTGCCGCCCTCGATCCTGGTCGCGCCCCATGGAGGCCAAGCACGTCAGCCTGTCGGCGCCGAGCGATCCATCATGCCTTGCCATGCGCTTCAGAAGGGCCATCTACCGTCTGTCGCTGGCACTGCCGTATGTCACCCGTCTTCGGCGTCCGTTCTTGTCATGTTCCAATATCCGCTGGTGTTCTGGGCAATCGCCGGGTAATCTCCACGAACTAAACCGTGGCCATTGGGGGCGAACGTGGGCAGACTCCCGAAAGGGCTAAGTCATTGAGCAGCCAAGACGATAAGCCTCCACCCATCCGCAAGATAATCCACGTCGATCAGGATGCCTTCTATGCCTCGGTAGAGCAGCGCGACGATCCGGCGTTGCGTGGGCGCCCGCTTGCCGTGGGCGGATCGCGCGCAAGGGGAGTCGTCGCGGCGGCGAGTTACGAGGCCCGAACGTTCGGCGTTCGCTCGGCCATGCCCTCAGTGACGGCATTACGAAAATGCCCGGACCTGGTGTTCGTGCCACCACGGTTCGACGTCTATCGCGAGGTCTCGCAACAGATCCGCGCGATCTTCGCGCGCTATACCGAACTGATCGAACCGCTGTCGCTCGACGAAGCCTATCTCGACGTCACGGAAGACCGTGCTTCCCTGGGGTCGGCCACCGCCATCGCCAATGCCATTCGCGAGGCGATCCGTGCCGAGACGGGGCTGACCGCCTCCGCAGGGGTCAGCTACAACAAATTCATCGCCAAGCTCGCATCGGACCAGAACAAGCCCGACGGCATATGCATCATCCCGCCGACGCACGGTGCGACCTTTGTCGCGGGATTGCCGGTGAAGCGATTCCATGGGGTCGGTCCGGTCACGGCCCGTAAAATGGAGGCGCTGGGTATCCTGACCGGACAGGATCTGCGCGACCGACCGTTGGATTTCCTGCAACGCCATTTCGGCAGTTACGCCGACTATCTCTATGGCGCCGCGCGCGGCATCGACCATCGACCGGTCCGTGCACATCGCATCGCCAAGTCGGTCGGGGCCGAGCGTACCTTCGAGTCCGACCTGTCTGATCGCGACGGCTTGCGAACCGCGCTGGAGCGGGTGCTCGACGCCGCCTGGACCCGGATCGAACGAAGCGGCGTCGCGGGTCGGACGGTGACCCTGAAGGTACGGCACAGTGACTTTCGGACCATCACACGGGCCCGCTCGGCCCATCGCCCGATCCGTGACCGCGCCGAGTTCCTTGCGGTCGGGCTCGATCTGTTGGACCAGCAATTGCCGGTGACGCTCGGGGTCCGTCTGCTCGGACTGACGCTGTCCGGCCTTTGCGGTGACGATGATGGCGTACCGTCCGGTCCGACCCAGGCGGAGTTGCCGCTGTGACGGACGATCAGGCCGCCCGTTCGACCCGACGCTCCCCCACCCCGTCCGCATCGAGCGTCAGGATCGCCACCGCGCCGGTGCCCCGACCCGCGCTGCGCAGTTCGAGTGTCCCGCCCATTCCCGCCATGGAATTTGCGCACCAGTGGAGGCCGAGCCCGCCGGACTTTTCGGTCCGTGTCGAATAGCCCGGCTGGAACAACCGCGTCGCCTGGGCGGGCTCGAACCCCTCGCCGTCATCGATGATGCGGACAGATTGCCGCCCGTCATGCGGCTTTGGAATGTCGACGGTGATCGCGCCATGATCGCGCCCCGTCGCGACGATCGCCTCGACCGCGTTGGAGAGAAGGTTGCCGATCACCTGGCTCAGGATCACCCGGTTCGCCATGACGCTGGCCGGATGCGCCGGGAAGGCAAAGCTGATCGATACGGCATGGGCATAACGTGCGATCGTCGCGTTGCGCGCCACGATCTCGCTGACGTCGCAGCTTTCGCGGGCGGGCCGCTCGTGCGCCCGGGCCTGTTGCGCGCCGATGATCTCGAGCGTCTGGCGCATGGCATCGCGTCCCACCTCCAATTGCCGCCGGACCTCGGTGCGGGCCAGCGCTTCCGCGTCGAATGCGGCGGACAGGAAGGTGACCAGCTTGGCGCGTCTTTCCGGCCCGACATCGCCTTGCGCCAGTTCGGCAAGCGCCCGATCGAGCAGGTCGCGCCGGGTGCTGTCGTGTTGCCCAACCCCGTGGCTGAGGATCGTCGCCAGGGGCGCCAGGGCGTTGCGGACATTGTGCAGGACCGCGACGGCGCTTTCCGAACGGCCGAGTGCGAAGCTCTGGATTGCGTTGCGTTCGCGCAAATCCTTCAACTGGCTGAGCATCGCGTTGAAGTTACGGCCGAGCGATCCGAATTCCTCGCACTGGCTTTGATCATCCTCGAACGGCAGCAGCGCGCCCGATGCCTGGACCCGCTGCATATGCCGCTCGACGCGGTCGAGCGGAACGAGGACGAACCGCCCAAGCGCACGGCGCAGCATGAGCAGGAGCAGCACCAGCAAAAGGATCGACGCCGCCGCCGCCAACAGCAGAACGCGGCGGCCGAGCAGCACGACCTCGCGTGAGACCCGGAACCGGGCCGAGGCGACGGGCCGCCCGTCAGGTCCATCGACCGGAACGGCGATATCGATGAATTGCGCACCGCGGGTGGTCGCCGCATTGCTGGAAAAAGTCCCGATGGAAAGGTCCACCGACCGCCCGAGCAGGCCAGACAGATTGCGCCCTGTCAAACGCCGCGCCACGGCGACATGGATATTGCCGCGCGGACTGTCCGCTATGCCGATGGCCAGAAGGTTTTTCCCGACGGGCAGATAGAAGCGCTTCGAGCGTCCCGCGTTCACGAGATGCTCGAAATCCAGGCGATCCAGCGCCGCTTCGACCTGACGTGCCTCCTTGGTCAAAGGTCCCTGAATGCTGCCGCTCTCACCGGCCACACGCCGGTACACGATGCCTTGGGCCGGCCCAGTCGACACGATGCCATGGGAGGCGATGGCACCGGACTGTTCGCGTGCGGCAATCTCGCTTATCGCCGCGAAGTCCGACAACACCGTCTGGGCGCGACTGCGATAGCCTTCCGTCGCCCGCGCCTCCAGTTCGGCAAAGCCCGGCGAGATGACCAGCGTCAGCAGGACGGCCAGCGCCAGGGCTCCGCCGATCCCGGTCAGGGTCAGAAGCGACACCATGGTCTCACGAAGCGACCGTGGCCGTCGTCCGCGTCCATTCCACCGGCGCATGACGGTTCGCCTTCTCAGCGCACCGCGCCTGCCATGACGGCAGCCGCCGTCTGAGCCTCGCCGGGAAGCGTCAGGAATTTCCGTTCGGCCAGTTTGCGCGCTTCCGTCGCCGCAACGGGTTTGGAGAAGAGATAACCCTGGAGATGGCTGGCCCCCGCGACACGTAGCGCCTGCGCCTGGGACTCCGTCTCGACGCCTTCAGCAATCACGCCCAGGCCCAGCGCCCGACCGAGATGGATGATGGAATGGACGATCGCCGCGGACTCGCGCTCGCGCCCCATGCCGTCTATGAAGCTGCGGTCGATCTTCAGGCAGTCCAGCGCAAATTTGCGGATATTGTAGAGGCTGGAATAGCCTGTGCCGAAATCGTCGAGCGCGATACGAAAGCCCAGTGCCCGCAGTTCGCAAAGGGTCTGCGCGGCATGTTCCGCATCGTCGAAGATGGCCGTTTCGGTAATCTCGATCTGGACCCGCTGGGGCTCCACGCCCGCCCGCCGGACGCTCTCCATCACATGCCCGACGAAATGCGAGCGGCGGAACTGGATCGGGCTGAAATTCACCGAAACATATTGCCCCGGCCAATGCTGCAGCTCGGCCAGAGCATGGTCGAGAATCCAGTCGCCCAGATCATGGATCAGGGTGCTTTCCTCAGCCAGCGGGATAAAGACGGCCGGGCTGATCGCCCCGCGTTCGGGCGTACTCCAGCGGACCAGCGCCTCGAATCCGACAATGTCCAGGCTGCTTCTGGCGACAATCGGCTGATAGGCCAGGCTCAGTTCGTCGCGGGCGATGGCCTGGCTCAGGCCCGCCTCGATCTCGCGGCGGACGCGAATGCCTTCGTCCATGCTGGCATCGAACACCCGGACCGTGCCGCGCCCCGAACGCTTGGCTTCGTTCAGCGCCATGTCGGCCTGCCGGACGAGATCGGTGGGGTCCCGTTCCCCGCCCGGCTGACACATCACCAATCCGCACGATGCGCCGCAGCGGACCGCATGGCCCAGCACGTTGAAGGTCGAGGCACAGGCCAAGACGATCCGGTCACACGCGACGACGGCTAGATCGATGTCTTCGGCGTCGAAGAAGATGCCGAACTCGTCGCCGCCCAGCCGGGCGAGCATCGCGCCCTCGGGCATGTTGGCCTGGATGGCCGTGCAAACCTCGCGGATCAATTCATCTCCGGCGAGATGACCGAGCGTGTCGTTGACCAGCTTGAAGCGATCGAGATCGAGCATGGCGGTAACGAACCGACCGTCCCGACGCCCCCGCTCGGTCAGGCCACGCAGGAAGGCGACCCGGTTGGGCGCATCGGTCAGGGCATCGTGCATGGCGATATGCATCGCCCGGCTTTCATTCGCCTCCAGTTCGGCGGTCTTTTCCTCCAGCGTCGCAACCTGTGTGGCCAGCAAGGCGCGGGCGGCGGCCAGTTCGCGATCATTGTCCCAGCGGTGGCACAGGGCATGCGCCATCTGCTGGACTTCGATTACCTCGAACGGTTTGGCGATGTAGAAGATCTTGTCGGCCGGACCCGCCACTTTGCCGATCTCGGCGGGGGTGAAATCGGAATAGCCCGTGACGATGACGATATGGATATCGGGGTCGAGGGCCCTAATACGCCGTGCGGTTTCGCGACCGTCGATCCCCGGCGGCATCCGTATGTCGATGAACGCGACCGCGAAAGGCGATCCGTCCGCCTTGGCTCGCTCGACCGCGGCAACCGCCTCCAGGCCTTGGTGGCAATGATGCCGATCGAGCAGGAGGTCGTCTTCATCCTCGCTGGCTACCTCTCCGAACAGTTCGGTCGCCATCGCGTCCAGCGTAACGTTCCGCCCCGAGAAGCACAGTTCATAGCTCTCGTGAACAGCCGGTTCGTCGTCGACGATCAGAATACGCATCCGGCTACCACCCGTCTTCATTACTCAGCACGACGACAGACGGTAACCGGATACGCTTAATGTGACGTAAATGGTCAGTTATTCGACCGTAACGCTCTTGGCCAGATTGCGGGGCTGGTCGACATCGGTACCCTTGGCGACGGCGACATGATAGGCGAGCAGCTGCACCGGCACCGCATAGACGATCGGCGCGATCAGCGGGTGGACCTTCGGCATGGTGATGGTGGCGATGCAGCCATCGCCCGCCGCTTCGATCCCGTCATAGTCGGAGATCAGGATCACCTTGCCGCCGCGCGCCTGAACCTCCTGCATGTTCGACACCGTCTTTTCGAACAGCGGGCCGGAGGGCGCGATGACGATGACGGGGACATGCTCGTCGATCAGCGCGATGGGGCCGTGCTTCATCTCGCCCGCCGCATAACCTTCGGCATGGATGTAGCTGATTTCCTTCAGCTTCAGTGCGCCTTCGAGCGCCAGCGGATAGTCGGTGCCACGTCCCAGGTAGAGGACGTCGCGTGCGCCAGCGACGGCACCCGCCATGCCCTCGATCGCTTCGTCATAGGCCAGCGCGCCGTTAATCGCGGCGGGCGCTTCGGCCAGGTGACGAACGATCTGCTTTTCCTCGTCGGCCGACAGCCGTCCCTTGGCCTTCGCCAGATTGGCGGCGAGGGCGGCCAGCACGCTCAGCTGGCAGGTGAAGGCCTTGGTCGAGGCGACACCGATCTCCGGCCCGGCATGGGTCGGCAGCAGCAGATCGGCCTCACGTGCCATCGAACTGGTGGGCACGTTGACCACCGCCGCGATCGTCTGGCCCTCGTTCTTGGCGTGGCGAAGGGCCGCCAGCGTATCGGCGGTCTCACCCGACTGGCTGATGACGATCATCAACCCGCCCGGCTCCATGACGGGCGCGCGGTAGCGGAATTCGGACGCGACATCCAGGTCGACCGGCACGCGGGCGAATTGCTCGAACCAGTATTTGGCGACCATGCCCGCATAGAAGCTGGTGCCGCAGGCGACGATGGTCACGCGCTTGATGCCCGACAGGTCGAAGTCCGGAATGGGCAGCGCGACCTTGCCTTCCAGCCGCTGGAGATACGAGCGCAGCGTCTGAGCGACGACGATCGGCTGCTCGTAGATTTCCTTCTGCATGAAGTGGCGATGATTGCCCTTGTCGATCAGCGCGCCGGTGACGCCCGACAGGGTAATGGGCCGGTCGACGGGGGTGTTGTCACGGTCATAGACCTGAGCGCCGTCGCGTGTGCAGACCACCCAGTCGCCCTCGTCGAGATAGGCGATACGCTGGGTCAGGGGCGCCAGCGCCAGCGCATCCGACCCCAGATAGGTCTCGTCATCGCCGTAACCGACCACCAGCGGCGAGCCGAGCCGCGCGCCGATCAGCATGTCGGGCTGGTCGCGGAACAGGATGGCGAGCGCGAAGGCCCCGTGCAGCCGCGGCAGCACCTCCCGAACGGCGGCAACGGGGTCGAGACCCTGCTCCACCTTTTCGCTGACCAGATGCGCCACGACCTCGGTGTCGGTTTCGCTGGTGAACACCCGGCCGCGCCCGATCAGTTCGTCGCGCAAGGCCTTGAAATTCTCGATGATACCGTTGTGTACGACCGCGACGTGATCGGTCGCATGGGGGTGCGCGTTGTTGGTCGTCGGGCCACCATGCGTCGCCCAACGGGTATGCGCGATGCCGATGGAGCCGGGCAGCGGATGCGCCGCCAGTTCCTTGGCCAGATTGACCAGCTTGCCCGACGCGCGGCGGCGCTCGATCTCGCCCTGGTCGATCGTCGCGATGCCCGCCGAGTCATAGCCCCGATATTCCAGGCGACGCAGCCCGTCGAGCAGCCGCTCGGCCACGTCGTCTCCGCCCAGAATTCCTACGATACCGCACATAAGCTACTTACTCCCCAGCCTATTTCGCGGCCTTTTTGGCCGTCATCATGTCTCTGAAACGTTTGGCCCAACCGGCCTTGGTCTGCCGCTCGGCCCGGATGAGGGCAAGGGCATCGGGCTCCACGTCGCTCGTCAGGACCGATCCCGCCCCGACGATCGCGCCCGCACCGATCGTGACGGGCGCGACCAATGACGAGTTCGAGCCGACAAAGGCCCCATCGCCGATCACGGTTTTATACTTCAGGAAGCCGTCATAATTGCAGGTGATGGTGCCCGCGCCGATATTGGCCCCCGCGCCCACTTCGGCATCGCCCAGATAGGTCAGATGATTGGCCTTGGCGCCAGGGCCGAGCACGGCCTTCTTCATCTCGACGAAATTGCCGACCCGAGCCCCCTCGCGCACATCGGCCCCGGGACGAAGGCGCGCATAGGGGCCGATATCCGCGCCGGTGGCGACGGTCGCGCCCTCCAGATGGCTGAAGGCGTGGATGGTCACGCCGTCTGCGACATGCACCCCGGGACCGAACACCACATGCGGCTCGATCACCACATCGCGACCCAGCCGGGTATCGTGCGAGAACCAGACCGTCTCGGGGGCGATGAGCGTCGCGCCGTCAGCCATCGCACGGGCACGACGACGGATCTGCCAGTCGCCCTCGACCACCGCCAATTCCGCACGGCTGTTGACGCCCGCGACCTCGCCCGCGCCCGTTTCAATGACGGCCGAGTAACGCCCATCGGCAGCGGCCAGCATGACGATATCGGGCAGGTAATATTCGCCCGCCGCATTGTCGTTGCCGACCCGGTCAAGCAGACCGAACAAGTCCGTCGAACGGACAGCCATCAACCCGGAATTGCAGAGGGTTACGGCGCGCTCTTCAGGATCGGCATCCTTGAACTCGACCATGCGCGCGATCCGGCCGCTCTGATCGGCAATCACCCGACCATACGCCGCAGGATCGTCAGGACGGAACCCCAGCACCACCGCCGCCGGCGCATCCGCTTCGCCCAGCCGGTCGATCATCGCGCGCATCGTCCGTGTCTCGACCAGCGGAACGTCGCCGTAGAGGATCAGCACATCGCCATCAAAACCGGCCAGCGCGTCGCGCGCCTTGGCGACCGCATGACCGGTGCCAAGCTGTTCGGCCTGCAGCGCGGTGGCGACGCCGAGCGGGGCAACCGCAGCCTCAACCTGCTCGCGCCCGGCCCCCGTCACCACGACCATGCGTTCGGGCGACAACGCCTTCACGCTATCGATCAGGTGAAGCAGCATCGGCCGCCCGGCAATGGGGTGGAGGACCTTGTGAAGGTCGGACTTCATGCGGGTGCCCTTGCCCGCGGCGAGGATGATGGCGGCGATCGGTCTCGTCATGACGGTTGCGCCTGCCATGGATTTTCGGTCAAGGCCAGTCGGAGACTGCACCGGGACCGAACATGGACGTCAATTCATCGCGTGGTTTTCCCTTCGCCATCGTCGGCTTCGACCTGGACGGCACGCTGCTGGATACCAGCGGCGATCTGACCGCCGCCGTCAACCACGCACTGGGCTCGATCGGCCGTGCGCCGCTGAGCGCCGAGGCCGTCAAGCCGATGATCGGCGGCGGCGCCCGCGCGATGCTGC
This sequence comes from Sphingomonas yabuuchiae, assembly GCF_001477495.1. Taxonomy (GTDB): domain Bacteria; phylum Pseudomonadota; class Alphaproteobacteria; order Sphingomonadales; family Sphingomonadaceae; genus Sphingomonas; species Sphingomonas yabuuchiae_A. Next base: position 49,183 of record NZ_LDTF01000036.1, read on the forward strand.
AGCATGGGCTGGACGCGACCGGCGGCCATGATGCCGACACGCTCGATCGGCTGCACCGCCTGCTGCTCGAATATTATGAGGCCCATCTGGCGGTACATACCGTGCCTTTTCCCGGCGCGATCGAGGCGCTGGATGCACTGGCGGCGCGCGGCGTGACGCTGGGCATCATGACCAACAAGCTGGAGCGATTTGCTCGGGCGATCCTTGACGCCCTAGACCTGACCGGCCGCTTCGCCTCGATCATCGGCGGCGATACGCTGGGCATCGCGAAGCCCTCCCCCAGGCCGATCCTGGCGCTGGTCGAGCAATGCGGAGGCGGCAGGGCGGCGTTCGTCGGCGACTCCATCTTCGATGTTCAGGCGGCGCGTGCGGCAGGGCTGCCGGTCATCGCCTGCTCCTTCGGGTTCCTCAGCCAGCCGGTCGAAGCCCTGGGGGGCGACGCGATCATCGACAGCTATGCCGAGCTTATCCCAACCCTGACGCGGCTTTCCCTTTCCGCCATTTGATCCACAAATGCCGGATGAGCATCGGCAGCGGCATTCGAATGAGGTGGGAGCGGATGTAAAAGACCGCCCGCAACGTCTTGTGCCGCTCCCGTCCCCATTCGTCGCGCGCCATCATGCGGCGTCGGTAAAGGCGATCGATCATGGTCAACCTTTGCCACCGGGGAGGAACGGTCGTGCCATAAACCGCGTGCGTCAGACGCAGTGCACGATCGACGGCGGACGAAAGGCCATGACGCGCCGCCCGCGCCTTCAGCCCCTCCATGCCCCGCTCTTCGATCAGCGCATGGATATCCCACAGATTGCGGAGCCCACCGGCCAATTCGCCATCGGCGAACAGATGCGCCGCCGCATGAACGATCATGTCCGTATGGCACAGCACCGCCAACCCGCCCTCCAGCACCTCGGCATCGACGATCAGCGCCTGCGCATCCGGTGTGGGCCTCGCCGTCAGCGGCAGGATGGTGTGATGCACATCGACCATCCGCCCCCGCTCGCCATGGACCAGCGGAGGAAGTTCGTGCATCCATTGGCGATAATAGAGATCGTCATAGGGATCGGATTTCATCCACTCCCACCCGGCATCGACCAGCAGCTTCTCGGCATGGTCGAGCAGCTTGCGTGGAAGCAGGATATCGCAGTCGCCGATGCCCCGGCCTTGCCCCGCCGCCAGCCCCGCGGCGACGAGGGCGGTGCCTTTCAGCAGGATGACCGGATGCCCCAGGGGCCGGAGTGCCAGTGCGACCCGGTTCGCCTCCCAAAGCGCCGTCCGTCGCGCTTCGTCGGCATCGATCCGCGCCTCCGCCAGCGCGCCCGCGACCAAGTCGGGCAGGGCAAGTCCCGCCAGCCGATGGGCCAGCGTTCCCGCCAGCGTCTCGGCCCTCGCAACCGCCAGCACCTCGGTCCAATGCGCTGGATCGACCGCATCAGCCCGCTCGGGGTCCCGCAGCAGCGCGACCAGCGTCTGGACCGCGCTCACAGCGCCTCCCAAAGGGCTTCGACGGCGGCGACACCGGCTTCGCCGTCGGGATAGTCCAGCGCGACCGCCGGAACCTGCGCACGCAGACGGGTCAGCGCCTGGAACCCCGACTCCCCCATCGCGACATAATTGGTCGACGCCTGGGTCAGGCGCATAAAGGTTTCGGTCGGCGCAAGGCCAGTCAGGGCAGCGGGAAAACCGAAGCGCGGGAAGATAAGCAGCGCAGGCTTCGCAGGCTGATCCATCGCCGCGATCGCGGCGGCAGGGGGCGCGACGTGGCGCACGTCACCCTTGGGCGTGCCCGTCAGCAGCGGGCCGACGCGATAGCCTTCGGGAATGAGCGATAGGCTCTCATTCTTCAGGCTGACCGGACGAGGAAAGGGATGCGCCAGGCCCGTGTCCGGATCGATCATGGCGAACTCGTCACCCAGGAAGCGCCAGCCCCGTTGCGACAGCATCAGCGCCAGCGTCGACTTGCCCGCCCCCGATACGCCGCTCATCAGGATCGCCCGATCGCCACGCGCGACCACCGCAGCATGGAGCAGCAGATGACGGCGATGGCCGAGCGCAACCTGCAGGTTCATGCCCATCTCGGCCGCCAGCAACCCCTGCGCGAGCGGCAAGGGCGACGCGTCGGCCAGCCAATAATCCCCCGCCACCCGAACGGACGGCCGCACCCAGCGCCGCCAGGGCGATATAGCCTCCAACCGAACGCTGTAATCGGCGAATGCGGGGCGCGGATAGTCGCGATACAGCGCATCCAGCGCCGCGATCAGCGCATGCCAGTCCGATCCGATCCGGAAACCGACCGGCCCGACCCGCAAGGTGATCCGATGCCTCACACCCGCTCGACCAACCCGGCCGCCTCCAGTTCGGCCAGACGAGCCTGCAGCACCGCCGAACCGTCTGCGTCAGCCAGGTCGTAAGTCTGCGCCAGTCGCGCGAGCAACGCGCCCATATCCAATGCTTCATCCGCCAGCGCCTCCAGTATCTGCGGCGCCGGTTCGTTCAGCAAATGGGTCACGCCGGAGGGGCGATGGAAAACGGCCGTGAACATATCCAGCGGCTCGACGATCAAGAGCGACGCCGCCGCCGCGCGGTAGCGCGGACCGGCCACCGGATCAGGTCCTGGGGTTCTGGACGGACAGGAAACAGGTATAGCCGCTCTGGCCGCCGCTCAGCTTCTTGATATATTTGAGATAGGCGTCGTTGGAATAATAGGTGGTGCCGGGTAGCGACATGCCCCTGTAGAGGGCATTGCGCACTTCCTCGCCGGTAAAGGGGCGTGGCGGCGGGGGATAAGGCCCGCCGAACAGCGCCCCCGCCGCGCCCAGCGGACCGGGATTGACGACATTGCCATTCCTGTCGATGTACTTCCCCGCATCGCCCGGACCGGGCACCGGAATCTGACAGTTCAGCACCGATGCCGTCGTCTGGGCCAGCGCCGGGCGGACGGCGATGACCGTGCTCGCCCCGACCGCACCCAGCATCAGCGTCCGGCGGCTGGTCACGCTGGAGGCAGGCGCATCGCCCTGCGCGTCGGGCGCAAAGGCCGATGCGGGAGCGGGATCGGAGGGCGTGTCGTCCATGACGAAGCGATCTCCCATATTCGTCGGTCCGCGACAAGAACCTGCGCAAGTGCAGTCGCTTCCCAAAACTGGAAGCCGGGTCCGTGCCGGTCCGCCGTTCAGCGGTGGAGACAGGGCGCGCGTGCGCCGCTACATCGACACGTCATGGGATTCGGCATTCGCACCTTATGGGCCATCGTCGTTGTCGTGGTGGCCGCCGCCGTCGTATTCCTGACGGCAGGCCCCGCTCCCGCCATCATCGCGCTGGTCGGCGGAATCGCGGCCGCCCTGGTCGCCAGTGAGGGCGTACCGATCGAAGCCGAGGACGACCCCGCTGCCGAGGAGGGGCATACCGGCCTTTCCCCGCTGCTCGAAGAGGCGCTGGACGCGATCGTCGAGCCGGTGCTGCTGATTGAGGGCGGACGTGTGATCCTGGCCAATCGCTCGGCACGTGGGTTGCTCGGCAAGCATATCGTCGGCGAGGATGCCCGCATCGCGATTCGCCACCCCGCCGCCGCCGAACGCCTGCTGGCCAAGGAAGGCGTGACCGACCCAGGTCATCCGATCTCGCTTGTCGGTCTCGGCTCGCTGGAACAGCGTTGGGAAATGCGCGTCGCCGATACCACCAGCGGCCAGCGTATCGTCCACCTGATCGAGCAGACGGCGCATGACGCCGCCGAGCGGATGCGCGTCGATTTCGTGGCCAATGCCAGCCACGAACTGCGCACCCCCCTCGCCTCCATCCTGGGGTTCATCGAAACCCTGGGCGATGAAGCGGGCGAGGACGCTGAAATCCGCGCACGCTTCCTGAAGGTGATGTTCGACGAGGCACGGCGGATGCAGCGGCTGGTCGAGGACCTGATCTCGCTCAGCCGGATCGAGGCGGACAAATATCGCCAGCCCGCCCAGCCCGTCGACATGGCCGAACTGGTCGACCATGTCTGGGAGGAATTCCTCGACTCCGGCGCGCCACGCGCCGACGACATCGCTTGCGAACTTGGTGAAGACCTGCCGCCGATCGCCGGGGACCGGGCGCAATTGTCGCAAATGCTGCACAATCTGATCGGCAATGCGATGAAATATGGAAAGGCGGAGACGCCGGTGCGCGTCAGACTGGATCGCGACGGCGCCATGCTGCGCCTGAGCGTAGCCGACCGGGGCGAAGGCATCGCCGCCAGCCATCTACCGCGCCTGACCGAACGTTTCTACCGCGTCGACTCGGGGCGTAGCCGCAGCATCGGCGGTACGGGCTTGGGCCTCGCCATCGTGAAGCACATCGTCGAGCGGCATCGCGGCAAGCTGGAAATCGCCAGCGAGGTCGGCGTGGGCACGACCGTAACCGTGCGCCTGCCCGTGCTGAAGGCACCGGAAAAGAACGCTTTCGAGGGCGCTGTCACAAAACCACAATAAAAATGTCACACGGGAGTATGGCGAGCGTGGCAGCGCCGGTTCGCACCCGTTCCGGTGTTTCCAAGGATCTCGATGCGTCTGCCCTGCCTTCTCGCCGCGATGTTCGCGCTGGCGGCCTGCCACGATCAGGCCAATGGCGGCGGCGCGGGCGTGCGGGAGCAGATCACCGCTGTCGGCTCGTCGACCGTCTATCCCTTCACCACGATCATCGCCGAGCGTTTCGTCGCGGCCGATCCCGATGCCAAGGCGCCGGTCATCGAGTCGACGGGTACGGGCGCGGGCATGAAGCTGTTCTGTGCGGGGATCGGGGCGGGTCATCCTGATCTGGAAGACGCGTCACGCCGCATGAAGGTCAGCGAATTTCGCGACTGCGCGGCGCACGGCGCGGGCGAACTGCTGGAAATCCAGGTCGGGATCGACGGCATCGCCTTTGCCGAATCCAAGCGCGGGCCTCACATGGCACTGACCACGGTCGACATCTACCGTGCACTGGCGGCGCATCCCGGTGGCAGGCCCAACGCCGCGCGCACCTGGGCCGACGTCAATCCGGCGCTGCCTGCCATTCCGATCCAGGTCTATGGCCCGCCCGCGACCAGCGGCACGCGCGACGCTCTCGCCGAACTGATCCTGGCCAAGGGCTGCGATGCGGTCGAACCGGGCGCCCCTGCGCTGGCGGCCCGTGATCCCGAGGCGCATCGCCTGTTCTGCGAGCGCGTCCGCGAGGACGGCGCCTATATCGATGCGGGCGAGAACGACAATCTCATCGTCCAGAAGCTCCAGGCCAATCCCGACGCGCTGGGTGTCTTCGGCTATTCCTATCTCGAGGAGAATCGCCAGACGGTCGACGGGGTGACGATCAATGGCGTCAAGCCGACCTATGACGCCATCGCCGCGGACCGTTACCCGGGATCGCGCCCCCTCTATGTCTATGCCAAGAAGGCGCATCTCGACGCCATTCCGGGGCTTCGCGCTTTCCTGCGGCTTTATGCCGACAACTGGGGCAAGGGTGGGCCACTGGTGCGCCGGGGTCTGATCGCCTCGCCGGAGGCTGTCCAGGCCCGGTCGCGCGCCATCATCGCCCGCGAGATCACGCTCGATCCGGCGAGCCTGCCGTCGTGAACGGCGTCGTTCTTCTGATCCTGACGGTCGGGCTGGGCATCATCGCCTGGGCCTCGACACGGATGCATGCGCTCGGCTTCCGACGCCGCGTGGGAACGCGTGCCAGTTCGCTGCCCCATCATTATGGATGGTATGTCGCGCTGTGGACGGCAGCGCCGCCGCTGATCTTCCTCGCCATCTGGGCCGCGACGTCCCCCGCGCTCGTCACCGACATGGTGGTCCACACGCCAGCCGCCGTGCAGCTTCCCCCGCCCGGTTTCGAGCGGGCGGCCATCCTCTCGGAGGCACGATCGCTCGCGGCGGGACAGGCGCATGGCGCCTTCCATGCGCTGTCACGAACGCTTGCCCCCGCCTATGACGCCGCCCAGACCCGGATCGACTGGATCGCCACGGCGATCGTCCTGCTGCTGGCACTGGCGGGCGGCGCCTATGCCTATCTCCACATTCGTCCGGACTTCTCGGCACGCACCCGGATCGAGCGCGTCGTGCTCGGGCTTCTGCTGGGCGCGTCGCTGATCGCGATCCTGACCACCGCCGGGATCGTCGCCTCCCTGCTATATGAGGCCGGGCGCTTTTTCTCGGTGGTGCCGGTCACCGATTTCCTGCTTGGGACGCATTGGAGCCCCCAGTCGATCGACCCGCGCAATCCGGGCGCGTCGCTGGGTGCGGTGCCTTTGTTCTGGGGCACCTTCTTCATCGGGGCGGTGATCGCCATGGCGGTCGCCATCCCGTTCGGGCTCATGAGCGCCATCTATCTGACCCAATATGCCGCGCCGCGCGCGCGCCGGATCATGAAGCCGGTCCTGGAGGTGCTCGCGGGTATCCCGACCGTCGTCTATGGCTATTTCGCCGCGCTGACCGTCGCCCCCGCCGTCCGCCAATTCGCGGTTTCGATCGGCATCCATTGGGCGTCGTCCGAGAGCGCCCTGGCGGCGGGGCTGGTCATGGGAGTGATGATCATCCCCTTCGTCTCGTCCATGGCCGATGACAGCCTGGCCGCCGTGCCCAGCTCGATGCGGGACGGCAGCCTGGCGATGGGGGCCACGCCGTCCGAGACGATCACCCGCGTCATGCTGCCCGCCGCGCTGCCCGGCGTGGTCGGCGGCGTCCTGCTGGCGGTCAGCCGCGCGATCGGCGAGACGATGATCGTCGTCATGGCCGCCAGCGGCGTCGCCACGCTGACCGCCAACCCCTTTGCCAGCACGACGACGGTCACACGCCAGATCGTCGACCTCCTGACCGGAGAGGCCGAGTTCGACAGCCCCAAGACGCTGGCGGCCTTTGCCCTCGGCCTGACGCTCTTCCTCATCACGCTGCTGCTCAACATCGTCGCGCTGAACGTGGTGAAGCGGTATCGGGAAACCTATGAATAATCCGCCCTCCCAGCCTCTGGCCACGGGGTGGAGCAGCCCCGCCATGGCCCGTCGCCTGCGTCGGCGCTATGCCGCCGAGCGTCGCTTCCGGCGGCTGGGCGCGGCGGCCGTCGCCTTGTCCGCAGCGTTCCTCGCATTCCTGCTGATCACCATGTTGGCGCAGGGGATACGCGGCTTCACCGAGACGCGGGTGGCCATGCCGGTGAACCTCGCCGCTGCCGAATTGCCGATCGAACCTGCCCGCCTGAAGGCGCGCGGGGCCGATCTGGCGCTGGCCGGAGCCGGGCTGGAGGATGCGGTGAATAGTGCCGCGACGACCACCTTCGGCTCGATGGGGACGGACCTTCTGTCGCCCGGCGCCTGGATCGTCGTGCGCGACGCGATCAAGGCCGACCCTGGCCTGCTTCATCGCACCACCCGCTTCGAACTGCCGATCGCCAGCCGCTACGACGTGGCCGCCAAGGGTGTCGGGACACCCGAGGCCGAGCGCGTCGTCGCAGGGTTGCAGGCGCGCGGTGTCCTGTCGACGGGTTGGGACATGGGCTTCCTGTCCGACGCCGATGCCACCGACCCGACGCGGGTCGGTATCTGGGGCGCGGCGAAGGGCTCTCTGCTGACGATGGTCGTCACGCTGGCGCTGGCCTTCCCCATCGGCGTTCTGGCCGCCCTCTATCTCGAAGAAATCGCACCCAAGAACCGCTGGACCGACATGATCGAGGTTTCGATCAACAATCTGGCGGCGGTCCCCTCGATCATCTTCGGGCTTTTGGGATTGGCGGTGTTCCTCGGTACTTTCGGCCTGCCGCGCTCCGCCCCGCTGGTCGGCGGCCTGACGCTCGCGCTGATGACCATGCCGGTCATCGTCATCGCGGGGCGCAACGCGATCAAGGCGGTTCCGCCGTCGATCCGCGATGCGGCACTGGCGGTGGGTGCTTCGCGGGTGCAGGTGATCTTTCACCATGTCCTGCCACTCGCCTTGCCCGGCATCCTGACCGGCACGATCATCGGCATGGCACGTGCGCTAGGCGAGACCGCGCCGCTGCTGATGATCGGCATGCGCGCCTTCATCGCCGCGCCGCCACGCGGGCTGACCGATCCGGCGACTGTCCTACCGGTCCAGATTTTCCTGTGGTCGGATCAGGTCGACCGGGGCTTCATCGAAAAGACGTCGGCCGCGATCATTGTCCTGCTCGTCTTCCTGCTCGCGATGAACGGGCTGGCTATCTATCTCCGCAATCGGTTCGAGACACGCTGGTGAATACCCCGAAGATAACCGCGCGCAACGTCAGCGTGTCCTATGCCGAAAAGCAGGCGATCCATGACATCTCGATCGATGTCGACATGGATCACGTCATCGCGTTCATCGGCCCGTCGGGCTGCGGGAAATCGACCTTCCTGCGGACGCTCAACCGCATGAACGACACCATCCCCTCGGCGCTGGTCTCGGGTGACGTGCGCTTGGACGGGCAGGACATCTATGCGCCCGAAATGGACGTGGTGCAGCTGCGCGCGCGCGTCGGCATGGTGTTCCAGAAGCCCAACCCTTTCCCCAAGTCGATCTATGAAAACGTCGCCTATGGGCCGCGCATCCACGGCTTGGCGACCTCGCGATGCGAGATGGACGCCATCGTCGAGCGCTCGCTGACCCGGGCGGGCCTGTGGAACGAGGTCAAGGATCGCCTGTCGGAAAGCGGCACCGCACTATCGGGCGGCCAGCAGCAGCGGCTGTGCATCGCCCGTGCCATCGCCGTCGATCCCGAAGTCATCCTGATGGACGAGCCGTGCAGCGCACTCGATCCGATCGCGACCGCGCGTATCGAGGAGCTGATCCACGACCTGCGCGGCCGCTACGCCATCGCGATCGTCACCCACAATATGCAGCAGGCCGCCCGCGTCTCGCAGCGTACCGCCTTTTTCCACCTTGGCACTTTGGTCGAGTACGGCAAGACGTCCGACATCTTCACGAACCCGAAGGAAGAACGGACGAAGGACTATATTACCGGCCGTTACGGCTGAGGACGAGGATCATGGACCACACCGTAAAAGCCTTTGACAACGATATCGGCCGCCTGCGCGGGCTGATCAGCCAGATGGGCGGATTGGCCGAGGAGGCGATCGCCAATGCCATCAAGGCGCTGCAACGCTCCGACCTGGAACTGGCGCGCAAGGTGCGCGAGGACGACAAGGCGATCGATCTGATCGAGGCGGAGGTCGAGCGGCTGGCGGTGCGGACGATCGCGCTCCGGGCGCCGATGGCGAACGATCTGCGCGAGGTGGTCGCGGCGCTCAAGATCGCCAGCGTCGTCGAGCGTATCGGCGACTATGCCAAGAACATCGCCAAGCGCGTTCCGATGATCGAGAGCGAGGACCGGATCGAACCCGTCTCGATCCTGCCCGCCATGGCCAAGATCGCGTCCGCAATGGTGCATGACGTGCTCGACGCCTTTGCCGCGCGCGATGCCGAGGCGGCGATCCGGGTCCGCGACAGCGATAACGCGCTCGACGATTTCTACGATTCCATCTTCCGCACGCTCGTCACCCATATGGTCGAGAATCCCAAGACGATCGGACAGGTCGCGCACCTGCTGTTCATCGCCAAGAATCTCGAACGGATCGGTGACCATGCGACCAACGTCGCGGAAATGGTCTATTTCGCCGCCACCGGTACCCAGATGGGTGAGCGGGACCGCGGCGGCACATGGCCTTCTTGAGGGAACAGGCACGATGGCACGGGTAAAGATGTTGCTGGTCGAGGACGACGCCGCGCTGGCGGAACTGCTCGTCTTCCATTTCAAGCGCGAAGATTTCGACGTCACCCATACGGTCGACGGCGAGGAGGCGCTGCTGCTGGCGCGGGAGAGCACGCCCGACATCGTCCTGCTCGACTGGATGGTCGAGGGGATTTCGGGGATCGAGGTCTGCCGCCGCCTGCGTCGCTCGGCCGAGACTGCGAACGTGCCGATCATCATGCTGACCGCGCGTGGCGAGGAAGAAGACCGGGTGCGCGGGCTGGAGACGGGCGCGGACGATTACGTCACCAAGCCCTTCTCCCCGCGCGAACTGGTCGCACGTGTCGGCGCGGTGCTGCGCCGCGTCCGTCCCGCCCTCGCAGGCGAGGCGCTGACCTATGCCGATATCGAGATGGACACGGTCGGCCACAAGGTTCGTCGCGCGGGCGAAGTCGTCTCGCTCGGGCCGACCGAATTCCGCCTGCTCAAGCATTTCCTGGAGCATCCCGGCTGGGTCTTCTCGCGTGAGCGGCTGCTCGATGCGGTGTGGGGGCATGATTCGGATATCGAGAGCCGGACGGTCGATGTGCATATCCGTCGCCTGCGCAAGGCGATCAACATCGGCGACCGCCCCGACATCATCCGGACCGTGCGTTCGGCGGGCTATTCGCTCGACGCGGGGGGCTGAGCCAAGCCTCTGAAATTCCTGTTAGGATCGGGTCGCAGGCGAAACGATGGAGCCAAGTGCGGCATGGGACGTTCTGCCCCACGCGCTAACGCACTTGCGCTTCTGAACAGGAGATTCGCATGAAGCTCGTTTTTCTGGCCGCCACCGCACTGATGGCGGCGCCCGCTATCGCCCAGCAGACCCAGACCGACACCACCGCCCAGGCGGGGATGCAGGCTGGCGCGTCGGCCCAAACCGACACGACCACGACGCAGACCCAAACCGACACGTCCGGTTCGATGCAGGCCAATGCCGCCGCCACCGCCGGTACGATGACCGCCGGTGGCTATCAGCCCGCCCAGCCGCCGATGGCATCGCAGCCCGCACCCGGTGCGCCGGTCGTATTCCAGCAGGCGCCCAGCCCGTCGCAGGCCTATCCGGCCCCGGCGCCGCTGAAGAGCTATCCGATATGCAAGAAAGGTCAGTATGACCAATGCCGTCAGCGTGGCGGCAAATAAACAGCCCATCACCCGGCTGTGAAAATGGCGCCGGTTCCCAACATGGGGGCCGGCGCTTTTCCTTGGGGAGCGGTTATTCCTCGACCAGTTTCATCAGTCGCCGCTCGACCGGGGCCAGAACCGGACCCAGTTCATGCCCGCGCTTCAGTACCGCCCCGCCCTCGCCGATCAGTGCCCACATGCCTTGCCGGTTGCGTAGCGCGGGACGCTTCTCGATTCGGAATTCGGGACGCTCGGCCGCGCGGCGAAAGGCGGAGAAGATCGCCGCATCGCGTCCCATATCCATCGCGTAGTCGCGCCAGTGCCCGGCGGCGACCATCCGGCCATAGAGGTCGAGGATACGGGTCAGCTCCGCGCGGTCGAACCCCACCTGCCCCGCCGCCTTGGGAAAGGGTACGACCCCCATCAGGCCCGGTCGCGCTCTTCGCCCTGCTCGGCCAGCACCGCGTCCAGCCGCCGCCGCATCGTCTCCAGCTCGCAACGGAGCATTTCGATCTTCTGGGTCTGGGGATCGAACATCTCGGAACACGGCGTGCCGTAGGGAACGAAGCGCTTCTCCGGCGCCGCCCCGCCCTCGACGATCGTCGGGCGAGCCGGAATGCCGACCATCACCGCCCCCTCGGGCACGTCGCGGGTGACCACCGCGTTCGCGCCGACCCGCGCGCGCGGACCGACGATGATCGGACCCAGTACCTGCGCGCCGGATCCTACGATGGCGCCGTCCATCAGGGTCGGATGCCGCTTGCCCGCCACGCCATTGTCCGGGCTGGTGCCGCCCAGGGTCACGCACTGATAGATGGTGACGTCGTCACCGATCTCCGCCGTCTCGCCGATGACGACGAAGCCGTGGTCGATGAAGAAGTTGCGGCCGATCTTGGCACCGGGGTGAATATCGATCGCGGTCAGGAAGCGGGTGAAGTGATTGACCAGCCGCGCGAGGAAGAAGGCTCGCGACTTATACAGCCGATGCGCGACCCGGTGCCCGGCCAGCGCCCAGACGCCGGGGTACAGCAAAATCTCCGCACGCGAATGCGGAGCGGGATCGCGAGCCCGGATCGAATCGAGATAAGCGGCCAATCGGCTCGGCATGAGCATGTCCCCAGATGCGATACGCGCATTTAGGCATAGGCCCGGCCAAAATCCAGATCGACCCATTCTCGCTTGGGTTCGGGCAAACTCTATCGCGGTTGCAGCGTTGCCTGCGAAACGGCATGGCCGCCGGTCATAAAGCACAGGAGACATGATGGACCCGACCAGTACCGAACTGATCCACATCCTGCCGTTCGTGGCCGTGGGATTTGCCGCGCAGGTGGTCGACGGTGCGCTGGGCATGGCCTTCGGGGTGATCTCCAACACGCTGCTGATCAGCCTGGGCGTTCCGCCTGCCGCCGCATCGGCGGGCGTGCACAGCGTCGAGACCTTCACCACTGCCGTCTCCGGGATCAGCCATGCGGTACATCGCAACGTCAACTGGCGGCTATTCCTGCGACTGATGATCCCCGGCGTGATCGGCGGCGCGCTGGGCGCCTATGTGCTGTCCAACATTGATGCGGCCGTGGTGAAGCCCTTCATCCTGGCCTATCTGACCGGCATCGGCGTCTATCTGCTGATCCGCGCCTGGCGACACAAGGCGGCGACCCGCGAGCCCAAGATCGTCGAGCCCCTGGGTTTCCTCGGCGGCTTTCTGGACGCAGCGGGCGGCGGCGGCTGGGGGCCGGTCGTGACGTCGAACCTGCTGGCCCAGGGCGCCGCGCCTCGCACCACCATCGGCACGGTCAATACGGCCGAATTCTTCCTGACGGCGACCATCTCGGCAACGTTCATCACGCAGCTTGGCTGGGGCGCTTTTACCATGGCGACGGTCGGGCTGCTGATCGGCGGCATTTGCGCGGCGCCGTTCGGCGCGATGCTGGCGAAGCGGGTTCCGGCGCGGACCCTGTTGACGCTGGTCGGGGTGATCCTGACGCTCACCAGCCTGTGGGGGCTCTATCAGGCAATCAAGGGATAACTCCTCCCCGGCACGGGGAGGTGGCAGGCCACAGGCCTGGCGGACGGGGGCTTCCGCAAGGTACGTCCTTAGCGGGGAGCCCCCTCCACCATGCTGCGCATGGTCCCCCTCCCCGTGCCGGGGAGAACTCCGATTACGCTACCGCCGAGTGGACGGTGGCCACCGCCTGCATCACCGCCGCGATGCGGACGGCGGTCTGGATGACCTCCGCCGACGCACCGGCCTTCTTTAGCACCGCCTCATGCGCATCAATGCACATGCCGCAGCCGTTGATCGCCGACACCGCCAGGCTGAACAGCTCGAAATCGATCTTGTCGATACCCGGTGCGCCGATCACGTTCATGCGCAGCTTGGCGGGCATGTTGCGATATTCCTGGTTCCCGGCCAGATGGGTGAAGCGGTAATAGACGTTGTTCATCGCCATCACCGCCGCCGCCGCGCGCGCCGCATTGGCGGCTTCGGGCGACAGCTTGGGGGCGCATTCCGCCTCGGCGGCTTCGACCAGCGGCTTGTGGCCGGTGCCATGCGCGCAGGCGAGCAGCAGGCCGTACTTGCGCTGATCGTTCAGCACCGGCTCGTTGAGCAGCGAGCCGACGTTCAGGCGGATGTCCTTGGCGAAGTCGGGCAGCTGCCCGGCAAATTCCTTGAGTGACATGAAGGGGATTGCTCCAGATAAACGACGCCCCAGTCCGGACCGCCGATCCGCGATGGACCAGCGACCCTCGCCGGGGCGTCGGAAATGTTGGGTCCGGGGACGTCAACGCCCCCGGACGACGGGATTACTCGGCCGCGAGCTGGAGGACGTCGTCGCCCTTGTTCCAGTTGCACGGGCACAGCTCGTCGGTCTGCAGCGCGTCGAGGACACGCAGCGTCTCGGCCGGGTTGCGGCCGACGTTCAGGCCGTTGATCGTCACGTGCTGGATGACATTGTCGGGATCGATGATGAAGGTCGCGCGATACGCGACATGCTCATTCTTGTCGACGATACCCAGCGCGTCAGCCAGGACGCGGCCATTGTCCGCGATCCAGGGGAAGTCGGCCGCGGCCAGATCCGGGTCCGACTTGCGCCACGCCAGGTGGACGTGCGCGGTGTCTGTCGACGCGCCGATCAGCACGGCGTCGCGGTCCTCGAAGTCGCCCTTCAGCTCGGAATAGCCCACGATCTCGGTCGGGCACACGAAGGTGAAGTCCTTCGGCCAGTAGAACAGGACCTTCCACTTGCCCTCATAGGAGGTGTCGCTGATCGTCTCGCCGGCGGGCAGCGCGTTGGTGCCCTGCTGGACGGGAACGGTGAATGCGGGGAGCTTGTCTCCAACGGTCAACATGGCAATCTGCCTCCTTCTTTGAAAATTCGGCTCCAGCCATCCTCTCGCCACGTCGGCGGTTGGCCCGCCTGTATTCGTTGCAGCGACGGATATGGGGACTGGCGCCTTTGATCCAACAAGCTATTTGTCACATCGCAATCGACTGAGACGATCAATGGCCGCGACCTACCTACCGACCTTGAAACAGTTACAATATCTCGTGGCCCTGCAGGACCATGGCCATTTCGGCCGGGCGGCGGATGCGTGTTTCGTGACGCAATCCACGCTGTCAGCGGGCCTGCGCGAACTGGAAACGCTGATCGGTGTGACGCTGGTCGAGCGGACGCGGCGTGTCGTGCGCTTCACGCCGCTGGGCGAGCGGATCGCCGACAAGGCCCGCCGCGTCCTGCGCGAGGCGGACGAGCTGGGCGACATGGCCCGCGCCGCCGGACGGCCATTGTCGGGCGAGATGCGCATGTCGGTGATCCCGACCATCGCCCCTTTCATGCTGCCGCGCATCCTGCCCCGTCTGCGGCGCGACTTTCCCGACCTGAAGCTGTTCCTGCGCGAGGAGCCCAGCGGCCCGGCGTGCGAGCGTCTGCACAACGGACGAACCGATTGCGTGCTGCTCGCCCTCCCCTATGCCTGTGGCGAGGTGACGGCCGAGCCCTTGTTCGACGACCGGCTGTTCGTCGCCTTCCCGACCGACGAGGATGTGACGCCGCCCGCCGCCTTTCCGGCCTCTGCGATCGACGAGGCGCGGCTGCTGCTGCTGGAGGACGGGCATTGCCTGAAGGACCATGCGCTGGCCGCCTGCAACCGGCCCGAACTGCGCGCCGAGGCGACGATGCTGGGCACGTCGCTCCACACCATCGTCCAGATGGTCGACAATGGCCTGGGCATGACGATGCTGCCGGAAATGGCGCTGCGCTCAGGGATTCTGGATAATACCCAGATCACCGCGCGTCCGCTCGACGCCGAGAATGCCGTGCGCAAGATCGCGCTGGTCTGGCGTCGGGCCAGTCCGCGCGAGAAGGACTTTCGTTTGCTGGCACAGGTGCTCGCGGAAGCAGCGTGACGTGCAACCAGGACCGCGCCTTGCGCGTCCCTTTCGATATCATCCCATCTACAGGAGATTTCGCCCATGACCCATAATGCACGGCGGCTGGTGGCCGTTTTGCCGCTCATCGCCATGATCGGACTGGGCGGCTGCGGACGCGGGCGGGATCAGCGGGAAGCCCCTGCGGCTCCGTCCAGCGCTCCGGTCGTAGCAACCCCGGCGGCGCCACAGCCGGACCAGCCGATGGTACCGACCCGCACTATCCTCGACAATGCGACGGCCACGCCTTCGCTTTCTTCGCTGGTCGCCGCGATCCGTGCCTCGGGGCTGGCGACGACGCTCGCAGGCCCCGGCCCCTATACGCTGTTCGCGCCGTCGAACGAAGCCTTCGCGCGACTGGCGCCCGGCGTGCAGGAGCAGCTGTTGCAGCCTGCGAACCGGGATTCGCTGGTCAAGCTGATCCGCTTCCATATGGTGCCCGGCGTCGTCGGCATCGCCGACCTGCAACAACAGATCGCCGCCGGTGGCGGGACCGCCAAGCTGCTGACCGTCCAGGGCGAATGGCTGACCGTCAGCATGACCCAGTCGGTCATCACGCTGACCGACAGCGGCGGCAACAAGAGCTATATCGAGGCGGGTGACATGACCCAGGCCAACGGGGTCATCCACATCGTCAACGGCGTTTTGGTGCCAAAACTGGATTAAGTGCGTTACTCCCATCAGGTCGGCCGTTTCGCTTGAGGAACGGCTGCCCTGCCCTTCACCATGCGGCGCGATGCGACCCCGCTCCGTCGCCAGAAGAACGGGAGTATGCTTTTCATGTTCAAGACTTTTGCCATTCTCGTGTCCGCCACCGCCCTGACCGGCGCGGGTGCTGCCATGGCGCAGACAGTGCCGCAGACGACCCCGATGCAGCCCGCTCCTGCCCAGACGGCCCCCGCCGCCCCGGGGCAGGCTGCCCCTTCGGCACCGGCGACTGCGATGCCCGCCGCGACCGGCACCATCGTTCAGGTGCTGGCCGCGACGCCGGATCGCAGCACGCTGGCGCGTCTGGTCACGACGGCGGGCCTGACCACCGATCTGTCCGGCCCCGGCCCCTTCACCGTCTTCGCGCCGAGCAATGAGGCCTTCAGCCGTATGCCCCCGGGCGCGCTCGATACGCTCAGCAAACCGGAGAACAAGGCCACGCTGGCGACGATCCTGAAATATCACGTCGTCCCGGGCAAGGTGACCGCCGACCAGTTGAAGGCGCAGATCACGGCCGGCAATGGCACCGCGACGCTGACGACGCTCGCCGGTCAGCCGCTGACCGCGCAGCTTGGCCCCAACGGCAATGTCATGCTGACCGACGTGAACGGCCAGAAGGCTTATGTCGACAAGGCCGACGTCCAGGCGACCAACGGCATCGTGCACCTGACCAACGGCATCAACGTGCCGAAGATCGGCTAAACCGCCCGCTAGCCGAGACGGAAAAGGCGAGGCTTCGGCCTCGCCTTTTTTATGAGGTCCAGCGCTCGGCGGCCGCCGTGTCGCTGTCACGCGCCTCGACCCAGCGGGCATCTTGTCCGCGCGTCTCACGCTTCCAGAAAGGCGCGTCGGTCTTCAACCGGTCGATCAGATAGGCACAGGCGTCGAGCGCGTCGCGGCGATGCGGGGCCGCCGCCAGGACCAGTACGATCCGCTCGCCCGGCCGCATCGGGCCGACGCGGTGGACGATCGTCGCGGCCTGAAGCGACCAGCGCTCCGCCGCCTCACGAGCGATCCGATCCAGGGCCGCCTCGGTCGCGCCGGGATAATGTTCGAGTTCGAGACAATCGACCCCATCATCGGCGCGAACCAGCCCGCAAAAGCTCGCCACGGCACCGACATTCTGCCCCTCGATCCGCGCCATCTCTTCGGCAAGATCGATCGGGGCGACCGATACCAGAATCCGGATCATCCGCCCGTCACCGGCGGAAAGATCGCGACCTCGCGGGCATTGCCGATGACCGCATCGAGGCCGACGAAATTCTGGTCGACCGCCGCGCGCAGCCGCTCTGGTTCGGCCATCGCCTCGGCATAGCCGCCACCACGCGTCGCCAGCCATGCGACCAGATCGACGACCGTCACGACCTTCTCGGGCAGCGTCACCGTCTCTTCGGCCTGTCCGATCCGCTCCCGGACCCAGGCGAAATACAGGATCGTCAGCGTCATCAGCTATCCATATGCTTAAGGCCGACGCGCAGATAGTCCCAGCCCGTGACGAGCGTCAGCACCGCCGCGGCCCAGAGCGCCGCCAGCGCCGCCACATGCATCCACGGCCAACCGGGCAGCGCACCGCCCAGGATCAAACCGCCGAGCGCGATCAGTTGCAACGTGGTCTTCCACTTGGCCAGTCGCGAGACGGGCACCGACACCTGCAACTGCGCCAGGAACTCGCGCAGCCCCGACACCGCGATCTCGCGAAGCAGGATGACGAGGCCGGCGACGGCGCTCAGGCCGCTCAACACCTGTACCGCGACCAAGACCAGGATGACCGAGGCGACCATGATCTTGTCGGCGATCGGATCGAGAAAGACGCCCAGCTTCGACACCGCCCCCTGCGCGCGAGCCAGATAACCGTCGAAATAGTCGGTGATGCCCATCAGGCAGTACAGCGCAAAGGCGATGCCGTAGCCCAATGCCCAGTCGGGCTGCCACAACAGCCCCGCGAGCAGCGGCACGGCCAGGATTCGCGAGAGCGTCAACAGGTTGGGCAGCGTCAGCATGCCGCCTTCTAACCGCTCGGTCGCCCATGACAAACCGCTTTAAGCGGTTGGCGACACGGGTACGCATAGCTATGTTGGTGTCATCCTGTTGCCACGATCGGGCCATTTTTCGTTATGCTCAATGCCCTCGGGCTTCTCAAACAGCGTCGCTTCCTGCCGCTGTTTGCCACCCAGTTTCTCGGCGCGTTCAACGACAACCTGTTCAAGACGTCGATGGTGCTGTTCGCCACCTATGCGATCTTCACCGATCCCCATTCCGAATTCTACTTCAACTGCGCCGCGACCGGCGCCGCCATCCTGCCCTTCGTCTTCCTGTCCGCTCTGTCCGGGCAATTGGCCGACAGCCATGACAAGGCCAAGATCATCCGCATCGTGAAGACGGTCGAGATCGGCATCATGCTGGTCGGCGCGGGCGGCCTGCTGATCGCCAAGGCGGGATACACCACGGCCGGACTGGCACTGATGCTGGGCACGGTCCTGGCGCTGGGCGTGCACTCGACCTTTTTCGGGCCGATCAAATACGCCATCCTGCCCCAGCATCTGGAAGCCGAGGACATTCTGGGCGGCACCGGTCTGGTCGAGGCGGGGACCTATCTGGCGATCCTGCTCGGCACGGTCGCGGCGGGCTGGATCCCGATCGAGGCGGCCGCCATCGGCGTGCTGGTTGTCGCAGTCATCGGCTGGTTCCTGGGCCGCCAGGTGCCGCCGGCTCCGCGCGAAGGACCACCGCTGAAGCTCAACTACAACCCCTTTACCGCCTCTTGGCGCCTGATCTCGGCGACGCTGCATATCCGCCGCCTGTTTCTGGCGATAATCGCCATCAGCTTCTTCTGGACGATCGGCGCGGTCCTCATCATCATCTTCCCCCCGCTGGTAAAGAATGTCCTGACGGCGGACAAGGAAGTCGCCAGCCTTGCCATCGCCATCTTCTCGATCGGGGTCGCCATCGGATCGGTGGTCATCAACACGATGCTGAAGGGCGAGATTTCGGCGCGCTACTCGCCGATGTCGGTTATCGCCATGGGCGCGTTCGTCGTGCTGTTCTCGTTCCTGTGCCGCAACTGGACCCCGGCGGTCGGCGGCGGCCTGTATAGCTGGCAGGCGTTCCTGGCCGAGCCGCGAGCCATCGGCATCCTTGCCACGTTGCTGGCGATCGCCACGACCGGAGGAATGTTCGTCGTGCCGCTCTATGCCTTTCTGACCACCACGGTCGAAAAGGATCAGACCGCGCGGACGGTGGCGGCGAACAACATCGTCAACTGCTTTGCCATGACGATCGGCTCGGTCCTGGCCTTTGCGATCAGCGCGGCGGGCGTCTCATCGGCCGACATGCTGTTCGTGGTCGCGGGCATGTGCCTCGTGTCTGCGTGGCTCGCCCTGCTGCTGCACCGCGCCTGTGACGATGTTTCGGCCGAACCGGCTTAAAACAGGAAGGTGTAGATGCTGATGAAGAAGGCCGTGAAGCTGAGGACGAACAGCCGAATATCCTGATCGTCGTCCTGCCGCCGCCGCGCTTTGACGGGGGGCGGCAGCGTGCGCCGGAAGGGGTGGCGGGCGGCTTCGTTGGTCAGGACTAGGCGGCGTCTCATAGCCCCCAGTTAACGTCTCGTTTACCGTTTCGGCAGCGGCCCGATATCGGACCGTCTGTCCCCGCTGCCCCGTATCGAGACAGCGGGGATCGAGGCTTAATGATCGTGTGCGCCCGAAGCGCCGATCCCTGTCTCCGAGCGGATTCGCTGCGCCGGATAGCCTGCCTTGTCGACCGCCGCACGGCCACTGCTATCGGTGACGGACACCAGCCAAATGGTTAAGAACGCCAGCGGCATCGAGAAGATCGTCGGCGAACCATAAGGGAAGATCGGCGCGGCATGGCCCAGCACCGTCACCCAGATGGCAGGCGACAGGATGGTCAGCACCAGAGCGGTCAGCAGGCCGACCAGGCCGCCTGCCACCACGCCGCGCGTGGTGCATCCCGACCAGAGCAGCGACAGGAACAGTACCGGGAAGTTGGCCGACGCCGCCAGCGCGAAGGCCAAGCTGACCATGAAGGCGACATTCTGCTTCTCGAACAAGATGCCGAGCAGGATCGCGACGACGGCCAGCACCAGCACGGTGATCCGCGACACCCGAAGCTCGGAGGCGGAGTCCGCCTTCCCCTTCTTGATGACGGTCGCGTACAGGTCATGGCTGACCGCCGAGGCGCCCGAAAGAGTCAGCCCCGCCACCACTGCCAGAATGGTCGCGAACGCCACGGCCGAGATGAATCCAAGGAACAGGTTGCCGCCGACCGCCTGCGCCAGATGGATCGCCGCCATGTTGCTGCCGCCGCGCAGCGCGCCCTCCGCATCGAGGAAACCGGGATCGGTCGCGACCAGCACGATCGCGCCGAAGCCGATGACGAAGGTCAGGATATAGAAATAGCCGATCCAGCCCGTCGCCCACAGCACCGAGCTACGCGCCGCCTTGGCATTGGGCACGGTGAAGAAGCGCATCAGGATATGCGGCAGGCCCGCCGTGCCGAACATCAGTGCGGCGCCGATCGAGATGGCGGAGATGGGGTCCTTGATGAACCCGCCCGGCCCCATGATCGCTCGCCCCTTCGTCACCGCTTCGTCCGGCCCTGCGCCCGCCAGAGCGGCCAGCGCCGTCTTCACCTCGACCGCGCGGGCGAACAGCGCCTCGGGGCTGAAGCCGAACCGCGCCAGCACGGCGATCGCCATGAAGCTCGCCGCGCCCAGCAGCATCATCGCCTTGACGATCTGGACCCAGGTCGTCGCGGTCATGCCGCCGAACAGGACGTACATCGTCATCAGCACACCGACGATGATGACCGCATAACCATAGGGCAGGCCGAACAGCAGACGGATCAACTGCCCCGCCCCGACCATCTGCGCGATCAGGTAGAACAGGACGACGAGCAGCGTCGAACAGGCCGCCACCATCCGCACCGGCGTCTGGGCGAAGCGGAAGGAGGCGACATCGGCGAAGGTGAAGCGCCCCAGATTGCGAAGCCGCTCGGCCATCAGGAACAATAGGATGGGCCAACCGACGAGGAAGCCGATCGAATAGATCAGCCCGTCATAGCCATCGGCGTAAATCTGTGCCGAAATGCCCAGGAACGAGGCGGCAGACATGAAGTCGCCCGCGATGGCCAGGCCGTTCTGGAAGCCGGTGATCCCGCCCCCGGCCGTATAGAAATCCGATGCCGTCCGGGTTCGGCGCGCGGCCCAGCGGGTAATGGCGAGCGTCAGCGCGACAAAGGCCGCGAACATGCCGATCGCGGTCCAGTTCGTCGCCTGCTGCATCGCCGGGCCGATGGCGTGCGCCTCAGCCGCCGAAACCGGAAGCAGCGTCAGGGCAGCGGCGAGCGTGATCCTCCCGCGCGTCATGCGCCATACTCCGCCCGGAGTGCGTCGATGACCGGATCGAAATCGCGATTGGCCCGCCAGACATACAGGCCCGTCAGCACGATCGCGAGCGCGATCACCCCCAGCCCGATCGGTATGCCCCAGCTCGTTGCCCCTCCGCTGACCGAATGGGCGAGCAACGCCTTGTCGAAGGCGATGGTGAGGACGAACCCGAAATAGACGATCAGCATGATGACCGTCAGGACCGTCGTGAAACGCCCTCGCTTGCGGACCAGCGCGATATAGCGCGGATCGCTGGCCAGACGGGCTGCGGCATCCTCCATGGCATTCTCCTAACCCCCGCACCGTAGGTCGGTGTCGTGGCCGCCATGCTCCCCTGCCCTTGGGGCGGCGTCAAGCGCGATTGGGGCGATAGGCGTTCAGGTCGATGCCGTGCCGTGCCACCTTGTCGTAAAAGGTCTTGCGCGGAATGCCGAGGACGGCCAGCGCCGCGCGGACGTCCCCCGCCACCTCCTCCAGAACGGCGCGGATCGTCGCGCCCTCGAATTGCTCGACCCGTTCGGGCAGGGGCAGCGGATCCCCCGCCTCGCGCGCTTCGCCGAACAGCCCCAGCGCGACGCGATTGGCATAGTTACGCACCTCGCGCACATTGCCCGGCCAGTCATGCGACAACAGCCGCGCCTGGATACTGCCGTCGATCATCGGCACCGGCCGTCCGAAGCGTTCCGCCGCCTCGCGAAGGAAATGCGCGAAGAGCAACGGCACATCGGCCCGCCGCTCGCGCAACGGCGGCACGCGCAGGCGCACCGCGTCCAGCCGGTAGAGCAGGTCCGCCCGGAAACGCCCCTCCTCCACCGCACGAGCCAGATCGGACTTGGCGGCGGCGACGATGCGCAGATCGAGCAATTGAGGATCCTCCGCCCCGATCGCGCGCACCTCCCGCTCCTCGACCACGCGGAGCATCCGCCCTTGTAGCGCGGGGGCCATGCTGTCCACCTCGTCGAGGAAAAGCGTGCCGCGATGCGCCGCCGCGATGCGCCCCGGCGTTCGGCCATGCGCCTGGCCGAACAGCTCGTCCTCGGCAATCGCCTCGGGCAAGGCAGCACAGTCGACCGCGATGAAGGGGCGCGTCCGCCGGGCGCTCCAACGGTGGAGCAGCAGCGCAACCAGTTCCTTGCCGGTCCCCGTCTCTCCTTCGACCAACACGTCGACATCGGCCTGTGCCACTTGCCGCACCGTGTCGCGAAGCCGCATCATGACCGGGGTCTCCCCGATCAACGGATAGGCACCCTGTGCCTCCTCCGCCGCCTGTCGCAGCCGCCGGTTATCAAGGACCAGTCGTCGCATCTCCAACGCGCGTTCCGCGCTCGAAATCAGGTGATCGGCGGCAAAGGGCTTGGCGACGAAGTCATAGACGCCCTGCTTGAGAGCAGCGACCGCCATGGGAACGTCGCCGTGCCCGGTCATCAGGATCACCGGGATTTCGGCGTCGATCGCGGCCACCCGCTTGGACAACTCGATCCCGTCCAGGCCCGGCATCCGAATATCGGATACGACCATGCCGGGAAAATCGGCCGTGATCGTCGCCAGCGCCGCCAGCGGATCGCCATGCGCCTCGACATCGATCCCGGCGAGCTCGAACGACTGGGCCAGTGCCTGGCGCAGCACCGTGTCGTCATCGACCAGAAGGACCCGCAACGTCTCGCTCATGCGCGCCGCATCCTCAGACGAAAGCCCGCTCCACCCAGGCTTGAGGGTATGGTTTCCAGCACGCCGCCAAACTCCGTCATGATATCTCGCGCAATCCCCAGTCCAAGGCCCAGTCCATCGGGCTTGCCGGTCACGAAGGGAGTGAAAATCTCCGTCGCAATGGCGGGGTCCAGGCCGGGGCCATTGTCCTCGACGGTCAGTTCGACCCCATCGGCATGCTCGACGACCGTGAGTCGCACACGTGGCGAAGGCGTCTGAGCCACGGCGTCCAGTGCGTTCTGGAGCAGATTGACCAGCACCTGCTCCAACCGCACGCGCCCGGCGACGACGCGGGGCAGTGCCCCGCCCCTCGGCCGCTCCAGCGCGACTCCGGCGGTACGGAATCGGTCGCCGATCAGCAGCATCGTGCCGTCCAGCACCGCCTCCAACGACACCGGGCCCAGCCCATGGGTGCCGCGCCGAACGAAGCGCCGCATCTCCTGAACGATCGAGCCGATCCGTTCGGTCAGCTCGACGATGGTGGCCAGATTGCCCTCGGCCTTGTCCGGCTTGTCACGCGACAGGAAGGTGCGGGCATTGTCCGCCAACGTGCGGATCGCCGCCACGGGCTGGTTGATCTCATGCGCCACGCCCGCCGTGATCGAGCCGAGCGAGCCCAGCCGGTTCGCCTGCGCCAGTTCCTCGCGCGCCGCCCGGAACCGCTGGTCGGCCCGGATACGCTCGGAAATCTCGACGGTGAGCTGGTCGTTGGTCGCGCGCAATTCCGCCGTGCGCCGGGCGACCTCCTCTTCCAACGCCTCGCGCGCCATTGCCGCGCGCTCGGCGCGTGTGCGTCGCCAGATCGCCAGCAGCGTCAGCCCGATCAGTCCCACCGCGATCAGCGTCGTGACCGAACGAACCCAGCCGTCCGCCTCCTTCAGCGCGGGTTTGGAGGGGAGGACATGAACCAGCTGCCACCGGGGAAGCGGTGCGGGCGTGACGCCGGCGACGTAGCGCGTCCCCTCCCGGTCGGTCGCATCACCGCCTGCGATCCTGTAAGGACCAGGTCGGAGGGCGATCGTGCCGAATTGCTGGCTCTCGCGAATCGCCGTCTTCGCCGAAGGGGTCAGCGGACGGGTCAGGGTGAACTCCGCGGCGGGATCGGTCGTGACCACGACCACGCCATGATCGTCGATCAGCAGCGTCTGCCCGGCATCGCTCGCCCAGGCCTGTACCATATGCGCGAACTCGACCTTCACCACGACCACACCGTCCGGGGCGGTGGCGGGACCGATGCGTCGGGCCAGAAACAGGCCGGGTCGGTGGCTCGTATTGCCCAAGGCGAAATATTCCGACGTGCCGGTTCGCATCGCCTGTCGGAAATAGGGACGAAACCCATAATCACGCCCGACAAAACTGTCCGCACGACCCGCGTTGGACGCGGCGATCGTCCGCCCCCGCCTGTCGATGGCGTAGATGACCGGCGCACCGGTCCGCTCTGCCAGTCCGCGCAGCTTCTCGTTCAGCCGCGTGGCGGCCGCCCTCGACCCATTGCGCAGGGCATCGCCGACATCGGGATATTCGACCAGCACGATGGGCAGCAGCCGGAAGCGCTGCAATTCGCTGCTCAGCAGCCTCTCTTCCTGCCGGGCGATCCGAATGGCTTCGCCCCGGAGATCGAACACTGCCTGACGATGGGCGTAGAGACGCAGCAGCAAACCGGCGACGACCGTCAGCAGCACGACCGCCAAAAGCGGCAAGGCATGGCGCCGAACATGGGCGCGGCCGAAATAGGGCGGCAACGACATATGTGCGAAATATCGCAACGCGCGTCCGAAGGCCATGCGGATTTTCGCGCGATGCCACGTGCACCAGATTCATTTATTCATATCTATCAATACCTTACGCAGGCTTTTGATAAAATTGAAATCCCCGGCGGCATTCCGCACACTGGCGGCAATTCGGAAGCGCGGCCCACCGCGTCCGGCCCACCTTTTTGTAGAGGATGCAGAAAAGTCATGATCGCCCAAGATTATGCCGTAGCGGAGGCGCCCCGCCGGGCGCGTATCTGGTCCCACCTGTATGTGCAGGTTCTGTTCGCGATCGCGCTGGGCGCGATCATCGGTCATTTCTGGCCGAGCTTCGGCGAGTCGCTGAAGCCGATCGGTGACGCCTTCATCAAGCTGGTGAAGATGATCATCGCCCCCGTCATCTTCCTGACCGTCGTCACCGGCATCGCCGGCATGCGCGAACTGGGTTCGGTCGGCCGTGTCGCCGGCAAGGCCTTTTTCTACTTCATCACCGTCTCGACCTTCGCCCTGATCGTCGGTTTGATCGTCGCCAATGTCGTCCAGCCGGGCGCGGGCATGAACATCGATCCCAGCACGCTGAAGGTCGGGTCGATCGCCGAATATACCGCCAAGGCCCATGACACGACCGTCACCGGCTTCCTGCTGGGCATCATCCCCGATACGCTGATCAGCGCGTTCACCCAGGGCAACATCCTGCAGGTGCTGATGGTCGCCATCCTGTTCGGCATTTCGATGGCACTGGTCGGCGAGCCTGCCCGTCCGCTGCTGAACAGCCTGGAGCGGATCAGCGTCGTCGTCTTCCGCATGGTCGGCATCCTGATGCGGGCCGCCCCGATCGGTGCCTTCGGCGCCATCGCCTTCACCATCGGCAAATACGGTGTCGGCAGCCTGGTCAATCTCGGTGCACTGGTCGCGACCTTCTACCTCACCTCGATCCTGTTCGTCGTCGTCGTGCTCGGCACCATCGCCCGCGCCAACGGCTTCTCGGTCCTCAAGCTGATCCGTTACCTAAAGGCGGAACTGCTGCTCGTCCTCGGCACCTCGTCGTCGGAAGCCGCCCTGCCCAACCTTCTCGTGAAGATGGAAAAGGCCGGTTGCGAAAAGTCGGTCGTGGGTCTGGTCGTTCCGACCGGCTACTCCTTCAACCTCGACGGCACCAACATCTATATGACGCTGGCCGCGCTTTTCATCGCCCAGGCGTGCGGCGTCGACCTCTCGCTCGGCCAGCAGTTGGCGCTGCTCCTTGTCGCAATGCTCTCGTCCAAGGGCGCCGCGGGCGTCACCGGCGCGGGCTTCATCACCCTGGCCGCCACCCTGTCGATCGTGCCGGACGTGCCGGTCGCGGGCATGGCCCTGATCTTGGGTGTCGACCGCTTCATGTCGGAATGCCGCAGCCTGACCAATTTCATCGGCAACGCGGTCGCTACCGTCGTGGTCGCCCGTTGGGAAGGCGCTCTGGACAAGGACGCACTCGACGCCGCACTCAGCGGCAAGCCGATGCTCTCCACCCCAACCACCGTCCAGCCGGCCATCGCCTGATCCCTATCCCGGCACGACCCGGCCGACCACCTCGGCCGGGTCATTTGTTTACCGGGATGATATAAGGCAACCGACACGACGACATACTGGTTTGATCGAGGGGGATTTTTCATGAAGTTTCTATGGCTTGTCGGCACCGCCATGGTGTCGGCGATGGGGGTCGCCGTTTCCCCGGCTATGGCACAGACCGTCACCCCGAAGGCCGCCGCCGAACCCGCCAGCCCTGCCAGCACCGCCTATCCCACCAGCGCGGCGGGCGACGGCAATACCGTGGCGGGTTATAACCAATCCCGCTGGGCCGAGGACTGGCGCAAATATTGCGATCCGTCCAAGCGCGACGACTTTATCGACGCCCTGAAATGCGTGAAGCTGACTGAGGACGGCAAGTCCTACGTCACCTTCTCGGGCGAGCTTCGCACCCGCGTCAACATCACCACCAACCCCAACCTCCGCGAAGTGCAGCAGCAGCGCCAGGATATCGCCCGCATCGTCGGGGGGGCGGACGTCCATCTCGGCGATCACTTCCGCGTCTTCGGGGAACTGGGCCGCGCCGAGTTGCAGGGCATCAACCTCGGCACGCCGGGCGGCAATCTGCGCAACCAGCTGGCCGTGCAGCAGCTTTTCGCCGAGGTGAAGGGCAAGGCTCTGGGTCTGGACGTCGGCGTGCGTGCGGGTCGTCAGGAGTTCTTCGACGGGCCGCAGCTGCTGACCGTCGGCCGCGACAACAACACGCTATACTTCGTGCTCGACGGCGTCCGGGCCTATGCGCGCGGCAAGGATGCGCGGGTCGACGTCTTCGACCTGAACTACGTCACCTATGGCTTCCAGGGCATCAGCGACGACAAGACCAACCCGGACGTGCGCTTCACGGGCGCGACCTTCGGGTTCCGCCTGTCGCCCAAGCTGTTCGGCGGTTCCAAGCTGTTCCTCGACCCCTTCGTCTGGCGGCTACGCAACCGTCGCGCCGTCTGGGGACCGACGACCGCGTTGGAGGAACGCTACTTCCTCGGCCTTCATGCCTATGGCGATGCCGGGCCCGTCAACATCGACTGGACGGTCAACAACCAGCGCGGCACGTTCAACAACCGCCCGATCGAGGCGTGGCAGGCGTTCATTGCCCAGACCTATCGCCTGGGGACCAAGCCGGACGCACCGCGCGTCGGCGTGCATTTCGACTATGGTTCGGGGGGCGGTGCCTATCAGCGGACGGGTCAGCTGAACACGACCAACGGCCTGTTCGGCAACAATATCTATTATAGCTACGGCCTGTTCCTCACGCCGACCAACCTGCTGTATGCCGCACCGAACGTCACCTTCTCGCCGGTCAAGGGCGTGCGTTTGGCGACCGAATATGGCTTTGCATGGCGACCCGACGAGTTCGACGCCGTCTACCGCGCGAGCGGCGCAGCTTGGGCGGGAACCCAGAATGTGCGGGGCAAGAAGGTCGCCGAAGTCGCCCGTCTCCAGGCGACCTGGACCATAACGCCGCGTCTTTCGTTCGTCGGTCGTTACGAACATTTCAAGGCGGATACGGTGCTGCAACGCGCCAACCTGAAAAGCTCGGACTTCTGGGCGGGATGGTTGAGCTTCCGCTTCTAAAAGCTGGAAACGACGATAATCACACAAAGGGGAGTATGACATGACCAGTATCACCGCCGATCCCGGGCGCGAGCGGTTGAAGGCCATCATAGGTGGCTCGACCGGCAATCTCGTCGAATGGTTCGATTGGTATGTCTACTCCGCCTTCACCCTGTATTTTGCCCCGCATTTCTTCCCATCCGCCGATCGCACGGCGCAATTGCTGAGCGCGGCAGCCGTCTTTGCGGTCGGCTTCATCATGCGGCCGATCGGGGCATGGGTGATGGGCATCTATGCTGACAGCCGGGGACGCAAGGCGGGGCTCAGCCTGTCGGTCACGCTGATGTGTGCGGGTTCGCTGATCATCGCGATAACGCCGGGCTATCAGACGATCGGCCTCGCCGCCCCGGCGTTGCTGGTGCTCGCGCGCCTGATGCAGGGGCTGTCGGTCGGCGGCGAATATGGCGCCAGTGCGACCTATCTCTCGGAAATGGCGGGCAAGGATCGGCGCGGTTTCTTCTCGTCCTTCCAATATGTCACGCTGATCTCCGGCCAGTTGCTCGCCATCTGCGTCCTGCTGATCCTGCAATCGACCATGAGCGAGGCGGCACTGGACGAATGGGGTTGGCGCATCCCGTTCGCGGTCGGCGCGGTACTGGCGGTCGTCGTCTTCT
Organism: Sphingomonas yabuuchiae; assembly: GCF_001477495.1. Taxonomy (GTDB): domain Bacteria; phylum Pseudomonadota; class Alphaproteobacteria; order Sphingomonadales; family Sphingomonadaceae; genus Sphingomonas; species Sphingomonas yabuuchiae_A. The sequence continues at coordinate 77,827 of NZ_LDTF01000036.1, forward strand.
ATATCCGGCGCGGCCTGGCCGAGACCACCAGCTTCAAGAATGCCAAGAAGGACGGCGCGCCCAAATCGGGCCTGGTCCAGCTGTTCACCAAGCATCCCAAGGAAACGCTGACGGTCATGCTGCTGACCGCAGGCGGCACCCTCGCCTTCTATGCCTATTCGATCTACATGCAGAAGTTCCTGGTCAATACCAGCGGCTTCAGCCGCGAGGTCGCCAGCCAGATCAACGCCGTGACCCTGTTCATCTTCATGCTGCTCCAGCCGCTGGCAGGCGGACTGTCCGACCGGATCGGGCGCAAGCCGCTAATGGTCGCATTCGGCATCGCGGGCGTACTGCTGACCTATCCGATCTTCTCGACGCTGGAGACGACACGCGATCCGATCGTGGCGGGTGGGCTGGTCATGGGCGCGCTGATCATCGTCACCGGCTATACCTCGATCAACGCCGTGGTGAAGGCCGAGCTGTTCCCGGCGCATATCCGGGCCCTTGGCGTCGCCCTGCCCTATGCGCTGGCCAACACGATCTTCGGCGGCACGGCGGAATCGGTCGCGCTGCTGTTCAAGAAGGCGGGCTTCGAGCAGGGCTTCTACTGGTACGTCACCGCGATGATCGGCATTTCGCTGATCGTTTACTTGCGGATGCGCGACACGCGCAAGAACAGCCAGATCGTCGAGGACTGATCCTCAACCGCCCCGCTTGGCGAGGACCCGTGATACGATCGGGCCAAGGCTGTCCGCCTTGGCCCGATCCACATGCGAGATATGGGTGATGAGCGCCTGGTCGAGCACGGTGTCGATCGGCGAGGCAGTCCTCTCTTCGGGCAGCATGGCGGCCAGTTCCATGACCAGCGCCCGCGCGGTCGTCGCGTTCCGGCTGAGCTGCGCGAGGATCGCGTCGACCTCGACATGCGCTTCGTCCTCGCGCCAGCAGTCATAGTCGGTGACCATGCCGATCAGCCCATAGGGTAGCTCCGCCTCGCGGGCGAGCTTGGCCTCGGGCATAGCGGTCATGCCGATCACGTCGGCACCCCATTGGCGATAGAGATGGCTCTCGGCGCGGGTCGAGAATTGCGGCCCCTCCATGGCGAGATAGGTGCCGCCATGCGCCATCGAAGCCCCCGCCCGCTCGCCCGCCTGCGCCGCCAGGGTCGACAGCCGCGGGCACACCGGATCCGCCATCGAGACATGGGCGACCAGCCCTTCGCCAAAGAAACTGGTATCGCGGTGGACGGTCCTGTCAATGAACTGGTCGACCGCCACGAAATGGCCCGGCGGCAGTTCCTCACGCAGCGATCCGATGGCGGAGATGGCCAGCACATCGGTGCATCCCGCCATCTTCAAGGCATGAATATTGGCGCGTGCATTCACCTCGGTCGGCGACAGGCGGTGTCCCCGGCCGTGGCGGGGCAGGAAGACGAAGCGCACGCCCCCGAGCCGGCCTCGCACCAGCGTATCGGATGGTGCACCCCATGGCGTATCGAGCACCAGCGTCTCGACATCCTCCAGTGCGTCGATGGCATAGAGGCCGGAGCCGCCGATGATCCCGATCGTCCAGCCCATCATGTCGCGCTCCTGTTGCATCATTTTGCCGGTTAGGCGCTACGCCCGACAAAGCAAAGGGGCGCACGGGGGGAGGATCCCGCACGCCCCTCGCTCAACCGCGTCGGCCGGGGGTTCGGGGATTCAGCCGGACGCGGGAACGGTGGACGCCGCCCCGGTTTCGCGCAGGCCACCGCCCAGCGCGACATAGAGGGTGACGTCGTTCTGAAGGGCCGCGCTGCGCAGGGTCAGCAACTGCTGCTCGGCCGAGAACAGGTTGCGCTCGGCATCCAGCACTTCGAGATAGATGGCGATGCCGTTGGTGTAGCGCAGCCGCGCCGTCCGGGCGAGTCGCCGCTGTGCATCCACCGCGCGGGTCTGTGCCTCGATCTGCTCGGCATAGCGGCGCCGGGCGACCAGCGCATCGGCAACCTCGCGGAACGCTCCCTGCACCGTGCGCTGATAGGCGGCGGTCAGTTCGTCCGCCTGCGCCCGGCTGAGCTTCAGCTGGGCATTGCGGCGACCCCAGTCGAAGATCGGCAACAGGGCCGCACCCTGCACCTGATATTGGGTCGAGTTCCCATCGATCAGACTGCTGAGCGCAGGCGAGACGAAGCCCGCCAGTCCGGTCAGCGAAATGCTGGGCAGAAACGCCGCCCGCGCCGCACCGATATTGGCATTGGCGGCGAGCAGCTGCTGTTCGGCCTGAAGCACGTCGGGCCGGTTGACCAGCAGTGCGGAGGGCAGACCCGGCTCGATCGCCGCAAACTGGTTCTGGTCGCCCAGACGCCGTCCCGCGGGCAGCGGCGCGGTGATCGGACCGCCGACCAGCACGGTCAGCAGATTTTGCGACTGTGCCACGGTACGGCGAAGCTCGGCCAGCTGCGTCTCCGCCTGGGTCAGCAGCGCCGCCGCCTGGTCGTAATCGACGCTGGACGTGACGCCCGCATCCATCCGCCGCTTGGCGATGCCCAGCCCTTCGCGCCGGCTGGTGACGGTCTGCTCGGCAAGCGCGATCTGCTCTTCGGCGGCGCGGATCTGGAGATAGGTCGCGGCGACCTGTCCGACCAGCGACAGGCGGAAGGCGCGTTCGGCCTCGACGGTGGCCAGATATTGCCGCCGCTGCGCCTCGGCCAGATTGCGGACCCGCCCCCAGAAATCCAGCTCGAAGCTCGACACCCGCGCACCCAGCGAAAACTGGTTATAGGTGATCGAGGTCGGGTTCTGGGCATCCCCCGCGCCGGGGATCGCATTGCCGAAACCCAGCGAATTGAGCGGAATGCGGGTCCGCGACGCCCCAGCCGTGGCATCCAATGCGGGCAGGCGCTGCGCATCCTGGATACGGTACTGCGCCCGCGCCTGCGCCACCCGCGCCACCGCCTGGGCGAGGTCGCGGTTGTTGGCGAGCGCGGCGGCGATATAGGCCTTGAGTTGCTCGTCGGCGAAGAACTCTCGCCAGCCGATTTCGGCCGCCGTCCGCGTGCCGCTCGCCGCCTCGGGATAGGTGGCGGAGACGGGCGCGATCGGCTGGCGATATTGCGGCGCGAGGTTGCAGCCCGCCAGCGCGCTGGTCAGCGCCAGCATGGCGGCGGCACGGGAAATCCCCTTACGCATGGGCCGGGCCCTCCTCTTCGTCGGTTCGTCCCTCACGCTCGCGCGCTTCCTCTTCGGCATCCGCCGCCTCATGGTCATGCTCGCGCGCCAGCCACTTCTTGGCCGCGATGTAGAAGACCGGCGTGAAGAAGATGCCGAACGCGGTCGCCGCGATCATGCCGCCCATCACGCCCGTGCCCACCGCACGACGGCTGGCCGCACCGGCCCCCGTCGCGATGAACAGCGGCACCATGCCCAGGATGAAGGCAAGGCTGGTCATCAGGATGGGGCGCAGACGCTGGCGTGCCGCTTCCAGCGTCGCCTCGAAAGGCGAACGGCCGCCCTCCTCGTCCTCGATCGCGAATTCGACGATCAGGATCGCATTCTTCGCGGCCAGACCGATGATCGTGATGAGGCCGACATTGAAGTACACGTCCGCCGAGAAGCCGCGGAAGATGGTCATCAACACCGCACCCAGCACGCCGAACGGCACCACCAGCAACACGGCCAGCGGGATCGCCCAGCTTTCATAGAGCGCCGCGAGCAGCAGGAAGACGACGACCAGCGACAGGCCCAGCAGAAGGCCGATCTGGCCACCCGCCTGTTGTTCTTCATAGGCGGTGCCGGTCCATTCGAAGCTCATGCCAGCCGGCATCACTTCGCGCGCAATCTGCTCCATCTGCTTCAGCGCGGTTCCGGTCGACTGGCCGGGAGCGGCCATGCCCGAGACGGTCAGCGACGGATAGCCGTTATACCGTTCGAGCTGCTGCGGCCCGTTCTGCCAACGCACCTTCGTGAAGGCCGAGAAGGGCACCATATTGCCCTGTGCATTGCGGACACGAAGCGCCAGCACGTCCTCGGGCGACATACGCTGCGGCGCATCGGCCTGAAGATAGACGCGCAAGACATTGCCGTCGCGAACGAAGTCGTTGGCATAGGCCGAGCCGAAGGCGATCGACAGCGTCTGGTTCACATCGGCGATCTGAAGACCAAGTGCACGCGCCTGGATCCGGTCGATATCGACATAGAGCTGCGGCGCCGGTCCCAGACCCTCGGGGCGAACGCCCAACAGGGTCTTGTTCTGCGAAGCCTTGGCCAGGATCGCGCCCTGGGCCTGCTGCAACGCGGCGGTTCCCAAGCCCGAACGATCCTCGATCTTCATCGAGAAGCCGGTCGCATTGCCCAGCGCCTGGATCGGCGGCGGGTCGAGGGCGAAGATGGTCGCCTCGGGGATCGACTGGACGAAGCCCATCGTCTTGCCGACCAGCGTGGTCGAATTGTTCTCGGTTCCCTTGCGATCGGCCCAAGGCTTCAGGTTGACGAACGAGATGCCCGCCGCCTGCCCCTGGCCGAAGAAGTTGAACCCTGCGACCGAGACGATATCCGACACCTGCGGCTGATCGTGGAGGAACTTTTCGACCTTGGTGATCGCCTCGCCCGTGCGCTCCAGCGTCGCGCCGGGGGCCGCGTCATAGGACACGAAGATATAGCCCTGATCCTCGGTCGGCAGGAAGCCGCCGGGGATGCGCGTGAACATCAGGCCGGTGATGACGACGACCACGGCGAACACCGCCAGCCAGCGAACCGGCCGCGACATCATCCGCTTCACGCCGCCCGTGTACTTTTCCGTACCCCGACCGAACTTGTCGTTAAACCAGTTGAAGAAACGCTGCGGCAGGCCACGCACGCCCGGCTTGGGCTCGCGGCGGTCCTCCTGATGCGCATCCTCCTGCTTCAACAGCGTCGCGCACAACGCCGGAGTCAGCGTCAGCGCGAGCACGGCCGAGAAGAAGATCGACACGGCCAGCGTGACCGAGAACTGGCGATAGATACCGCCGGTCGAGCCCGGGAAGAACGCCATCGGGATGAACACCGCGACCAGCACCAGCGTGATGCCGATGATGGCGCCAGTGATCTGGCCCATCGCCTTCACGGTCGCGCGGCGGGGGCTCAACCCCTCTTCCGACATGATACGCTCGACATTCTCGACGACGACGATCGCGTCGTCGACCAGGATGCCGATCGCCACCACCATGCCGAACAGCGACAGCGTGTTGATCGAGAAGCCGAAGGCCAGCAGGCCAATGCACGCGCCACCCAGCGCGATCGGCACGACGATCGCGGGGATCAGCGTGGCGCGCCAGTTCTGGAGGAACAGGAACATCACCAGGAAGACGAGGATCATCGCCTCGACCAGCGTATGGATCACGCTGTCGACCGAGGCGGTGATGAACGGCGTCGTAGTGAAGGGCACGCTCCACGTCACATCGGCCGGGAAGCTCGCCTGAAGCTGCTTCATCTTGGCGGTGACTGCGTCCGCCGTCGCGAGCGCATTGGCACCGCTGGCCAGCTGGACGGCCAGACCCACGGTTTCCTTGCCGTTCAGGGTCAGGCGGAAGCCGTAATTGTCCTTGCCCAGCTCGACCCGCGCCACGTCACCCAGCCGCACCGCCGAACCATCGGGATTTGCCCGGATGATGATCTGGCGGAACTGCTCCGGCGTGGCGAAGCGGTTCTGGGTGATGATCTGCGCAGTGAACTCGGCGGTGCGGTTCAGCGGCTGCGCGCCGATCGAGCCACCCGCCGTCTGGCTGTTCTGTTCCTGCACGGCGGCCAGCGCCTCGGACGCCGACAGGCTGTAGCCCGCCAGCTTCTGGGGATCGAGCCAGATGCGCATCGCGTAAGGCGAGCCGAACAGCTGCACGTCGCCCACGCCGTCGATACGACGAAGCTCGTTGCGGATATTGTTCTCGGCAAAGTTGCCCATCTCGACCGGGCTGGTCTTACCCGACTTGGAACTGAGCGTGATGACCTCCAGGAAGCCGGCCGAACCCTCGGTCACCTGGATGCCGAGCGCGCGGACCTCCTGCGGCAGGCGCGGTTCGGCGCGGCTCAGGCGGTCCTGGATCTGCGTACGCGCCACGTCCAGGTCGGTACCCGGCTTGAAGGTGACGGTGATCTGCGCGGTGCCGTTCGAACGGCTGGTCGACGCCATGTAGAGGAAATTGTCGACGCCGTTCAGTTCCTTTTCGATGACCGCGGTCACCGAACGGTCCATCACCTCGGCATCGGCACCGTTATAGGTGACGGCAAGGTTGAGCGCGGGCGGCGCGACCGACGGATAGCTTTCGATCGGCAGCAGCCGCAGCGAAATCACACCGAACAGCGCGATGAAGAGCGCGATCACCCAGGCGAAGACCGGGTGATAGACGAAGAAGCGGTTCATGATGCTCTACTCCGGCGATCAGCGGCCTGCGGCGGGCTGTCCGCCCGGCTGGCCCTGTGCCTGTGCGCCACCGGCTTGCCCCGGTTGCCCGATGCGGACCTTCTGGCCCGGCTGGACCTTCTGCCAACCCTCGGTGATGACCTTCTCGCCCGGCTTCAGGCCGGACAGGATCACCCAGTTGCTGCCGACCTGACCGCCCAGCGTCACCGGACGCGCCTGGACCGTGCCCGCAGCGTCGACCACCATGACGGAGGCCGCCTGGTTGCTCAGCTGGACCGCACGTTGCGGCACCGAGATACCGTTGCGGATCGTGCCCGCATTGACATGCGCGCGGACGAACTGACCCGGCAACAGGGCACGGGTCGGATTGGGGAAGCGGGCCCGCAGCTGCTGGCTGCCGGTCGTGGGGTCCACCGTCTGCCCGGCAAAGTCGAGCTGGCCGGTCGGACCATATTCCGATCCGTCCTCCAGCGTCAGGCGCACGGTGATGTGCGACAGGTCGGGCAGCGCCAGCCCGCCCGAGCGCGCCTGCTGGATCAACTCGCTCAGCGCGGCGCTGGACTGGGTAAAGACAGCGTAGATCGGCGACAGCTGGTCGACCTGGGTCAGCGGCGTCGCCTGGGTCGCGCTGACCAATGCGCCCTCGGTCACCTGCGCACGACCGACGCGACCAGCGATGGGCGCGCGCACGATGGTGTAGCTGAGCTGCAATTGCGCACGCGACAGGGCAGCGCGAGCATCGGCGACGCTGGCATCCGCCTGGCGCAGCGTGGACTGCGCCGCATCGAATTCCTGCGCGCTGACCGCGCGTTCGGACACCAGCGGCTGATACCGGCGCACGATCGACGCGGCATTCACCCGCGCCGCCTCGGCCCGGGCCAGTGCCGCCTGGGCCTGCTGCACCTGCGCGCGATAGTCGCGCTGGTCGATGCGGAACAAAGGCTGGCCCTCGGCCACGTCCGTGCCTTCACGGTATAGCCGCGCCTCGACGATGCCATCGGTCCGGGCACGCACCTCGGCGGTACGGATGGCCTCGATCCGGCCGGGCAGCTCGATGATGTTGGGCACGGCAGCGGACTGGACGGTGATCGCCGTGACGAGGGGCGGTGGCGGAGCAGCCTGTTGCTGCTGCGACGCCTCCTGCCCGCACGCCGCCAGCGCCAATGCCATCGCAAGCGACGACCCCAGGACGGTAAATTTGGACACCCCGTGAAACTCCCAGAAGTACATGACGTTTAAGTCATTCGATTCCCCTGTACCTCGCACTCGCAAAAAAGCAACGATCAGGTACAATTAAATTTGACCAATGCTGTGGGAGGACGCAAGAGGGGAGCATGACAGTCACCAAACGGACCGCTGGACGCCCGACCCGAGAGCAGGCGCAGCATATTGACGATATCATCCTATCCGGCGCGCGCGAGGCGTTCTGCAGCCGCGGAATCGAGGGCACCTCGATGGAAGAAATTGCGTTATCCGTGGGGGTTAGCAAGCATACCATCTATCGCCGCTATGCCGGCAAGATGGCATTGCTCGACGCGGTGGTGACTCGCGACCTCGACCGGTTGAACCAGACCATGGTGGACGGCAGCAGCGGTGCCAATCCGCTGGAGCGATTGAAGAATTCCGCGCGCCGCTTCTTCTTCTTCTGCGTCGAGCCCGATTCGGTCCGGTTCATGGCTTTCCTGACATCCGAGGCCATTTTCTCCGAGGAACTACGCCAGCGATTCGCGACCTGGGACCGGGTGCTGGCCGATCCGATCATCGCCTGCATCCAGGCGTCGCAGGATGCCGGGCTGTTGCGGCGTGACGACAGCGCGCTGGCGCTGTTCAGCCTGCTTGCCGACATTCTCGACGGGCCGAGCCGGCGAATGCAGTTCGATCTTCCCGACCCGTTCAACGGCATGACGCCAGACGCCTTTTTCGAACATCGCTGGTCGGTGTTCCTGAAGGTCGCAACGGCGGGTTGAGCGATCGGGCGCGATCTTCATCGGGAACGCGGGGATATGGCGGGCGTTGGCGGCCCATGTCCGACGACCTGCTGATCTTCCGCCCCGATGATGTCGATCTGTCCCGCTCGCCACTTCGGCGCGGCATATCCGAGCCGACCTATGTGCTGGGGGCTTTCAATCCGGGCATGACCCGGCTGGCCAATGGCAACATCCTGCTGATGGTTCGCGTAGCCGAGGCGTTGGGCCAGCCCGTGGACGGGGAGCATGTCCGCGCGATCCGCTGGACACAATCGGGCTATGTGCTCGACCGCTATCCGCTCACGGCGGTCGACATGACCGATCCGCGCCAGTTCGCCATTCGCGGCAGCGCGCACCGGATACTCGCTCTGACGTCCCTGTCATGGCTGCTGCCGGTCGAGTTGTCGTCGGACGGCTCGACGATCGTCGCGGTTCACTATGACAAGGCGATCGAACCCGCTGCGACCTGGCAGGACTATGGCGTGGAGGATGCCCGGATCAGCCGCGTCGGCGACCGGTGGTATATGACGACCTGCTCGGTGTCCGCCGAGCGGCATTCGACGACTCTCCACATTTCGGACAATGGTCTGGATTATCGGTTGGCGGGGATCATCCTCGACCATCAGAACAAGGACATGCTGTTTTTCGAGGGACTGGTCGACGGCCGGTTCATGGCGCTGACCCGGCCGCTGGGCGAAGTGTATTTCGCCTATCCCGGCGACAGCGCGTTCGTCGGTGGGCCGTCGATCAACTTTGCGACCTCGCCCGACGCGCTGCACTGGAAACCGCTAGAGGTACCCGGCATCCGGGCGCGCAAGGACTCCGTATCGGCAATGAAGGTCGGCGGTGGCACGCCGCCGATCCTGACAGAACAAGGCTGGCTGACCCTCTATCACGGCGTCGAGCGACGCGATTCGGTCGGCATCTATCGCAGCTTCTGGGCGCTGTTCGATAAGGACGAACCGACTCGCATCCTACGCCTTGCCGACGACCAGCCGATCATGGAGGCGGCACCCGAACTCACCGCCTCGATCGCGCATCAGATGTATCTACCGACGCCGGTCGTCTTTTCGACCGGCATGATCGATATGGGCGACCATTATCTGGTGGCCAGCGGCGAGGCCGATCTAGCGTGCCGCATGACCCGCCTGCCCAAAGGCCTGTTCGCATGAGGGCGCGGCCCTGGTGGCAATCGGCCGTCCTCTATCAAATCTATCCCTGGTCGTTTCAGGACAGCGATGGAGACGGCATCGGCGACTTGCGTGGGGTCGAACGCCGCCTAGACTATCTCATTGATCTGGGCGTCGATGCGATCTGGCTTTCGCCAATTTTCCCGTCCCCTATGGCCGATTTCGGCTATGACGTGGCGGATTATTGCGACATCGACAGGCGGTTCGGCACGCTGGCCGACTTCGACTCGCTGCTGGCCTCGGCCCATGCGCGTGGGCTTAAGCTGCTGCTCGACTTCGTGCCCAATCACAGCTCGAACCAGCATCCCTGGTTCGTCGAGAGCCGCTCCAGCCGCGACAATCCCAAGCGCGACTGGTATATCTGGCGCGATGCCGCTCCCGATGGCGGTCCGCCCAACAATTGGATCAGCGATTTCGGCGGCCCCGCCTGGACCTGGGACGAGGCGACCGGCCAATATTATTATCACGCCTTTCTGAAGGAACAGCCCGACCTGAATTGGCGCGATCCTGAGGTGCGCGCCGCGATGCTCGACGTGCTGCGATTCTGGTTCGCGCGCGGCGTCGACGGGTTTCGGATCGACGTATTGTGGCACATCGTCAAACATGCGTGCTTCCCCGACAATCCGCTCAACCCGGACTGGGACCCCGCCACGGGTGAGATGCACCGGGTGTTCCAGCTCCACTCGACCGACCAGCCCGAGGTTCATGATATCGCCGCCGATATGCGGGCCATCGCCGATGCCTTCGGCCGCGAGGGCGACGACCGGGTGCTGATCGGCGAAATCTATCTGCCGGTCGAGCGGCTGATGCGCTATTACGGCCATCATGGCGAGGGCGTACACCTGCCCTTCAACTTCCAGTTGATCGACGCACCTTGGGATGCCCGTCATCTGGCCCGGATGATCGCGGAATATGAAGCCGCCCTGCCCCCCGGCGGCTGGCCCAATTGGGTGCTTGGCAACCACGACCGCCCACGCAGCGCGACCAAGCGCGGTTCGGCGCAGGCGCGGGTGGCGGCCATGCTGCTGCTGACGCTGCGCGGGACGCCGACGCTTTATTATGGCGATGAATTGGGCATGGAGAATGGTGCCATTGCACCCGACCGTGTCCGCGATCCGCGCGAACTGCGCGAGCCAGGCTTGGGACTTGGCCGCGACCCCGTCCGCACGCCGATGCCATGGGACGATAGCCCGCAGGGAGGCTTTACGACCGGTGAGCCGTGGCTCCCTTTGGGATCTGGTTGGCAAAAGCGAAATGTCGCCAATGAACTGGCTGAACCGCATTCCATGCTGGCGCTCCACCGCGCCTTGCTGGCGCTCCGGCGGAGCAGTCCGGCGCTCGCCATCGGGGCGATCCGGTTGACCGAGGCGGAGGGTTCGGTGCTCGCCTATGAGCGCGAACAGGATGGCGAACGCTTCGTCATCGCCCTCAACCTTGGCCCAGAGCCGGCAGCCGTCCGTCTGACCGGCCGCCCCATTCTCTCGACGCTCGGTGACCTGCCGGGCGATACGCCAACCCATTTGCGCCCCGATGAGGGCCTGATCCTGAAAGTCGACACGCCCGCATGAAGATCGCAATGATCGCCCCCATCGCGTGGCGCACCCCGCCGCGCGCCTATGGCCCCTGGGAGTTGGTGACGAGCCTGTTGACCGAAGCGCTGGTCGCTCGCGGCGTCGACGTCACCCTGTTCGCAACCCAGGACAGCATCACCGCCGCCACACTAGCTGGTCCCGTCCCCGCCCCCTATTCCGAAGACCCGAGCGTCGATGCCAAGGTGTGGGAAATGCGCCATCTCGCTGCCGTGTTCGAGCGGGCGGGCGAGTTCGACCTGATCCATAATCAAGCCGATTTTCCGGCACATGCCTTTTCCGCACTGGTGAACACCCCGATGGTGACGACCATCCACGGCTTTTCGTCGGAACGCATCGTGCCGATGTACGAGCCGTATCAGGAACGCGTGCACTATGTCGCCATCTCGGACGCGGATCGTCACCCCCGCCTTCGCTATGCCGAGACCATCCATCACGGCATTCCGATCGAGGATTTTCCCTTTGATTCAGGCGGTAGCGAAGATCTTCTCTTCTTTGGTCGCATCCATCCGGACAAGGGTGCCGCCGAAGGCATCGCCGTGGCCGAGGCCACCGGTCACCGCCTGATGATGGCAGGGATCGTCCAGGATCAGGGCTATTGGGAGCTCGAAGTCCACCCCCATGTCGATGACGACCGCATCGTCTATCGCGGTCCGGTCGGCGGCGCGGATCGCACCGCGACCCTCGGACAGGCCAAGGCGCTGCTCCACCTCATCAATTTCGACGAGCCGTTCGGATTGTCGGTCGTCGAGGCGATGGCCTGCGGTACGCCGGTCATCGCGATCCGCCGCGGATCGATGCCGGAACTGATCGAGGACGGGGTCAACGGCTTCCTCGTCGAGAATGTCGAACAGGCCATCGATGCGGTCGGTCGGATCGGCGAGATCGACCGGGCCGCCTGTCGAAAGGTGGCGGCTGACCGCTTCTCGGTTGACCGTATGGCCGACCGATACCTTCAGCTTTACCGTACCATCCTGGGCTGATCGCGCTGCGCCAGCGCGACGGCGTCGATCCGGTGGAGCATGGTCACGAATGCCTCCAGTTCGTCCGGCGTGAACCCGGCGAACAGCTGCGCTTCCAGTTCCAGCGCCTTGGGCGCGACATCGGCATAGAGCTCGCGCCCCGCCTCGGTCAGGACCAACAGATGCGACCGGCGGTCGCCGTCATGCGCGTTGCGGGCGAGAAGACCGCGCCCGACCATCGCGATGGCGGCGCGGGAGACCGTCACCTTGTCCATCCGGCTGCGCTCGCACACCGCCGACTGGGCGACTGCGCCTTCCTCCGCGACGATAGCGATCAGCCGCCATTCGGGAATCGTGAGCCCGAACAGCTGCTGATAGGCGCTCGCGATGTGGTCGCTGACCAGGTTCGAGGTGATCGACAGACGATAGGGAAGAAAGCCGTCGAGCCGCAATTCGCGAGATCGTAACATTTGACACCAATTCCCCATTCTGCGATCTGGTAACGGAAGATACTGGATCAGGAGTTGGACGTCATGGCAACCACCCCGAACAATCCGCTGGGCCTGGACGGCTTCGCATTCTGTGAATTCACGACGCCCGAGCCCGATACGCTGGCGCGCCAGTTTGATGCGATGGGCTTCGTGCCGACGCATCGCCATCCCGAAAAGGCGATCACCCGGTATAAACAGGGCCGCATCACCCTGCTGCTGAACGCCGAGGACCAGGGCCAGGCGGCGGACTTTCGCGCCGAGCACGGCCCGTCGGCCAGCGGCATGGGCTTCTATGTCGCCGATCCGGCCGAGACGTTCGACCATGCGGTCAAGGGCGGCGCCACGCCGGTCGACGCGGCGCGCGGGTGCCTGACCCCGGACGCCAAGGCGATCGAGGGCATCGGCGGCAGCTATCTTTATCTGGTCGAAGCGGGCAGAGACCTGTTCGCCGACTGGACCGAGATCGAAGGCTGGCAGCAGGCCGAGGCCGAAAACAATGTCGGGCTCGATCTGCTCGACCATCTGACCCACAATGTCCGCCGTGGCGAAATGCGCACCTGGTCGGGCTTCTATTCCAAGCTGTTCGGCTTCGAGGAGCAGAAGTATTTCGACATCAAGGGCAAGGCGACCGGCCTGTTCAGCCAGGCGATGATCGCCCCGGACAAGGCGATCCGCATCCCGTTGAACGAGAGCCAGGACGAGAAGAGCCAGATCGAGGAGTTCATCCGCGAATATAATGGCGAAGGCATCCAGCATCTCGCACTGACCACCGAAAATATCTACGAAACCGTCGAGAAGCTGCGCGCGCGGGGCGTCCGGTTGCAGGACACGATCGAGACCTATTACGAACTGGTCGACAAGCGCGTGCCCAACCATGGCGAAGACCTGGAGCGACTGCGCAAGAACCGCATCCTGATCGACGGTAATGTCGGCGAAGAGGGTATCCTGCTCCAGATCTTCACTGAAAACATGGTCGGACCGATCTTCTTCGAGATCATCCAGCGCAAGGGCAATGAAGGCTTCGGCAACGGCAATTTCCAGGCCCTGTTCGAGAGCATCGAACTGGATCAGATCCGGCGCGGCGTCATCACGGTGGATGCCTGATACCAAGCTGCTCCCCTCCCCTTAAGGGGAGGGGCCGGGGGTGGGGCGCTTCCTCAAACGACCAGCTCGGGGAGAGGCCCCACCC
>NZ_LDTF01000037.1 GCF_001477495.1 Sphingomonas yabuuchiae
CTCTAGCCGCTCCCCTCCCGCGAGCGGGAGGGGATGGGGGAGGGTTTGGAGTCTCAAAGAGACCAATGCCCGTGGCCCTGCCCTCCCCAAACCCCTCCCGCAGGCGGGAGGGGTTTGGGGAGGGCAGGGCCACGGGCATTGGTCTCTTTGAGACTCCAAACCCTCCCCCATCCCCTCCCGCTTGCGGGAGGGGAGCGGCTAGAGGCGAGGGGAGTATCTGACGCTCCGTTCAGCCTGAGCGACGTCGAAGGCCAAGGGACTCACTCCAACCCCTTCAAATACCCCGCCGCTTGCGCCCGCACCGCTTTGCGGTCCTCGTCCGCCATCCGGTTCCAGTTGCGATAGGCCATCGCCATCCGCACATTGCCTTCGAACCGCGCTTCGTGCCGCGCGAGGAAGTCCCAATACAGCGCGTTGAACGGACAGGCATCCTCGCCGACCCGCTGCTTCACGTCGTAGCGGCACGACCCGCAATAATCCGACATGCGATTGATATAGGCCCCGGACGACACATAGGGCTTGGACGCGATGATGCCGCCATCGGCGAACTGGCTCATGCCGACGACATTGGGCAGTTCGACCCATTCATAGGCGTCGATATAGATTTCCAGATACCAGCGATGCACCTCGGCCGGATCGGCGCCGATCAGGATGGCGTAATTGCCCGTCACCATCAGCCGCTGGATATGATGCGCATGCGCGGTGTCGAGCGTCTGGCCCAGCGCTTGCGCCATGCAGTGCATGTCGGTCTCGCCCGTCCAGTAGAAGCCGGGCAGCTTGCGATGCGCGCGCAGGAAGTTGCGCTCCACATAATCCGGCCCGACATGCCAGTAGAGCCCGCGCACATATTCGCGCCAGCCGATGATCTGGCGGATATAGCCCTCGACCGAGTTGAGGCTGGCATGGCCGTCCTCATATTCCCCCTCGGCCATGCGGCAGAGGTCGAGCGGATCGAGCAGCCCGGAATTGATGTACGGCGACAGGACCGAGTGCCACAGCTGGTGCTGGCCGGTCAGCATCGCATCCTGATAGTCGCCGAACTTGGGCAGGCCGTGCGCCATGAAGGCCTCGGCCTGTTGCCTCGCCTCCTCGGCGGTGACGGCATAGGCGAAGCCGTCGAGCGAGCCGGGATGGTTGTCGAACCGTCCGGCGACCAGTTTCAGCACGTCGCGGGTGGTCTTGTCGGGCGCGAATTTCAGCGGTTCGGGCGGCGTGTCTTTTTTGGGTGCCGGTTTGCGGTTGTCGGCGTCGTAATTCCACTTGTCGCCCTCGGGCTTGTCGCCCTTCATCAACAGGCCGGTCTTGCGGCGCATCAGGCGGTAGAAGAACTCCATGCGAAGTTCCTTGCGATCCTTCGCCCAATCCTCGAACTCGGCCTGGCTGGCGATGAAGCGGGTGTCGGGGCGGATGTCGACGGGAATGCCGAACATCGTCTCCCATGCCTCCAGCATGGCGGCCACGCGCCATTCGCCCGCTTGCGTGACGACGATGCGTGTCGGATCGTGCCGTTCGACCGCACGCGCGACCTCGCCGGTGAAGCTGCCCGCATTGTCGGGGTCGTCCAGCTTCACATAGTCGACCCGCCAGCCCGCCTTCTTCAACGCCTCGGCATGGTGGCGCATGGCCGACAGGATATAGGCGATCTTGGCCTTGTGGTGGCGGACGTAACCCGTCTCGTCCTCCACCTCCATCATCAGCAGGACGGTGTGTTTGGGGTCCGCGCCCTCCAGCGACGACAGATTCATCGACAATTGGTCGCCGAGAATGGGGATCAGCGTTGGCGATTGGGGCATGACTATCCTACATGGCCTTGATGAAGCATCTCGGCCAGACCAGCGCGCTGCCCGCTTCCCCGGAAGAGGCGGTGCTCGATTATGTTCCCAACCCCCGGCCCGGACGGACCTATCTGATCCGGTTCGCGGCACCCGAGTTCACCTCGCTATGCCCGGTGACCGGCCAGCCCGACTTCGCGCACCTCGTCATCGACTATGTGCCCGGCGAGACGATCGTCGAGTCGAAGTCGCTGAAGCTGTTCCTCGGCAGCTTCCGCAACCATGCCGGTTTCCATGAGGACTGCACCGTCGGCATCGGCGAGCGATTGTTCGAGGAAATGAAGCCCGTGTGGCTGCGCATCGGCGGTTATTGGTATCCGCGCGGCGGCATCCCGATCGACGTGTTCTGGCAGTCCTCGGCCCCGCCCGCCGATCTGTGGCTGCCCGATCAGGGCGTCGCCGGATACCGCGGTCGCGGGTGATCGGCCCGCAGCTTAACGCCTGCTTCATCCCGATGTGAAACATCTTCCATCCTTGAAGTCGTCCAACTCACGATTTAGGTGGTGCGATAAGGAACGCGTCATCGGGATGCGAAGGGGAACAGGGCCGTGCAGAAGATCGTCAAGCATTTCGCCATGGGTGTTGCCGCACTGATCGGACTCGGCATGGCAGGAACGGCAAACGCCAATCCGACGATCATCATCAACGGCTCCAATGGTGACCTCGTGTCCTATGACACGACCACCAAGGCGAGCACGCTCCTGGGTAACACCGGCACGGCGATGTACGACATCGCCTTCAGCAATGGCGGCGATCTTTTCGGCGTCGATGGGGGCACGCTGTTCAAGCTTTCGACGACCGATGGCGCGAAGACCGCGCTCGGTTCGATGGGTTCGTTCGTCAATGGTCTGGTCTTCGGTGCGGACGGCACGCTGTACGGTTCGGGCGACAACAATCTGTACAAGCTCGACACCAGCAATGGGCAGGCCAGTCTGATCGGATCGATGGGCAATCCGGAGTCGGCGGGCGACCTGGCCTTCTTCAAGGGGCAGTTGTACCTCGCGAGCAATCTGGGCCTGGCGGTCGTCAATCCGCTGACCGGCGCCAGCCAGCTGATCGGCGGCACGACCGACATGTTCGGGCTGGCCTCGACGGTCGACGCGCTATTCGGCGTGAAGGACAATGCGATCTACACCATCGATCCGACCACGGGCGTGGGGACGAAGGTGTCGTCCTATACCTATGGCCAGGCCTATGGCGCGGCCTCGGCCCCGACTGCCGTACCGGAGCCCGCGACCTGGGCGACGATGCTGCTGGGTCTGGTGCTGCTGGGCTATGCCTTGCGTCGTCGCGGTACCGCCACGATCGCCTGATCCATTCGTTTTGGCGCGGGCTCCGTGTGCCGCGTTCAATATCGAAAACCGGTCGTCCGATGGGCGGCCGGTTTTTTCGTATCGGCCATCGGAAATTCCCTGTCGCACCGAGGCGGGATAAGAATATCGCAACCGCTTCTGACGCAGGACCGTCGACAGTCGAACCGAAATCCGCCCGTGCGTGGATCCGGTATATGATCTTGGAGTCCTACGCGTGAAACACTGGTCCTGGAGCGTCGTCCCCCTTGCCCTGCTGGCCCTGTCGGGATGCCAGTCCAAGCGCGAGGGGAAGGGGGTGGCCCAGGTCGACGGACAGGCGATCACGACCCAGGTGCTGGATGCCGAACTGGCCGATGCGCCGCCGGGCGTCGATCGGCTCGCCTATCGCAAGGCGATCCTGCCCCAGCTGGTCGACCGCACCCTGCTGGTCCAGGCGGCGCAGAAGATGGGGATCGACAAGACCCCCGAATTCGCTGCCCAGCGCGAACGGCAGGAGCAGAAGCTGCTGGTCGAGATGCTGGCGCAGAAGCTGGCCGCCACCGTGCCGGTACCGAACGTCCAGGCGGTCGACGCCTATATCGCCGCGCATCCCTATGAGTTCGCGCAGCGGCAGAAATTCTATGTCGACCAGATCCGCTTCGCCCAGCCCGCCAGCACCGAGGCGCTGCTGGCGCTCGGCCAGTTCAAGACGCTGGACGCGCTGGCCGATGCGCTGACCCGGAACGCCACGCCCTTCACACGCGATCATGTCCTGGTCGACTCGGCGTTCCTCCCGGCCGCGATCGCGGCGCAGGTGGCCAAGCAGCCATCGGGTGATCCCATCCTGCTCCCCTACCAGGGCACCTACACCGCCAATGCCATCGTCCAGCGCATGGCGGCGCCCGTTACCGGCGAACCCGCGCGTGCGCTGGCGGGGGAAATCCTGCGGCGCAAGGCGATCGCCGATGCCTTGGGCCAGACCCTTAAAGAGCAGCGCAAGAAGGCCCGCATCGCTTACGAGCCCGGCTTCAAACCCGATGGCAAAGCGGCGGACAGCAAGACCGTCCGCGATGCCGCCGACCACGTCCCCGCGCGCTGAGAAATTCCCCTCCCTCTCCCCTTAGGAGGGGCGAGGGAGGATAGTCTTTGCCGCCTATCTGTTCCGGCAGTGCCATCCAACAGGCGGAGCCCTATTCTGTTGCGGACACACATTTGAGCGTTCCGTAACGTCATTTTGGCGCAGTCCAAGGGTGCGGTGCAGCAAATATGTAATACGCTTTGCAACCTTCGCCGCTCATCGCGGGTTAACCTTGATGCGAGGGGAAGTGCGGGCTTTCCGCTTCCCTCTCGCCTGCAAGGACATGCGATATGGTGGATGCGAACGGAACCGTGATCGAACGACTGGCGCTGATCGGCAATTTCCTGCCCCGTCAATGCGGGCTCGCGACGTTCACGACCGACGTTTATTCCGCGCTGCGCAACCGCTTTCCCGAGCTGGCCGTCGATGTCTATGCGATGGACGATCATCCCGGTCGCTACGCCTATCCCCGGGCCGTGACCGCCGCCATCCCGCAGCATGAGCGCGGTGCCTATATCGACATGGCCCGGCGGATCGAGGCGAGCGGCGCGCAGGCGATCTGGGTGCAGCATGAATATGGCATCTATGGCGGTGCCGCCGGTGAGCATCTGCTGGCGCTGCTCGATCGTACGACGCTGCCCGTGATCGCGACGCTCCACACCGTTCTGGAAAAGCCTTCCGCCGATGAGCGCCGGGTGATGGAGGGGCTGTTGCGTCGCTGTGCCCGGATCATCGTCATGGCCGACAAGGGGCGCGACATTCTCCAGCGCGTCTATGGCGCCGATCCGCGCCAGATCGCGATGATCCCGCACGGCGTGCCCGACCGCGAACTCATCTCGCCCGACTCATTGAAGGCCAAGTTCGGCTGGGAAGGACGCAAGGTCGTCTTCACCTTCGGCCTGCTGGCACCGAACAAGGGGATCGAGACGATCATCGAGGCGCTGCCGGCCGTTGCCGCGCATCATCCTGAATTGCTCTATGTCGTGCTGGGAGCGACGCATCCCAATCTGATCGCGCATGAGGGCGAGGCGTATCGCGATCGGCTGAAGGCACTGGCGGAGGCGCGCGGCGTGGCCGACAATGTCGCCTTCGTCGATGCGTTCGTCGAGCATGACGAGCTGATCGAATATCTCCAGGCCGCCGATATCTATGCGACGCCCTATACCAACCCCGCCCAGATCACGAGCGGCACGCTGTCCTATGCGGTCGGTGTCGGCAAGGCGGTGATCTCCACCCCCTATGTCCATGCGACCGAGATTCTCGCCGACGACCACGGCGTACTCGTCGGTTTCTGCGATGCGGATGCCTTTGCCCGTGAGATCGACCGGCTGCTGACCGACGAAGCCGCCCGCAACCGCCTGTCGCAGCGTGCCTATGCCCGTGGTCGCACCATGATCTGGCCGCGCCTGGCCGAGGCCGCGCTGGAGCAGATGGCGGCGGCGATCACCGCCCGTCCGCGCCGGATCGCCGGATCATATCAGACCAGCATCAAGCCGCTGAAAGCCGACATCGCCGCCGTCGAGCGGATGAGCGATTCGACCGGCATGTTGCAACACGCCATCTATTCGGTGCCGGATCGCCGCCATGGGTACTGCATCGACGACAATGCGCGCGCGCTGATCTTCATGACCCAGGCACCGGACATCGATCCGGTCACGCGGGACAAGTGGACGACGATTTACGCCTCGTTCCTGCAATATGCCTGGAACCCGGAAGAACGCCGCTATCGCAACTTCATGCGCTTCGACCGCAGCTGGTGCGAGGAAGTGGGATCGGAGGATTCCAACGGCCGCACCCTGTGGGCGCTGGGCGTCACCGCGCGCGATGCGCAGATGGCCAAGCACCGCGACTGGGCGCAGATGTGGTTCGATGCCACCGCCTCGCTGGCGCTCGACCTGGGGTCGCTTCGTGCGCAGGCCTTTGCGATGCTGGGCGCGGCGGCGATGCTGGAGGCGCGACCGGGGCACCAGCTGGCGCGCGCGATCCTGGAAAAGCTGCCCCCGCTGCATCTCGCCCTGCTGGAGGAGGCGCGCCGCCCCGAATGGCAGTGGTTCGAGATCGTGCTCGCCTATGACAATGCCCGCGTGCCGCAAGGCTTGATCGAGGCAGGGCGTGCATTGGGTCGGCAGGACCTGATCGATTGCGGCCTGTCGACGCTGGAATGGATCGTCGGCAAGCAGACCTCGCCCGAGGGCCGCTTCCGCGCGGTCGGCAGCGAGAGCTTCGGCCGTCCCTATGCCGAGCCGCTCCAGTTCGACCAGCAGCCGCTGGAGGCGCAGGCGACCGTCGAGGCGTGCCAGTCGGCCTATGCCGCGACTCGCGACCCGCGCTGGATCGCCGAGGGCGAGCGGGCCTATGGCTGGTTCCTGGGTGCGAACGACCTCGACCTGCCGCTGGCGACGGCGCAGGACGGCGGTTGTTTCGACGGGTTGATGCCGACGGGCCTCAATCGGAACCAGGGTGCTGAATCGATCCTGGCGCTGCAACTCGCCAATTGCGCGATAGCCAGCCTTTGCCATTCCGCCTCATCCATGGCAGGAGCCGATCGTCACATTGCCTGACATGCTGTCATGTTCGGGGGATGTGATGAGCGTTTTTGGTAAAGTGGCGAGACGGTAGCGCGATGGATCTTTTCAACCACCGGCTGCGGCTTCATGCCGACCCTTCGCGCGTCGTGGTGCGGCCGTTTCACATCGCTTGGGGCGGTGGCAATGGCGCACCGCCCAGCCGCACCGAGCGGCTGGTAGGCGAAGTGCTGGCCATGTCGCCGCAGGAAGCCCGCGACCAGCTGGAAACCGTGCTGAAGGACTTCGAGGCGCGGCACTGGCAGACGCGGCGTGTCTTCATGACCCGCTACGACCAGATCGAGGATCTGCTGAAGCTCGACGGGTCGAAGATCAGCGACGAGAAGCGTCAGCTGATCGGGGCCTATTTCTGCCACGAATACAGCTATGCGGCGGCAGCGTTGATGAACCCGTCGGCGGTGCCGCATTTCGACCAGACCGGCATCCAGCCGGGGTCGCAGCGTATCCTGATGTCGATGCGCTCGGTGGGCGAGGGGCACATCTCCTCGGTCGCGTTCCGCGAAGGCATCATCAACGACCAGAACCAGCTCCGCCTCGCGCCCGAACCGCCCTTCGCGACCGCGACGGATGTGCATGGTTGGGGCGAGGAAGACGTGCCGAGCGGCCCGATTACGGTGCACCGCCACCGCGACTCGACGCTCTCGGGCACCGTCATCTTTCCGATCACCCAGGCCCAGTCCAAGGGGCTGGAGGACATGCGGATCGTCCAGTTCACGCATGACGACGGCGCGGTCGAGTGGATCGGCACCTACACCGCCTATGACGGCTCGGGCATCCAGTCCGAACTGATGCGCACCCGCGACTTCCGCGCGTTCGACCTGGTGCCGATGACGGGGGCTGCGGCGCGTAACAAGGGCATGGCGCTGTTTCCGCGCAAGGTGGCCGGCCAGTATATGATGATCGGCCGGCAGGACGGCGAGAACCTGTTCTTGCTCAAGTCCGACTCGCTGACGCACTGGGACGAGGGCGAGAAGATCCTCACCCCCGTCTATCCATGGGAGCTGGTCCAGATCGGCAATTGCGGCCCGCCCATCGAAACCGATGAGGGCTGGCTGCTGCTGACCCACGGCGTCGGCGCGATGCGCAAATATTCGATCGGTGCGGCGCTGCTCGACAAGAACGACCCGTCCAAGGTGCTCGGCCGGACGAAGCAGCCGATCCTGGCGGCCAAGGATCAGGACCGCGAGGGCTATGTGCCCAACGTCGTCTATTCCTGCGGCGCGATCCGGCACGGCGACTCGCTGTTCCTGCCTTACGGTATCGCGGACAGTTCGATCGGCTTTGCGTTCGTGAAGATCAGCGAGTTGCTGGCGGCGATGTAACGGCCCGGCGGCGTGCGGACAGACCGCGCTGTCGCCATTGGCGCACTTGTATGGGAGAACGAACCAAGCCCCTCCCCTTCAGGGGAGGGGTTGGGGTGGGGCTTTGCCACGAACGTCGCGCTGGCGGCGACGCCCCACCCCCGGCCCCTCCCCTGAAGGGGAGGGGAGTTGCCTTTTGCGAGTAACGCTCAATTCTCCTACAGAGGTAGCCGTTTGTCAGGACCGGGTGGTCGCCCTAGGCAACCCTATCAGCGCGGCGCAGGCGGAAGGCTGACGACCTGGCGGCGGGTATAGCGATACAGCGCCGCCACGATCCCGAGGAACAGGATCGTCCCGCCGACCAGCGCCGGGGTGGCAAAATCCTCTCCGACCAGTGCCAGCGGCGCGTCGGAGTTGGTCAGATAAACGATCCCCGCAAAACCGACGCCCCACAGGCTCTCCCCCACGATCAGCCCGGTTGCGGCCAGCACGCCCAGCCGTTCCGCCGCTTCGGGGTTGGCGCTGCGCCTGGCCCAGCGGTCATAGGCATGGCCGATGGTGGCACCGATCACGACCGGCAGCGTAGCCGACATGGGCAGGTAGATGCCCAGTCCCACGCCCAGCGGCGGCAGGCGCAGCCAGCCGAGCTTGCCCAGCACTTCGTCGACCACGATCACCCCGATGCCGACCAGCGCGCCGATCCCGATCATGGTCCAGTTCAAGTCGCCGCCCAGTACCCCCTTGGCCAGGGCCGAGATCAGCGCGGCCTGCGGTGCGGACAGCGCATTGGGGCCAGCCCCCGGCGTGCCTGCAAAGCCCAAAGTCGCGTTGAGCAGATCGAGGACGGGCGGGATCACCAGGCTGCCGAAGACGACGCCGATGACCAGCGCTACCTGCTGCTTCCAAGGCGTCGCGCCGACCAGCTCGCCGGTTTTCAGGTCTTGAAGATTGTCGTTGGAGATGGTCGCCACCCCGAACACGACGCCGGTGACGATCAGCGCATAGGCGACCAGCGCCTGCGTCGTCTCCGGGGACGTGCCGCGCCCGAACAGGCCGACGAGGAGCAGCGCGGCGGCCAGCACCGACAGGATGCCGATGCCCGACACGGGGCTGTTCGACGCGCCGATCAGGCCCGCCATGTATCCGCACACGGCCGCGATCACGAGGCCGATGAGCAGGATGAACAGCAGGGCGCCACCGATCAGCGCGAAGCCCGATGCGGCGAGCGGCCCGCCCGCGATCACCGACCAGAGCAGCCCTGCGATCGGCACCAACGTCGCCAGCGCGACGACGGCGACGATCCCGATCGGCAGGTCGCGCTCGCCGATGGGCAGCACGGTGCCGTCGCGCTTGGCGGAGGCGGCGGCCAGCGAGGAACGGATGCCGCCGATGACCGGCCCGATGATCTTCAGCAGCGTCCAGATCGCCGCCACCCCGATCACGCCCGCGCCCAGAAAGCGCACGTCGCGCGAGAAGATACCGCCCGCCCATTCCGCAACCGGCCCGGTCGAGGGGGCCATCGCAGTCAGGATGGGCAACGCCACCCACCATCCGATCGCGATCCCCGCCAGCATGGCAATGCCGACCGACAGGCCGACCAGATGCCCGACCCCGATCAGCGCGAAGGACAGCCCGCCCGAAATGCCCGTGGCGCCCGCGCCGGTGCGGAACCAGATCGCGGCTTCCGCGACCGCCAGCTTGGTCTGGGTCAGCACGGCGAACGCGGCCGAGGCGATGGCGTTGACGACGATCAGCCGCAGGCCGGTCGCGCTCTCCGCCTCGCCCTCGCGGCTGCCTGCGCCGACCTTCAGCACTTCGGCGGCGGCGCGGCCCTCCGGATAGGGCAGGTCGGTGTCGACGACGAGGGCGCGGCGCAAGGGCACCGAAAACATGACCCCCAATATGCCCCCCGTCGCGGTGATTCCGGCGGTCAGGAGATAGGGAAAGCCCTGCCACCAGCCGATCATGACCAGGCCCGGCAACACGAAGATGATCGCCGCCAGCGTTCCCGCCGCCGAGGCGACCGTCTGGACGATATTATTCTCCAGCACCGAGCTGTTCGGCAGGTAGCGCAGGATCGCCATCGAGATGACCGCCGCCGGGATCGAGGTGGCGAAGGTCAATCCGACCTTCAGGCCCAGATAGACATTGGCCGCCGTGAACAGCAGCGTGATGATCCCGCCCAGTGCGATCCCGCGAAGGGTCAGTTCGGCGACGGGGCGGGCGGCAGTGGGAGTACGGCTCATGCGCGCAGATGTGGCAGAGTAGGAGGCGTGCGCCTAGCGTTTCGTATGGCGAATGCGCTTCGACTTCGCTCAAGCTGAACGGGGGAGGTGACCTACCCCCGGAACAGATTCCCCAGCACGCCGCGCACCACCGCCCCGACGATACCGCCGCCCGCACTGCTCGACCGCCGCCGCGATCCGCCGCCGAAGACCCGCTTGCCGATCTCGTTGGCCACCTGTCGCCCGATCGAGGAACTGGCCGAGCGCGCCGCGCTGCTCGCCATTTTGGCCCAGGGGGAATTGGCCGCCGCACGCTGTTCGGCGATGCGGGCGCGTTCGGCCTCCTTGGCGGCCTTCGCGTCCGCCTTGGCCTGTTGTGCCGCCTGCTTGTCCGCCTCGGTCGCCGCCTTGGCTTCCGCAGCGGCAGCGGCGGCCTCTTGGGTCTTGGCGGCCAGCAGTTCCTCGGCCGATTCGCGGTCGACCGCCTGGTCGTATTTGGCGCCGACCGCATCGGTTTCGATCAGCACCTTGCGTTCTTCCGGCGTCGCGGGGCCGACCCGGCTGCGCGGCGGGGCGATCAGGGTGCGCTCGACGGGCGAGGGCGAACCATCGGGCTGGAGCAGCGAAACCAGCGCCTCGCCGACCTTCAGCTCGGTGATCGCGGTGGCAACGTCGACGCCGGGGTTCGCGCGGAACGTCTCGGCGGCGGAGCGTACGGCCGCCTGATCGCGTGGGGTGAAGGCGCGCAGCGCGTGCTGCACCCGGTTGCCCAGCTGCCCGGCGATCTTGTCGGGCACGTCGATCGGGTTCTGCGTGATGAAATAGACGCCGACGCCCTTGGATCGGATCAGCCGCACGACCCGCTCGATCGTGTCGACCAAGGCGGGCGCGGCATCGTCGAACAGCAGATGCGCTTCGTCGAAGAAGAAGACGAGCTTGGGCTTGTCGGGATCACCGATCTCGGGAAGCTGCTCGAACAGTTCGGACAACAGCCAGAGCAGGAAGGTGGCGTAGAGCTTGGGGCTGGCCATCAGCTGGTCGGCGGCCAGGATATTGACCACGCCGCGCCCCAAATCGTCGACCGCGATCAGGTCGGCCAGTTCCAGCGCGGGTTCGCCGAAGAAATGCTCGCCCCCCTGCGTGCGCAACTGCAGCAGCGCGCGCTGGATCGCACCGACCGACTGTTTCGAGACATTGCCATAGGTGGTGGTCAGCTCGTCCGCCCGTGCGGCACATTCGGCCAGCATCGCCTGGAGATCGTCCAGGTCGAGGAGCAGCAGCCCTTCCTTGTCCGCGACATGGAAGGCGATGGTCAGGACGCCCTCCTGAGTCTCGTTCAGGCCCATCATGCGGGCAAGCAGCAGCGGCCCCATCTCCGACACAGTGGCCCGCACGGGATGGCCTTGGCTACCGAACAGGTCCCAGAACTGCACCGGCGCGGCCTCATAAGCCCAGTCGGTCATGCCCAGTTCGGCGGCGCGCGCGGTGAAGGCGGCGTGGGTCTTGCCCATCGCCGATCCGGCAAGGCCCAGGCCAGACAGGTCGCCCTTCACATCTGCGACGAAGCTGGGGACGCCGGCGCGCGAAAAGCCCTCGACCATGGTCTGCAGCGTCACCGTCTTGCCGGTGCCGGTCGCGCCCGCGATCAGGCCGTGCCGGTTCGCGCGCTTGAGGTCGATCGCCTGTGGCTTGCCGCCACCCATGCCGATGAAGATGCCGTCCATGGCGGCATTGTACCGCGCCGGATGGGGACGGGAATAGCAAAAGGCCGCCGCACCCCCGGGATGCGACGACCTTTTTTGCTGGCCCGTCGGGGCGGGCTGCTTACTTGATGCGCAGCGGGATCAGCGCACCGGCGATCTTGCCGCGCGTGATCTGCGCCAGCACCTGCGGGCGGCCTGCGGCCTTGGCGGCGGCGACGACCTGCTGGAGATCGGCGGCGCTGCGGACCGGCGCGCCGTTGACCGCCGTGATGACGTCGCCGCGCTTCAGCTTGGCGGCGGCATCGCTCGACGGATCGACCGCCGCGATCACCACGCCCTGCGTCGTCGGGTCGACATTGATCGCGCGGGCGATCGCGGGCGTCAGCACCTGGACCGACAGGCCCAGGCCGCCACCGGCGGCAGGGGTGGTCTGGGCATCGTCGTCATCGTCGGGGAAGGCGTCGGAGCCGTCACCCAGGGTCGAGCGCAGTTCCTCGTTCGACGGACGGGTCGCGGCGGTCGCGGTCAGCGACACCGGCTTGCCGCCGCGCAGCACTTCCAGATTGACGCGGCCGCCCGGCGGCACGTTCGCGATCAGATAGGACAGGGTCTGCTCGGGCGTGACCGACTGACCGTTGACCTTGGTCACCACGTCGAACGCCTTCAGACCGGCCTTCGCGGCGGGACCGTTCGGCTCGACCTTGGCGATGATCTCGCCCTGGCCCTTGGGCACGCCCAGCGAGGCGGCGACGTCGTCATTGACCGGCCCGCCGATCTGCACGCCCAGATAGCCGCGCTCGATCTTCTGGCCCTTCATCAGGCGCTCGACGATCGGCTTGGCATCCTCCGCCGGAATGGCGAAGCCGATGCCGATATTGCCGCCCGACTGCGAATAGATCTGGCTGTTGATGCCGATCACATTGCCGTTCATGTCGAACATCGGGCCGCCCGAATTGCCCTGATTGATCGCGGCGTCCGTCTGGATGAAGCGGTCGTTGGCGCCGCCCTGTCCGGTGACGCGGTGGATCGCCGAGATGATGCCCGCGGTCACGGTGCTCGACAGGCCGAAGGGCTGGCCGATCGCCAGCACCCAGTCGCCCGGACGCGCCCGCGCCGAATCGCCGAAGCGGACGAAGGGCAGGCTCTTGCCGTCGATCTTCAGGACCGCCAGGTCGGAGGTCTCGTCGCGGCCGACGACCTTGGCGGTATATTCCTTGCGGTCGCTCAGCGTGACGGTGATCGAATCGACCGATGCGCCCTGTGCGCCCGGTGCGATGACGTGGTTGTTGGTGACGATGTAGCCATCGGGCGAGATCAGGAAGCCCGAACCCAGCGAGGCGCCTTCACGCTTTTGCGGCTGCGGTCCGGCCTGGCCGCCGAACTGGCCGAAAAAGCCCTCGAACGGTGTGCCCGAGAACGGGTTCGCCTGCTGCTTCACGGTGATCGACTGCTTGGTCGAGATGTTGACGACGGCGGGCTGGAGCTTGGCGACCATGTCGGCAAAGCTCATCGGCGCGCCGGCGCGCGGGGCGACCGCCTGGATCGCGCCGGGTTCGTTCTGCGCGACCTGGGCGGTGCCGGGCTGGAGGGCCAGGGTCGCGGTCGCACCACCGAGGAGGAGCGCACTGGTAATGGCGTAGGCGTAGCGCACTGGGCTAGGGTCCTCTCAAAGAAAATTCAGTTTGACCGTGACCTATTTGCCACGGTTTGGCTGAACGACGCTTGAATATGAACGAGCGGAAAGGTGGATTGTCCACCTATCGGCCCGGCGCGGTGAATTCCTTCAGATAGCTGTTCTCGGGCGACAGAATGATCTGGGTGGCCCCGCGTTCCTGATTCGAGCCGTCCGCGCCGAAGGTGTGGCGATAGGACTGCATGGCCCGATAGAAATCATAGAAATTGGGGTCCTTGCCGAACGCCTGGGCATAGATTTGCGCGGCCTGGGCATCGGCATCGGCGCGCACGATCTGCGCCTGCTTCTGTCCTTGCGCGGCGATGGTGATCGCCTCCTGCTGGCGCGCGGTCTGCATCCGGGCGAGCGCGCTCTGCAGCGGCGTGCCCGGCGGCAGCTCGGCCTCCTTGATCCGCACATCGACGATCTGGACGCCATATTGGCGCGCAATGCGATCGAGGCGGACCTGGATCGCGTCCATCACCTGGCCGCGCTCGGGGCTGAGCAGTTCGGACGAACGCCGCTTGCCCAGCTCGTTGCGCAGCGCCGAGCCGAAGATCGGGCGGAGCTGGTTGATGACCCCGTCGACGCTGCCCGCCGTCGCCAGCATGCGGCGCGGGTCGATCACGCGGAAGCGTGCGAAGGCATCGACGTTCATGCGCAGCTGATCGGTCGACAGCACCTGGGTCTTTTCCAGGTCGAGGTCGAGCACGCGCTTGTCGACCCAGACGATGCGGTCGACGAAGGGAATGCGGGCGATCAGGCCTGCACCGCTGTCGCCGAGTTCCTCGCCGGGCTGATAGCCGTTGACCACCCGGCGCGGCTGCTCGAACCGATAGATGACCGCCTGCCGGGTTTCCGGCACGATCGAGAAAGTCGAGGCGGCGATGATGACCGCGATGAGCAGGGCGACGCCCAGCACGATCGGGTTGCGTGCGGTCAGGCCGTTCACTGGTTGCCTCCCTGCCCGGAACCTGCCTGGGCCGAGGCGGCGGGCGGCGTCGCCGGGGCCGTCGCGGTGATTTCCGGCGGCAGCGCCCTGGCCTGCCCCTTGGACAGCGGCAGATAGGGCACGACGCCCGGCGTCTCGACGATGGTCTTGTCCGACTTGGCCAGCACGGCCTCCATGGTCTCGTAATACATGCGGCGGCGGGTCACTTCGGGGGCCAGGCGATATTGTTCGTACACCTTGTCGAACTGCGCCGCCTCGCCTTGGGCGCGGGCCACCACCTGCTGCGCATAGGAGCGCGCCTGGTTGACATCGGCGACCGCGCGCTGCTGCGCCACCGTCACCTTGTTGAAGTCGTCGACGATCTGCTGCGGCGGGGCGGCCTGCTTGATGGCAACGCCCTGGATCCGCACGCCCGCGCGATATTCGTTCAGGATCGACTGGGTCAGTTCCTGCACCCGCTGTTCGATGCCGGTACGCCCCGAACCCAGTGCCTGGTCGAGCGAGGTGTCGGCGATCACCGCGCGCATCGCGCTCTCTGCCGCTGCACGCACGGTTTCCTGCGGCTGCGCCAGACGGAAGGCGTAGTCGCGCGGATTGGCGATATCCCAGCGGACCGAATAGGTCAGGTCGATGATGTTCTGGTCGCTGGTCAGCACCAGATTCTCACCCGAGCCTTCGGGGAAATTTTCGGTACGGATCTTCTGTACGTCCAGCACCCGGACGCTGGCGATCGGGGCGGGGGCGGTGATCTGGATGCCCGGCTCGAGGATGCCGGTATAGCGACCGAAATAGGTCACGACGCCGCGCTGCTGCGGGCCGATCGGGTGGATCGAGGTGTAGAGCAGCCAGATGACGATCAGGATCGCCGCGCCGATCGCCCAGAGCGTACGACCGCCCGGCGCACCGGGAAGGCCGCCGAAACCGCCGCCCGACCCGCCCGGGCCCTCACCGGGGCCGCCGCCGCCCGATCCGCGCGCCTTGCGGATGAATTCATCCAGCGCGGTCGGCTTGCCCGGGGCCTTGCGGCCACCCGGTGGAACGGCCCAGGGGTTGCGGGGACCACCATCGGGATCGTCGCCAGACCCGCCCCAGGGGCCCTTTGGCGTGTTGGCGGCTAGGATGGGGGGGCGTTGAAACCGGCCCGTCAGCTTTCTCATAGTCATCGTTATAGGAACGGTTCGCCGACAAAAACAGTGCCAAGCCGCGCTTCGCATCCTATCTGCCGCGCATGAGCATCATCGAGACGGTAAAGGCGGCGGTTGCCGCAGTGGCGGGCAAGCGCGCGAATGTGCGGATGGAGGGCGCGCGCGCCGGGGTCGTGCTCGACACCACGGGTCTGGACGGGGCGGGGCGCCAGGCGCTGGAGGACGAGGTGAAGGCCGCCGCGATCCAGTCGGGCGCCGAGGATGTCCGCGTCGTCCTGACCGCCGAGAAGCGCGAGCGCCGCATCATCGCCGTCGCCAGCGGCAAGGGCGGGGTGGGCAAGTCCACCCTGTCGGCCAATCTCGCCATCGCGCTGGCGCGGGCGGGCCGCAAGACCGGGCTGGTCGATGCCGATATCTATGGCCCGTCGCAACCGCGCCTGATGGCGGCGGAGGGCGTGAAGCCGGTGGCACAGGACGGCAAGCTGCAACCCGTGGCCACGCCCTATGGCGTGTCGCTGCTGT
Organism: Sphingomonas yabuuchiae; assembly: GCF_001477495.1. Lineage (GTDB taxonomy): Bacteria > Pseudomonadota > Alphaproteobacteria > Sphingomonadales > Sphingomonadaceae > Sphingomonas > Sphingomonas yabuuchiae_A. The sequence continues at coordinate 16,308 of NZ_LDTF01000037.1, forward strand.
CGATGGGACAGCTGGTCGAGCCGGACAAGGCGATCGCGTGGCGCGGGCCGATGGCGGCGGGCGCGCTCAGCCAGTTGGTCGATGGCGACTGGGGCGCGACCGAACTGCTCGTCCTCGACCTGCCGCCCGGCACCGGCGACGTGCAGCTGACCATGGTGCAGAAGCATCGCCCGGCGGGTGCGGTGATCGTCTCGACACCGCAGGACCTGGCGCTGATCGATGCGCGGCGCGCCATCGACCTGTTCACCAAGGCGGGGGTGCCGATCATCGGTCTGGTCGAGAATATGGCGGGCTATTGCTGCCCCCATTGCGGTGGCATCTCCGACCCGTTCGGATCGGGCGGGGCGGAGGCGGCGGCGGTCGAGCTGGGCATCCCGTTCCTGGGCCGGGTGCCCCTGACCATCGCGATTCGCACCGCCTCCGATGCGGGGCAGCCACCGGCGGCGGGCGAGGACGATACGGTCTTCGCGCCGCTGGCCGAGCGGATCGCGAACTGGCTCGATCTCAAGCGATGAAACCGGCGGCATGGCGGGGCGTTGAGGCGCGATAACCCGCCGCTTTTTCCGAACGACAGTCCGGAGGTCGGCGGCGAACAGGGGATAGCCGATGCCGTTGACCGCCGATGACGATATTCGCGATCTGTTGGCGAATGCGCGGACCATCGCGCTGGTCGGCGCGTCGGATCGTCCCGACCGTCCCTCCTATGGCGTCATGAAGCGGCTGCAGGATCATGGCTACCGCGTGATCCCGGTCAATCCGCAGATCACCGGCGAGCATGTCCATGGCGAGTTCGTCTTTCGCGAACTGGGCCAGCTGGGCGACCCCATCGACATCGTCGACATCTTCCGCCGGTCCGAGGCGGCGGGCGACGTGGTGGACGAGGCGATCGCCGTCGGGGCCAAGGCGGTCTGGATGCAACTGGGCGTCGTCAACGACGCCGCCGCCGCGCGCGCCGAGGCCGCCGGGTTGAAGGTCGTGATGAACCGCTGCCCCGCCATCGAGATCCCGCGCCTCGGCGTCGCGCCGGTCGGGCAGGACTGACCAAAAGGGCGAAGATCGACAGCGTCTAAAAGGGGAGAATGACGATGGTGCCGCTGCTGTTGCTATGGGCCGCTCCGGTTGCGCAAGGGGAGCAACGGATGACGCTGCCACGCCTGACGCCCACCTGCACCCTGTCGACCTGCCATGGCGGCAAGCGTCCCTCGCCCTATCGCCTGACGCCGAGCCATGTCGTGCCGATCGATTCCAAGGCCCGCGCCTTTGCCAATGACGGCACCTATTGCGCGGTGGTCGGCGACAAATATTGCACCAGCAAGCCGCGCACGCTGTTCCGCACCGCCATTGATTAGCCGAAGCGGCAGGCGCTAGGGTCGCGATACTTTAGGAGGATCGCCGTGCTGCCTCTGTTGCTGATCGCCCTGCAGGCCGTCCCCGCCGCCCCTTCGGAGGGAAAGGAGCGCGTTTCGATCCTGCTGCCGGATTGTCCGACCACTGCCGACGCGCGACAGGACATCCTCGTCTGCGGTCGTCGACCGGGAAGCGACCGCGCCCCCGAGTTGCGAGGCGGCCCGTCCGACCGGGCGACACCGTCCAATCCCGAGATGACCGGCATCGGGGCGTTGCGCGCCGAGGGGACGCCCTGTGCGGCCAGCCAAAGGGGGTGCGCCGCGGCGGTCGACGTCGTGACGCCCGCGCTGCTGCTCGCCAACGAGGCGCGGATTGGCATCAGCAAGCTGTTCGACAAGAGGCGCGACAAGAGCCAGCGCGTGCCGATCGCACTCGACGGGCCCGGGCCGCAGGGACATCTGGAGCCCTGATCGAAACGGGACTCCGCTAAGGCTGGGCTAAGGCTGGCGCTCGGTCGGGAAAACCGGCATGATCGCGCCCGGCCCCGCCTTCAGGCAGAGGGGCTGGCGATGCCGGGAGAGCGTCATGCTTGCGACGATGTTGGTCATGGTGATGGCGGGACTGTCGGCACAGGGCGAAGACGCGCCGCTACCCTCGGTCGACACCATCGTGGCCAAGACCCGCCGGTTGACCAGTGTCGAAACGCGCTGCGTCTATGATCCCAATGCCACCGACATCACCGTCTGCGGCCGCCGCAATGCCGACCGCTTCCGCATTCCCTTCGAGATATCGGACGAGCCCGGCGATCCCCGTCATGAAGGGGTGATGGAGGAGCGGACGCGGCTGCTCGCGCGGAGCACGCCGGTCAAGGATCTGTCGCCCTTTCAGGTCGGCGGCGGCTTTGTCGGGCTGACCATGGATACCAACGCCCGGGGCAGCGGCGGCACGACGACCCTGCGCAAGCCCGCGCCGTGACGGCCGGAGGCAGGCGATGATCCCGCTGCTGCTGATCGCTTTGCAGGCGGAGCCCGCCGTTCCGATGCCGCCACCGGCGGGCGGACGCTTTTCGATCCTGGCGCGCGATCCCTGTCCGGCTTCGCGCGGGACGGCGGCCGACATCATCGTCTGCGGGCGGCGTCAGGCCGATGACCGGGCGCCGCAACTCCGCGACGAGCCGCCGACCGGGCCGGTGCCGTCGAATCCCGAACTGACGGGGGCAGGGGCTCTGGCGGCCTCCTCCACGCCGTGTCCGGCACGGCAAGGCGGGTGTCAGGTGGGGTTCGATCTGGTCACGCCCGCGCTGATGCTCGCCAACGAGGTGCGGATCGGGATCAGCAAGCTGGCCGACAAGAGGCGCGACAAAAGTCGGCGCATTCCCATCGCGCTCGATGGGCCACGTCCTCGGGGGCATCTGGAGCCGTGATGGTCGCTCAGGACGGCGGGTCTTGAAGCCCCCGTTCCTCTTTGGATAAGCGTCCCAGACCTTCCATACCATCCCGGCGAAGGCCGGGATCCAGTTGGGGTACGATGGTGAACCCCTCCGGTCGGCTCGTTACTGGACCCCGGCCTTCGCCGGGGTGGCGCTTGAGAGGGAGGGCTTGTTTGTGCTGGTTCAACGCCGGACTTGCCGCCGCGAGCGGGCGGACGGCGGCGGGAGGAACCAGTCGGCCAGCGTCATGCCCGTCGCGGCCATCGCGCGCAGCACCACCTGTCCCGCCGCCCGCGCATCGCTCAGCGCGTCGTGATGCCGGTGCTCCAGCTCCAGGAACGCGGCCAGCGTGTTGAGCTTGTGATTGGGCAATTCCGGCCAGGCCCGCCGGGCGATGGTCACGCTGTCCAGCCAGCGCGCCGCGATCGGGGGCAGGGCGTCGCGCTCGCAGGCGCGGCCCAGCGCGCCCTTGTCGAAACCCGAATGCGCCACCGTCACCCGCCCGGCCAGATGCCCGGCCAATTCGGGATGCAGCGCGGCGAAGGTCGGCTTGCCCAGGACATGATCGGCGGTGATGCCGTGGATATTGATGTTGAACGCGCTGAACTCGTCGCAAGGGTCGACCAGCGTCTCATAGGCCAGTATTTCCACGCCCGCGGCATAGCCGACGATGCCGATCTGGCAGATGCTGCTGGTCCGCGAACAGGCGGTTTCGACGTCGATGACCACGAAATCGGGGGAGATCATGGATGGCCTTTAGCGACATTGCCCCATTCGAGCAATAAAAGGTCGCTGACCGGCTCGACAGCGACCATTTCTATCCGCTACCCGCCTGCACTCAACAAACGCTCCGGATACAGGATTTGGACGATGGGCGATGCTTTGCGAGTGGCTTTGGCGGGACTGGGCACGGTGGGGGGCGGCGTCATTCGCCTGCTCGATGCGAACCGTGACCTGATTACCCGGCGCGCCGGTCGCCCCATTGAGATCGTTGCCGTCTCTGCCCGCGACCGGACCAAGGATCGGGGCGTCGACCTGTCGCGGTTCGAATGGGTGGACGATACCGCCGCTTTGGCCTCGCATCCGGATGCCGATGTCGTGGTCGAGCTGATCGGCGGTTCGGACGGCCCCGCGCTGACGCTGGCACGGACCGCGCTGGGGGCTGGGCGCGGCTTCGTCACCGCCAACAAGGCGATGCTGGCGCATCACGGGCTGGAGCTGGCGCAGAAGGCCGAGGAATCCAACGCGGCGCTGAAGTTCGAGGCGGCGGTCGCGGGCGGCATCCCGGTCATCAAGGGGCTGCGCGAGGGCGCGGCGGCCAACGCCATCGCGCGGGTCTATGGCATCCTCAACGGCACCTGCAATTTCATCCTGTCGAAGATGGAAGCGGAGGGCCGCGACTTCGCCGAAGTGCTCGCCGAGGCGCAGGCGCTGGGTTATGCCGAGGCGGACCCGAGCTTCGACATCGATGGCGTCGACGCCGCGCACAAGCTGTCGATCCTGGCCGCCATCGCCTTCGGCACCCAGCCCGCCTTTGCCGACGTCGCGATCGGCGGCGTGCGCCATGTGCTGGCCGCCGATATCGCGCAGGCGGCGTCGCTCGGCTATCGTGTCCGCCTGGTCGGCGTGGCGGAGGAGGGGGCGGACGGCCTGTTCCAGCGGGTCCACCCGCATCTCGTCCCGCTCGACCATCCGCTGGCGCATGTCACCGGCTCGACCAACGCCGTCGTCGCCGAGGGCAATTTCGTCGGCCGTTTGCTGTTCCAGGGCGCGGGCGCGGGCGATGGGCCGACCGCCAGCGCGGTGGTCGCCGACCTGATCGACATCGCGCGCGGCGAATATGGCGCATCCTTCGCCATGCCCGCGCATGAGCTGACCCCGGCACCCAAGGCCGATAGCGGCGAGCGGCGCGGGCGTGCTTACTTGCGCTTCACGGTGCAGGACAAGGTAGGCGTGCTCGCCGAGATCGCCGCCGCGATGCGCGATGCGGGGGTGTCGATCGAAAGCTTGATCCAGCGCGGCGAGGCGGCCGACGGCGGGGTGATGATCGCCATCGTGACGCATGAAGGGCCGGAGCGCGCGGTCGCGCAGGCGCTGGAGCGGTTGCGCGGGAGCCAGAGTTTGGTCGGGCAGCCGTTGCTGATGCATATTCTGGGATGATTGTTGGGGTAAGGTCTCTGCGAGGCACCTTGCCCTCCCCCAACCCAGTTTCAGGTAAACGATGCCCCGCATCGTTTAGGTCATGTCGGGGGCATGACCGACCTGAAACTCGCCTGCGGGAGGGGAGAAGAAGAAAGGCCTCCCCGCTTGCGCGAGGAGAGTCATTGAAATTCAGACCATTGATCTTGCCGCTCCCCTCCCGCAAGCGGGAGGGGATGGGGGAGGGCAGGCCACAGGCTATGCCCTCCCGGCGCCATCACTTCTTGATCAACCCGATCTCGACCAGCCGCTCGAACAGATAGTCATGCGCCGTGATCGGCTCCGGATAGCGATCCGGATGCCCTTCGCTCACCGTCCCCGGCAGCGTCTTGATCAGGAAGTCCGGCGCCGGGTGCAGGAAGAAGGGCATCGAATAGCGCGAGAAGCCGCGCCGCTCGACCGGCGGGTTGACCACCCGGTGTGTGGTCGAGGGCAGGACATGGTTCGTCAACCGCTGCAACATGTCGCCGACATTGACCACCATCGCGCCCTCGGGCGGACGGATGGCCAGCCACTCGCCCGAATCGCGGTCGAGCAGTTCCAGGCCCGCTTCCTCGGCCCCGAGCAGCAGGGTGATGAGGTTGATGTCCTCATGCGCGCCCGCGCGCACGCCCTCTGCATCGGCGGGGATCGGCGGATAGTGGAGCAGGCGCAGGACCGAGTTGCCGTCCTTGACCGCCGGGTCGAACCAGTGCGGCTCCAGCTTCAGGTGGCGCGCGATGGCGGAAAGCAAGCGGTCGCCCGCGCGATCGAAGGCCGCGAACAACTCGACGAAATCCTCGCGGAATCCCTCGGGCCGGTCGGGCCAGATATTGGCGGGCATCCGGTCGGCATAAGGATGGCCCTCGGTCAACTCGCGGCCGACATGCCAGAATTCCTTCAGGTCGACGACCTTGGCGTCCTTGGCGATCTCGGTCTTGAACGGGGTATAGCCGCGCGCGCCGCCGCCGCCGGGGACGTGATAAGCGCGCTTTTCCTCCTCGGGCAGGTCGAACAGCGCCTTGGTCTGCGCCCAGGCCCGGTCGATCAGTTCGGCGGGCACGCCATGGTCGGCGACGATGGCAAAGCCGAACCGCTCGAACGATTCCCCCAATGCGGCGGCAAAGCCTTCGGGATCACGGTCCTGGTCGGCGAGGCTGAGGGTCGGAACCTCGGCGGAGCGGGTGTCGGTCATGGCGATATGTCCAGAAAATCGAATAGGCTGGTCCCTATATAACGCGCCCGTCATCCGCGAACAGGGTGCGTCATCCGCCCGCATTATCCTCCGAGCGTGATCGTGCCGGTCGATCGGTCGCCGCCCGAGGGGCGCAGGTCCAGGCGGAAGGATTTCTCTTCCGCCGTCTTGCCGACCAGCGCGCCGCCCTGATCCGTCAGGGTAAAGTCGGCCTCGCCCATCTTGTCGCGGAACCAGTCGCGCACGGTGGCGGGATCAGCCGGGCTGTCGAAGGTCATGGTGAACGCCTTGTCGCGGCCATTGCCGACATCCACGTTGCGGATCGTCGAGCCGGGATAGAGATGCACGCCGTTCAGCTCGAAATTATCGGCCTCCATCGACACCTTGGGCAGCTTGAAGGCGCCGGAAAAACCCGGCAGCGCCAGCTTCACCTCCCCCGACTTGCCGTCGACCGACGCCAGCGTTTCGCCGTCCGAACCGTTGACCGTGATCGACGTGCCCTGGTTGGGCCGGTCGCAAGCGGACAGCGCCAAGGCCGCCAGCAGCGGAAGGGCGAGGGGGGAGCGGGACAGGATGGACATGGCGATAAACTCCTTACGCGTCCTGTGGGTCGATATGGCTCGCGGGGGATTGTCGGCCCGGCAAGCTTTAGCCACGCTGAATGTCCGCGTTTAACATATGGACCGGGCTCTCGGCCCCATGAGCCGGGCAACCCCGACTTATCGAGGAGCCATGGGGTGACGACCGACACATCCGAAGGCTGGGACGCCGTCGCCGAGACGTTCATGGCGGTTCGTTCGGGAGTGGGCGCGCCGCTGGTTCGGTGCTGGGCGACGGATACCCTGCCGCCATCGACCGCGATCCTGGACCTGGGTTGCGGGTCCGGGGTGCCGATCGCGCAGGGTCTGGCCGGGGAGGGCTTCGCGGTGTGGGGAATCGATGCGTCTCCGACGCTCATCTCCGCCTATCGGGCCAACCTCCCGGACATGCCCGCCCGCTGCGAGCCGGTGCAGGACAGCGACTTTTTCGGCCGACGCTTTGCCGGTGTCGTGGCGATCGGCCTGATCTTCCTGTTGGCGCAGGCCGATCAGGACAAGCTGCTGGCGAAGGTGGCGAAAGCGTTGGAGCCGGGTGGGCGGTTCCTGTTCAGCGCCCCGCATCAGCGATGCGAATGGCGTGACAGCCTGACCGGGCGCGTCTCCCGCTCGCTAGGCATGGAGGCGTATGCCGCACGGCTGGAGGAACATGGCCTGATTCTCGGCGATTGCCTGACCGACGAGGGACAGAATCATTATTATGACGTGGTCAAGCCGCGCTGATTTTCGGGCGAAGCCGGATGGAAACCGCGACAGCCCAGCCGGGTTTTCCGGTTTCCCTCTCCGTCCATCTCCCTTAAGGGGCAGGCATCATGTCCGAATCCCGTTCCGCTGATCCGGTGACGCCCGTCACCGCCGAGCTCCCCGGCGCGCCGATCGGCTTTGTCGAGTTCGTCCTGCTGATCGCGGCGCTGATGGCGCTGACGGCGCTGGGGATCGATTCGATGCTGCCGGCCCTGCCCGCCATCGGGGCGTCGCTGGGGGCGTCGCCCGCGGCGCGGCCGTTCGTCGTCACGGCGTTTCTGATCGGCTTCGGCGTGGCGCAGCTGGTGCATGGGCCGCTGGCCGATCGTTATGGGCGGCGGCGGGTGCTGATCGTCGCACTGGTCATCTACATCATTGCCAATGGCGCGGCGGCGGTGGCGGGCAGCTTCACGCTGCTGCTGGTCGCGCGGGTCTGCGCCGGGGCGGCGATCGCGGCGACCCGGGTGGCGACGGTGGCGCTGGTCCGCGACTGCTATCACGGGCGCGCCATGGCGCAGGTCATGTCGATCGCCTTCATGGTGTTCATGATCGTGCCCATCCTGGCGCCTGCCTTTGGCGAGCTGTTGCTGCTGTTCGGCAATTGGCGGCTGATCTTCTGGACGATCGCGGGGCTCGCCACGCTGGTCCTGGCCTGGTTTTCGCTTCGAATGCCCGAGACGCTGGCGGCGGAGGCGCAACTGCCCATTTCGCTGACGCGGATCGCCAGCGGCTGGCGCGAGACGCTCGGGGACCGGCTGTCGCTCGGTTACACGCTGGCGGCGACGGCGCTGATGGCGGCGCTCTACGGTTATCTTAATTCGGTGCAGCCGATCATGGCGCAGACCTTCGGTCGCGAGAAGCTGCTTGCGCTGATCTTCGCGACGACCTCGGTCACGATGGCGGCGGCGAACCTGCTCAACTCGCGGATCGTCATGCGGCTGGGCACGCGACTGATCAGCCACAGCTCGGTCACGATCCTGATCGTCGTGTCGGCCATCCATCTGGCCATCGCGCATTTCGGGGGTGAGTCGCTGATCGTCTTCGCGGTTCTTCAGGCGATCACCATGGCGTGTTTCGGTCTGGCGACCTCCAACTTCTCGTCTATGGCGATGGAGAATATGGGGCGGATCGCCGGGACCGCATCCAGCGTGCAGGGCTTTACCAGCGTGACCATCGGCTCGTTGATCGGCGCAGGGATCGGCCAGGCCTATGATGGCACGACGCAGCCGCTCACCCTGGGCTTCCTGATCGCCGGATGTGCGGCCTTCGCCTTCGTCTTCGCGACCGAGCGCGGGCGGATGTTCCGTCCCGCTTGAGGGCTTCCGGGAACCGCCCGGCCCGCCGCCGTGTTCCTCCCCCACAGTTCTAGAGGAGGCAGTAATGGGCGGACATCAGGTTCCCAGCCAGGGACCCGGCGACGATGGCTGGGACGAAGAGGGCTATGACGAGAGCCAGCGCGCCGAAATCCTGGAAGTGACGCGTGACGGCCCCAGCGACGGCGTGCTGTTGACCGATATCGAACCCGATCTGGGCGACGACAGCGTCGAGAACGAGCCGATCGGCGAACTCGACATGGATTCCGAAGAGGTCGGGACCAGCGACGCCTCGGTCGACACGGATGCCGAGGACCTCGACGAAGACGATCTTCAGGAGGATTTCGAGGACGATACGGTGGCCGACGGCGATATCGACGACGCTGACGACACCGCCCTGCGGCCATGACCCGGCTTCCCGTCGCGCTGGCGGCGGGCGGCATCGTGCTGGTCGGCTGTTCGACCATGCCCGATCCGCGTGCCGCCTCGACGCTGCCGCCGATGGTCTCGACGACCTTCCAATGCGAGAATGGCAGCCGCTTCTGGGTGCGCTTCGACAATCGCGACGACAGTGCCCTGATGCGCTTCGGAGATGATCTGGAGATGCGGCTGGAGGGGCAGCGCGTCGCGTCCGGCATCCACTATAGCGGTTTCGGTCACGATCTGCGCGGCAAGGGGGGTGAGGTTGTTTTGACACGCCCTACGGGTGATTCCGTACGCTGCACGGCGCAGCGCTGAGGACAGCGGGCGGAAACCGGGCCGAAGAGTGGCGGAAATCCGCCATTGCCCCATTCCGCCCGCATTTGGTTCATCTTGGTGACAGGAACTGTGTCTCTGGTGCCACAGGTTCCGACAAGGCGATCAAAAATCTCAAATGTCGTGCAACCCATGGCCGTCTAGCCGGTTAAGCGGGCCTGGGCTGAGCGGTTCGATCCGCCGCCCCACATAGAATAAGAGAAGGGTATCTCACATGCGTAAGCTTTCCCTCGTCGCCGCTGCGGCGGCCGCGTTCGTTGCCGTGCCTGCCATGGCTCAGGACATGAACACCACCGACACGGCGGCGGCTCCGGCCCCGGCCGCAGACACCGCGACCGCTCCCGACGGCACCCGCGCCTTCGGTATCGAGCCGTACGTCGCGATCATGGGTGGTTGGGAGCAGTTCGACCGTCAGACCGTCGCCGGCATCCCCACGCAGCCCAAGGGCTACAACCTGGACGGCGCGCTGGTCGAAGGCATTGTCGGCTTCAACGTGCCGCTGGGCCCCGTGTTCGTCGGCGCCGAGGGCGCGGTCGCCAAGGGCGTGTCGGGTGACATCGACTGGCAGTATGGCGCCTATGGCCGCGCGGGCTTCCGCGCCGGTGAGAGCGGCCTGTTCTACGGCAAGGTCGGCTATCGCTGGAACAACTTCCACAACTTCGCGCCGGGCGTCTCGGGCGACCTGAAGCGCGACTATCACGCGACCGTGTACGGCGTCGGCGCCGAAGTCGGCCCGAAGGACATCGGTCTGGGCGGCCTGACCGGCAACTCGGGTCTGCGTCTGCGTATGGAAGTTTCGACCTTCGACAACGCGCACTCCTTCCGTCCGATGGCGGGCGTTGTCGCACACTTCTGATCCCTCTCGGATCCAGTTGGCGTAAAGGAACGGGGTTCGGCAGCGATGCCGGACCCCGTTTTCTTATGGCGCGACGCTTCCCATATCGGGCCTATGGTCGGACGGGTGAAGCGAAAGGCGGGGCTGGTGGCCGCCGCCGAACGGATCGAGCGGGCTGCGCCCTTGTCTTGCGCGCTGTGCGACCGGCCGCTGGGGGTGAAGGTGGAATGGCACCATCCGGTCCCCAAGAGCGAGGGCGGGCGCGAGACGGTGCCGGTCCATCCCATCTGTCACCGGACCATCCACGCGACCTTTTCCAATACGGAACTGGCGCGGGGGTTTGCGGACTTCGCGGTGTTGCGGGCGCAGCCGGAGATGGCGCGGTTCCTGCGCTGGATTGCGGGGAAGCCGGCGGACTTTCATGCGCCGACGCGGGGTGCGCGGTAATTTAGGTTCGTGCGAAGACGCGATGGCGCGAATAAGGTTGGTTCGCGCAGAGGCGCGGAGGGCGCAGAGAAGAGGAAGCGCAGAAGGCCGATAGCCTCGGCCCCCGTTCAGCCTGAGCGCAGTCGAAGGCCACGGGATAACGTCCGCCGAGCGGCTGGCTTATTTATCCTCAGGGACATGGATAGCCTCCGGCTATGTCGATTTTGGCGTGTGCTTGCCCTTGGCCTTCGACTTCGCTCAGGCTGAACGGAGGTGGGGACTATCGTCCTCCCGCGTTTCTTCTCTCCGCGCCTCTGCGCGAACCAACCTCCTTCGCGCCCTCGCGGCTTCGCGTGAACGAAAAAGGGCGGACCGAAGCCCGCCCTCTCCCAAATCACTCCGCCGCGACGCCTGCGGCCGAGAACATGTCGCCTGTCTCGCCCGGCTCCTCGTTGGCCGCCTTGGCGGTCTTGGCCTTTTGCCGCGTGTCGAACGCGTCCCAGACGTCGTTCCACTGGCCGCGCGTCGCCGCCTTGGAATATTCCGTCGCGCGCGTTTCGAAGAAGTTGGCATGCTCGACGCCGTTGAGCAGCGGGGTCAGCCAGGGCAGGGGATGCTCGTCGATCATGTAGATCGGCTTCAGGCCCAGCTGGCTCAGGCGCCAGTCGGCGATGTAGCGGATATACTTCTTGATCTCCTTGGGCTTCATCCCCTCGACCGGGCCCATTTCGAAGGCGAGGTCGATGAAATTGTCCTCCAGGCGGATCGTCGTCTGGCACACATCGGCGATGTCGTCCTTGACCGCCTTGGTCAGGCACTGGCGCTCCTGGCAGAAGGCGTGGAACATGCGGATGATGCCCTCGCAGTGCAGGCTCTCGTCGCGCACCGACCAGCTGACGATCTGGCCCATGCCCTTCATCTTGTTGAAGCGCGGGAAGTTCATCAGCATCGCGAAGGACGCGAACAGCTGGACGCCCTCGGTGAAGCCGCCGAACATCGCCAGCGTGCGCGCGATGTCCTCGTCACTGTCGACGCCGAAATTCTGCATGTAGTCATGCTTGTCCTTCATCTCGGCATATTCGAGGAAGGCGCCGTACTCGCTCTCGGGCATGCCGATCGTGTCGAGCAGATGGCTGTACGCGGCGATATGCACCGTCTCCATGTTGGAGAAGGCGGTCAGCATCATCTTGACCTCGGTCGGCTTGAACACCCGGCCGTATTTCTCGTGATAGCAGTCCTGCACCTCGACGTCCGCCTGGGTGAAGAAGCGGAAGATCTGGGTCAGCAGATTGCGTTCGTGATCGGTCAGCTTCTGCGCCCAGTCGCGGCAATCCTCGCCCAGCGGCACCTCTTCGGGCAGCCAGTGGAGCTGTTGCTGGCGCTTCCAGAACTCGAACGCCCAGGGGTATTCGAAGGGCTTATACTGCTTGGAGGCTTGGAGGAGAGGCATCGGGGTTACTCCGGATACAAATCAAATGAGGTGATAGGGTGAAGGCCGGTTCAGCCACTGCTCGCCCAGGAGCGCAGAGCGGTGGCGAAACCGGCGAGAATGATCCCGCCCATGGCGAACATGGTGCCCGCGATTAGCCGGGCGTAGCGGCCCTGCTCCGATCGGGGGCCGCGGAGTTGCAGCAGCAGCGTTGCGCCGATCCCGGTCAACAGGGCGGCAACGCCGTACATGATGGTCGCACCCGTCATGCGACCATTTCCGGCGTTGCGCGTTCCGAAACCGAACCCAACACAGGAGACGTAAGATGGTCGATGTCAGCCAGATCAAGGAACATGCCGAAGTCGTCGGCGCGGACGGCGTCCATGTCGGTACGGTCGATCATGTCGATGGCGACCGCATCAAGCTGACCAAGAACGACAGCCCCCAGACCCAGGACGGGCAGGGCGCCAAGCATCATTACCTGCCGCTCGGCCTGGTCGCCGAGGTCGAGGGCGACACCGTCCGCCTGTCGGCCACCGGCCAGAACGCCGTCGACCAGTTCGAAGAGGCGGAGTGAGCCGCTGATCCCTCTCCCCTTGTGGGAGAGGGAGGGGCCCGCGGCCGCAGGCCGTGGGAGGGTGAGGGGGCCGTCCATCACGGGCGGCCCTTTTGCATGTGCGCGACCCGCGCGCCGATCGCCGTCACGACGCCGTCGAGGTTTTGCATCACATCGGCATTGGCGAAACGGATCACGTCATAGCCTTCATGTTCGAGGAAGCAGGTGCGTGACGCGTCGCTTCCCTGTTTGGTCGCATGGTCATCGCCCTCGATTTCGATGATCAGTCGTGCCGCGTGCGAACAGAAGTCGACATGGTACGGACCTATCGGAACCTGGCGGCGAAACTTCGCATTCGGCAACGTCTCGCGCAGGGCGCGCCATAGCTGGCGCTCGGGTTCACCGGCGTTCTGACGCAGTTCGCGCGATCGTGAAACCGTAGTCGCTGGAAGCAGCTGGCGTTTGGTCAGGCCTTGGGCGTTGCCCCTCACCCTTCCCACGGCCTTTGGCCGCAGGCCCCTTCCCTCTCCCACAAGGGGAGAGGGAGGTTTGGGAATGTGAGAGTCCACAACTTCACCTTCCCGTCAGGCCATTACCTCACTGGCACGCCAGGCATTCGTCGTAATCGGTCGTCTCACCGATCTCGAACTTCGGCGCGCTGATCGTGTTGTCGGCCTCGACGCCGCCCGACCCGGCGAAACCGGCGCGCTGCACCGACTTCGAGCGGAGATAATAGAGCGATTTGATGCCCAGCTCCCAGGCGCGGAAGTGGAGCATCAGCAGGTCCCACTTTTCCACGTCCGCCGGGATGAACAGGTTCAGCGACTGCGCCTGGTCGATATAGGGCGTTCGATCACCCGCCAGTTCGAGCAGCCAGCGTTGGTCGATCTCGAACGAGGTCTTGAACGTGTCCTTCTCTTCCGGCGACAGGAAGTCGAGATGCTGGACCGAGCCGCCATGCTCGAGGATCGAATTCCACACCGCGTCCGAATTCTTCGACTTCGCGATCAGGATCTTTTCGAGATAGGCGTTCTTGACCGCGAACGATCCCGACAGCGTCTTGTGGGTATAGATGTTCGCCGGGATTGGCTCGATACAGGCGCTGGTGCCGCCGCAGATGATGCTGATCGACGCGGTCGGTGCGATCGCCATCTTGCAGCTGAAGCGCTCCATCACGCCGACATCGGCCGCGTCGGGGCAGGGGCCGCGCTCGACCGCCAGCGTCATCGACGCCTGATTCACCTGCGCGCTGATATGCTTGAACATGCGCAGGTTCCACGACTTGGCCATCGCGCCCTCAAAGGGGATGCCGCGGGCCTGGAGGAAGCTGTGGAAGCCCATCACGCCCAGGCCCACCGAGCGCTCGCGACCGGCCGAATAGGCGGCCCGCTCCATGCCCGGCTCGTGCCGCTCGATATAGTCCTGCAGGACGTTGTCGAGGAAGCGCATCACGTCCTCGATAAACTGCTTGTCGTCTTTCCACTCGTCCCAGGTTTCCAGGTTGAGCGACGACAGGCAGCAGACGGCGGTGCGGTCCTTGCCCTTGTGATCGATGCCGGTCGGCAGGGTGATTTCCGAACACAGGTTCGACGTCGACACCTTCAGCCCCAGCTCGCGGTGGTGCTTGGGCATGTTCTTGTTCACATGGTCGGCGAAGACGATGTACGGCTCGCCGGTCGCCAGACGGGTCTCGACCAGCTTCTGGAACAGCGCGCGGGCGTCGACCTTGCTACGGACTTCGCCGGTCTTGGGGCTCTTCAGCTCCCATTCGGCGCCGTCGCGCACCGCTTCCATGAAGGCGTCGGGGATCAGGACGCCATGGTGCAGGTTCAGCGCCTTGCGGTTGAAGTCGCCGCTGGGCTTGCGGATCTCGAGGAACTCCTCGATCTCGGGATGCGAGATGTCGAGATAGCAGGCGGCCGAACCGCGACGCAGCGAACCCTGGCTGATGGCGAGCGTCAGCGAGTCCATCACGCGGACAAAGGGAATGATGCCGCTGGTCTTGCCGTTCAGGCCGACCGGCTCGCCGATGCCGCGCACCTGGCCCCAATAGGTGCCGATGCCGCCGCCGCGCGAGGCCAGCCAGACATTCTCGTTCCAGGTGGTGACGATGCCGTCCAGGCTGTCGGGCACCGAGTTGAGATAGCAGCTGATCGGCAGGCCGCGACCGGTGCCGCCGTTCGACAGGACCGGCGTGGCAGGCATGAACCACAGCTTCGAGATATAATCGTAGAGCCGCTGGGCATGTTCGGCATTGTCGGCATAAGCCGAGGCCACGCGCACGAACAGGTCCTGATAGCTTTCGCCCGGCAGCAGATAGCGGTCGTTCAGCGTTTCCTTGCCGAAGTCGGTCAGCAGCGCGTCGCGCGCATGGTCGACCTCGACCGGATAGGGTTGCGGGCGCACCGACTTGGTGTCCGCCGGGGTGGGGGCGGGCGCCGCGTTCTGGGCCATATCCGCCGCCATCTTTTCGAGCATATCAGTGGTCATGTCGCTATCCCGGCTATCCCTGAAATCCATCATTGATGCCGCTCCTTTGTTCTTGTTCCGTTCGAGTCGGCATCCAGTCCCTAGCACCGCGCGCCAGGCGCGTCGCGATCAGGATGGGAAGGGAGGTGGAATCCCCGATTCCGGGGCTTTCTCCGCATCCGGTCATGCGTTTCGGCATGACCTCATCCTACCAGTGCTTGGGGCCCTTCCCGACCTCTTCCACAATCCTTAGTGGAAAATCCCGAGCGGCACCGCAAGAGGTTAAAGCGCGGGGCGGGGGTTGGTTGCGACGAATGGCGGGCGCGTTCGGGCCGCCCAAAAGCCGCGACGCACGGATGTCTGCGGGGTTCGGGAAGCGCAAGTCCCTAAAAATTT
Source organism: Sphingomonas yabuuchiae (assembly GCF_001477495.1). Classification (GTDB taxonomy): domain Bacteria; phylum Pseudomonadota; class Alphaproteobacteria; order Sphingomonadales; family Sphingomonadaceae; genus Sphingomonas; species Sphingomonas yabuuchiae_A. Next base: position 31,977 of record NZ_LDTF01000037.1, read on the forward strand.
TTTTTGGCCGCCGGGATCAGCGCGGGACGAGCAGGAACAGCGCGATGAGACCGAGAATCGCGACCACCATCTGGGGTGGCCGCAGCCGCGCGAAATGCCCCGGCGCGCCGCCCCAACTGGCCAGCCAGGGATCGGTCAGTGCGATGGACGCATAGCCCAGGATCAACAACCCGAAGCCCGTCGACGGCCCCGCAATCAAGGCCAGCAGTCCCAGCGAGAAGCGCAGGATCATCGTCGCCATCTGCGAGACATGGGTGCCGCCCGGCGTGAAGAAGCTCAGGCCGCGCGCGACGCCCGCCAGGAAGATCAGGATCGCCGCCCCCCAAATCTGCCCGATCAGCAGGGCCAGCGGCGTACCCGCCCAGGCGGCCAGCGCGGTGAGAGGCAGAACCAGTACCGGGCCATAGCCGAAGACCAGGCTGAGCAGGGGGATCCGGGGCGATGCGCCCTCGGGCATGGGGG
>NZ_LDTF01000038.1 GCF_001477495.1 Sphingomonas yabuuchiae
CAGCGCGTCGGAGGGGTGTCCCCCTCTCGATAGCGCGACACCCCTCCGTCAGTCCTTCGGACTGCCACCTCCCCTTGCAGGGGAGAAATTGAATGTTGCAGGGAATCGATCAGGTTGGCGACAGCGCGCGAGAGTTGCGGCAGGATATGTCGGCATCTGAAATCACACTATGGCAAGTCCTGCGCCGTCGTCCAGGCGGATTGAAATTCCGGCGTCAGCATCCCTCAGGTCCCTACATTGCTGACTTCTATTGTCATGAGGCGCGGCTGGTCATCGAAGTTGATAGCGAAGGGCATAATCGTGGCGATCGGCCAAAACGTGATGCATCACGAGACAATTGGTTCGCTGACCGTGGCCTGACCACGTTGCGCATCGCGGCGACTGACATCCAAAAGAATCTCGAGGGCGTTACCGTCCAGATCATGAAACACGCCGCCAGCGGCCGTGCCGGGGAGGATACATCATGGACTTCATAGCGATCCTGTCGATCTTCGTGCTGGCGTGTTTCGTCGGCTATTATGTCGTCTGGTCGGTGACGCCGGCGCTGCATACGCCGTTGATGGCGGTGACCAACGCGATCTCCTCGGTCATTATCGTCGGCGCGCTGATCGCCGCCGCCGCGTCTTCGGGAGCGACCGGATCGGGCGTGGCCAAATGGCTGGGGCTCGGCGCCGTCGTGCTGGCCAGCATCAACATCTTCGGCGGCTTTGCGGTGACGCAGCGGATGCTCGCCATGTACCGCAAGAAGGAGAAGCGCTCGTGATCGCCCCCGTGTCACCTGCGCTGCCGCCCGCGCCGCTCGCCCCGGCGGTCGTGGCCGTCGCCGCGAACCCTTTCGTCTCGCTCGCCTATCTGGTGGCGGGAGTGTGCTTCATCCTGGCGCTGCGCGGCCTGTCGAGCCCGACGACCAGCCAGCGGGGCAATCGCTTCGGCATGATCGGCATGGCGATTGCCGTCGTCACGACGCTGGTGACGCATGTGCCATCGATAGGCTCCGGTTGGACGATGGCATGTGAAATCGGGGAGGCCAATTGTCCCTTTGGCTCTCAGATTGATTGGGTCGCGGTCTTCGAAATCCTCGCCGCCATCGGGCTGGGCGCTCTGATCGGCATCACCACCGCCCGCCGGATCGCGATGACCGCGATGCCGCAGCTGGTCGCCGCCTTCCACTCCCTCGTCGGTCTCGCCGCCGTCGCGGTCGCGTGCGCGGCCTTCCTCAACCCGGTCGCCTTCGACATCGCCGACATGGTGGTGCCGATGATCGGACAGCCATTCGCCAGCATCCATGTCGTCAGCCGGGTCGAGATGGCGCTGGGTGTCGCGATCGGCGCGATCACCTTCTCCGGCTCGGTCATCGCCTTCCTGAAGCTCAATGGCAATATGGGGGGCAAGCCGATCCTGCTGCCCGGCCGCCATGCGCTGAACGCGGGGCTGTTGGGCGCGATCGTCATCCTGGTGGCGATGTTCACGCGCGACCAGTCGCCATGGATTTTCTGGACGATCACCATCCTGTCCTTCGCCATCGGTTTCCTGCTCATCATCCCGATCGGCGGCGCAGACATGCCGGTCGTGGTGTCGATGCTGAACAGCTATTCGGGCTGGGCGGCCGCCGCGATGGGCTTTACGCTGCACAACAGCGCGATGATCATCACCGGCGCGCTGGTCGGTTCGTCGGGCGCGATCCTGTCCTATATCATGTGCCGGGCGATGAACCGCAGCTTCATCAGCGTGATCGCGGGCGGCTTCGGCGCGAGCGATGCCGCCAGCGGCGGCGGTGCGGCGGTCGACCGCCCGTGGAAACGCGGCAGCGCCGAGGACGCGGCCTTCCTGATGTCCCAGGCCGAACAGGTCGTCATCGTCCCCGGCTATGGCATGGCGGTGGCGCAGGCGCAGCATGTCCTGCGCGAGATGGGCGACCTGCTGAAGAAGGAAGGCGTGCGCGTCAAATACGCCATCCACCCGGTCGCGGGGCGGATGCCCGGCCATATGAACGTCCTGCTGGCCGAGGCGAACGTGCCCTATGACGAGGTGTTCGAGCTGGAGGATATCAACGCCGAATTCGCGCAGACCGACGTCGCCTTCGTCATCGGTGCGAACGACGTGACCAACCCGGCGGCCAAGACCGACAAGTCCTCGCCCATCTACGGCATGCCGGTGCTCGACGTCGAAAAGGCCAAGACGGTGCTGTTCATCAAGCGGTCGATGGGCGGTGTCGGCTATGCGGGCGTCGATAACGAGCTATTTTATCGCGACAACACCATGATGCTTCTGGCGGACGCCAAGAAGATGGTCGAAGAGATCGTCAAGGCACTCGGCTGAGTGTCCGATTCGGACTGACGTCGACTCCCGGACGTCGGTCGGGGTCGCATCGGAGCATGGGCGAAGGGGCGGGGGCCCCGCGCCCGTTGCACCGGTCGCGACCATGACGATGGACCGGCCCGCGAGGCTGGCGGCGGGGGACGAGCGTGGACGAACAGGATCTTTACGGCACCGGCTTTGCGGTCGTGGTGATCGGCGCACCCGCCTTGGCGCAGGCGGCGGGTGATCTGGTCGGGCAGGCGGGGGGCCGGGTTCTGCGCCATATCGCCTGGCCCGCGGTGGCGGAGGAGATTGGGCAACAGGCGGGGCGGCCGCTGCTGCTGGTCGATACCCACGGCGCGGAGGCGGCGACGATGGAGATCGCGCTCGCCCGCATCGACGCAGTCGCCACCGCGCTGGACCTACCCATCGTGGTCAGCATGGCGACGGACGATATCGATCTGGTCGCCGCGATGCTGATCGGCCCGCGCGTGGCGATGCTGTGCGATGCCAGCCCGCTGGAACTGGTCGCCGCGCTGGCGGTGGCGGGGGCCAGCCATGGCGGCGCGGCACTGCTCCACGCCTATGTCCGCGAGGGGGAGTCCGAACGGCTGCGCAAGCTGAACGCCGAGGTCGCGCGCATCGCCGAGGCGCTGGCCAGGCTGTCGGTGCAGGAGGATGACGACCGGCCCGGCGGCGTCGGCGACCGGCATCAGAGCTTCCACGCCGCCCCGCCGCGCGCCCAGCCGGGCGATGCCGAAAGGGTCCGCCGGATGATCCGCGCCCGGCGGCTGCGCGACGGGTTTTTCGAGGGCGGGCTGTTCGAGGAACCGGCCTGGGACATGCTGCTCGACCTCAATGCCGCGCATCTGGAGGGGGTGCGGGTGTCGGTGTCCAGCCTGTGCATCGCCGCCGCTGTCGCGCCGACCACCGCGCTGCGCTGGATCGGCAAGATGAGCGAGGCCGGGCTGTTCGCGCGTCAGCCCGATCCCAACGATCGCCGTCGCGCCTTCATGGTGCTGACCGACCGCGCGCTGGAGGGGATGCGGGGGTATCTGGGCGCGCTGCGGCGTCTGGAAAGCCTCTGACTAACCCGCCAGTGCCCAGCGGATCGCGCCACCCAGTCCGCGCGTGCCCGCCCGGATCGCCGGTTTGACCGCGCCGTAACCATCCAGTCCGTGCAACCGCGAGGCCCAGTCGGGGAGCAGCGCGATACCCGCCTGGGTCAGCCAGTTGCTGACCGGCGCGAGGGCGGGGCTGGGCGCGGGCTGGTTGAGCAGGGTGCGCGCCACCGCCCGCGTCCGCGCATCGACGCGCAGTTCGGGGCGGATCGAATCCAGGAACCGCGCCAGTTGCTGCCGGTTCTCCGGCACCTGCTCGGCCCCCAGCCGCCGGGCGATCGTCGCCATCTCCGCCAGATAGCGGTCCGCCTCGGCGTCGGAAAAGTCGGGGTCGCGATAGGTGCGGTGCGCGCGCAGGAAGCTGTCGACTTCGGCGGCGTGGACGAAGGTCAGCAGATGCGGGTCGTTCGCCGCATAGGGCGTGCCGTCGGGCAGGGTGCCGCCAACCCGGTCGTGCACCGCCCGCACGCGCGCGATCATCCGCTCGGCGGCCTCGGTCGCGCCATAGGTGGTGACCGAGATGAACCCCGCCGTCCGGCGCAGCCGCCCGGCCATGTCGCGACGGAAATCGCTATGATCCCACACGCCCGCCAGCGCGGCAGGGTGCAACATCTGGACCAGCAGCGAGGCGATCCCGCCCGCCATCATCGCGGTGAAGTCGCCATGCACGATCCAGGTCGCGGAGCCGGGGCCGAATAGCCCGCCATCCCCCGGCGGCCGAGTCAAGTCGAGCGCGCGGCTGCCGACCACGTCGCGTATCTGGTCGGCGATCTGACGGCGGACAGGAAGCATGGAGGAAGAACGCGCCCGGGGGCGGGGTGTTGCGTGCGGGCGAATGTTCTCCGCCCACGCCCGTCCAGCCTGAGCGAAGTCGAAGTGCACGCCCCGCGCTTGCGGCGAGGCCGATCCCATGGCCTTCGACTTCGCTCAGGCTGAACGGGGCGGGGGGCGAGTGGTTGGCTCGCCGTCCATCCATCGCTTACCCCCGCTTGGCGGCCTCCCAGGCGGCGGTCTCTTCGGGGAAACGCTGCTCCACCAACAGGTCGCTTGCCGTTTCGCTTTCCAGGTCGACCGTGACCGATCCCGCCCATTCATAGGTCGCGTTGCCCGACAGCGTGACCATCCCGTCCTCGCCCGCAAAGGCACGCACCAGGCCGCCACGGTTGAACACCACGGTCGGCCTGTCCCAGGCGATCCGCCCGGTCAGGCACGCCGCATAGGTCGACGCCGCCATCGCGCTGCCGCAGCTGTCGGTCAGGCCGACGCCACGCTCGAAGGTGCGGACGAACAGCGATTCCCCGCGCACCTCGACGAAGGACACATTGGCGCGGTTGGGCAGCCAGTCGGGCGCGGCCTCGCAGATTTCGCCCAGGCGGACGAGTTCGGCTTCGTCCACCGTCTCGACGAAATGGACGAGATGCGGGTTGGGCATGGTGACGGCGGTGAAGCGTTTATCCGCGTCGAGCATCGGCAGCACCGCCTCGACCAGCTGTTCGGGTGCGCCGCGAATCGGCCAGGCGGCGGTCGACAGTCCGGCAGGGCCCGCCGTCTCGCGCACCGTATAGACGCCGGGCGCGAGGTCGGCGTCATGTACCGCATCGGCGTGCGAGGTCTTCAGCCGCACGGTCGCGGCCGCGATCCCCAGGGCCTCGAACCCGGCCCGCGCGACGCAGCGTACGCCGTTCAGGCAGGTTTCCGCCTCGCTGCCGTCGCTGTTGCGCATCACCATGCCGAAGGCGGCGCGATCGTCGCCGGGAACCAGCAGCAGCAGGCCGTCGCCGCCCACCGGCCCCCGCCGGTCGGCCAGCGCGCGTGCGACGCCCGCCCATTCGGCGTCGGTCAACGACAGGTCGCGCGCATCGATCATCGGGAAATCGTTGCCCGAACCATGACATTTGACGATCGCGAACCGCATGGCGATAACTCCGGCAGGACAGGATGTGGCGCTTAGCCGAGCTGGACCGGGTTCGCCAGATGGATGGACCGGGGCAATCGGGCCGGAAGACGGAAAGGGGAAGAGGGGAATGATTACCGCGATCCGCGAGGTGCGCCGGGCCAAGGGCATGACCCTGGACGATGTCGCCCGCGCCTGCTCGCCCCCCACCACGCCGCAGACGATCGGGCGGCTGGAGATGGGCACGCGCACCGTGTCGCTGCCCTGGCTGAACCGGATCGCCGCCGCCCTGGGCTGCACGCCCGCCGATCTGGTGACGCTGCCGATCCGCGAGACGCTGCCGGTCGCGGCGCTGCTGGGACCGCGCGGGGCCGTGGCGCCGCGCAGCGCGCGCTCGGTCTCGCCGCCCTGTGCGACGCCGGGGATGCTGGCGGTGACGGTCAGCGGCGCGGTCGGCGATTACCGTGCGGGCGATGAGCTCTGGTGCGAACCGCTGGCCCCCGATAGGTTCGCCGATGCCATGAATCGCGATATCCTCGTGCCCCGCGCCGCCGGTGGCTATGTCTTCGCCCGGCTGGCGGGTGTGATGCCCGACGCGCTGCACCTGTTGCCGCTGGAGCCCGGGGCGGCGGGGGTGACGGTATCGGCACCCGTGTGGATCGCGCGCGTGGCGCGGCTGGTGCGCACGCTGTGATCCGCGCCATCCTGCCGCTGGTCCTCGCGCTGGCATTGCCTGCCGCCGCGCAGCAACAGGCCGCGCCGGCCGCCGCCGCACCGGCCCCGCCGCCGATCGAAAAGCCCGTGCTGGTCCATGCCTTCCCGCACGACCCGACGGCGTTCACCGAGGGGCTGCTGATCGCCGACGGCACGCTGTATGAAAGCACCGGGCGCGAGGGGGAGAGTTTCATCCGGCAGGTCGATCTGGCCACCGGCAAGACGCTGCGCCGCGCGACCGTGCCCGATGGCCTGTTCGGCGAGGGTATCGTCGCCTGGGGGGCCGAACTGCGCAGCGTCACCTGGCATGGCGGACGCGGTTTCCGCTGGAGCCGCCCCGCGCTCAAGAAGCTGGGCGAGTGGCGTTATGACGGCGAAGGCTGGGCGATGACCGATGACGGGCATCGCATCATCCTGTCGGACGGCACGCCGCGCCTGCGTTTCCTGGACCCCGCGACGATGAAGGTCGTCCGGACGCTGGACGTAACGGTCAATGGGCGGCCGCTCAGGAACCTGAACGAGCTGGAATATATCGATGGGCAGGTCTGGGCCAATGTCTGGATGACGCCCTATATCGTGCGGATCGATCCGGCGACGGGCGTCGTCGTGGGCATCGTCGACCTGGGCGACCTGGTCGCGCGGGTCGGGCTGACCGATCGGGACTCGGTGGCCAACGGCATCGCCTATGACCGGGCCAGGCATCGCATCTTCGTGACCGGCAAGAACTGGCCCGAGCTGTTCGAAATCCGTTTGCCCAAGGCGGCGCGCTGATCCGGGTCGGTCGGTATCGCCCGGACCGCCGACCGGCGCGCGGCTAAGCGCGTCGGCGATGGCGGCGGGATGCCCCGCCGACACACGGGCCGGCAACAGGTGACGGCCGTGCCAGCGATGGTTCTCTGCCAGCCCGTCCGACGCTGCCCGTCTGGTCCCATGCCATGCGCGTATTCCCCTATCTGACGGATAAGGCGTGGGGATACTGCGGATGACTGGCGCGTTACCGTAGTATATTGGTATAAATATAACATGGATTATGGCGGCCAAGACCGCCATGATCCGATCGTAATGCAATTCCGCGATGCCCCTTTTTCAAACGGGTCGTGCGCGGGACAGGTGGATAAGGGAGCGCAGTTTCTTGCCGACCAGTACTCGTTTTGTCGTCTCGCTGCATATGCTCGCGCTGATGGCGGAGCATGGCGATACGCCGCTGCGCTCCGAGGATATCGCGGTCAGCGTCAATTCCAACGCGGCGGTGGTCCGCGCGCTGCTGCTGCGTCTGGCGGCGGCGGGGCTGACCCGTTCGCAACTGGGCAATCGCGGTGGCGCGATGCTGGCCAAGCCGTCGTCCGACATCAGGCTGGTCGATGTGTACGAGGCGGTGGAGGACCGGAACTTCTTCGCCTTTCATCGCCAGCCGCCCGAAGGCGAGGGGATGATCGACCGGCATATCACGTCCAGCCTGGAATCGATCCTGACCCCGGTGCGTGACGCCTTGGAGGACAAGCTGGCCGGGCTGACGCTGGACGACGTGCTGGACGATATCCGCGCCAGGGCCGGTAGCGATGGGGCGGGGTCAGACGAGATCCAGATCGGCCGGGCGCGTGTCGGGGAACAACCTCGCGAGGCGGTCGCCTGACAGGCCGAATTGCCGCCGGACCAGCCCGCCGATCAGTGCGCGGTAATCGGTCAGTACGGGCAGGTCGCGATTCTGGTTGAGCGAGGCGGCGGACAGGGCGACCTGTTCGCCCGCCATGCGTCCGCCCGACACGCCGCCGCCCAGCACCCAATAGATGCTGCCATGGCCATGATCCGTGCCCCGGTCGCCATTCTCGCGGAAGGTGCGGCCGAACTCCGACACGACGACCACGGTGGTCGTGCGCCACGCGTCCGGTCCGATCGCCTGTGAGAAACTGGCGAGACCCCGGCCGAGATCGCCGATCCGGTCGGCGAGATAGCCGGTCGCGCCGCCCTGGTTCACATGCGTGTCCCAGCCGCCGACATCGACGAACGCCAGGTTGAACCGGTCGCGCATCAGCGTGCCGATTCGCTGCGCCGACAGCGCAAAGCCCTTGGCGGAGACCGCGCCGCGACTGGCGGCCTTCATCTCCTGGTCCAGCGTCTTGTACACCGTGTCGCGCACGGTGAAGCCCTCGCTGACCGAGCGGGCGAGGTCTGGGTGCCCGGCATACATGCTCTGGATCAGCGCGGCCTGACGCTGGTCGATCGGCTTGCCGACATTGGCGAGCGCCAGATTGGGGATCGGGTCCTCCCCGCCCCGGAAGCATAGCGGGAGCTGGTCGGTAAAGGCGATCGGGCGCTCGCCGGTCCCAAGAATGTCCGCCAGCCGCGCCATGAATCCCGAACCGTAATCGCGGTGCCCGCCGACCGGCTGGCCCAGCTCGATCGTGTCCTGCGTCTCGAAATGGCTGCGGCTCATATCGTCGGTGCCCGCAAAGGGCACGAAGGCGATCTGCTTGGCCTGCCACAGCGGCAGGATCGAGTCCTTCAACGCGGGATGCAGCGCCCAGTCGGCGTCGAGCGCCAACGGCGCGTTCGGGTTGGCCGGATCGGGTCTGGGCAGCGCAATGGTCGGGCGCGACTGCTGGTAGAAGTCGCTGCCGCTGGGCACGACGATGTTCACCGCATCGTACGCACCGCGCAGGAACACGACCAGCAACCGGCTGCCCGCCTGGGGTGCGGCAAAGGCGCGCCCCGCCATCACCATGGGGGCAAGCGCGGCGGCACCCAGCAACAGGTCGCGGCGGTGGAAATGGGGAATCCGCATGCGATCCTCCTATCGGTGCATGAATTCAGGCGACGAGAAATACAGCGCGTTCCATTCCGCCGGGGAGCGCGCCTGTCCGAGCGCGGCGAGCGTGGGCTTGCCGAGCGAGGGTATCCGCGTGGCGAGGACGGGCGATTCATTCAGCACCGGCACCTGGCCAGGCGGGGGCGGGGTGCCCGGCGGAGCGTCGGCGGGCTGGAACAGTCGCGCTGCGCCATTCCCTAGCTGGCGCGCGATATCGAATCGCGTCGCCATCTGCCCCGGGGCGGACCAGGCTGCGCTCGACAGGTCGTAACCGTCGGGCGTCTCGTGATCGTACAGCCCTTCGCCCATCTGGCGGATCCAGCCGACCACCGGCTGGGGATTGGTGACCAACCGGTCGCCATAGGCCAGCCGCACCGCCGAGAGCGTATAGCCGACCGGGTCCTTGAACCCGCTGCCGAGCGTCCCCGAAAACTCGCGCGACCGGATCATGGCCTTCAGTATCTCGGCGATGTCGCCATGCGTCTTACGGAACGTCGCCGCCATGCGGTCGACCAGCGCCGATGGTGGGCTATCGCCCATGAAATAGGTCGCCAGCTTCAGCGAGACATGATGTGCCGTCGCCGGGCTGTCGGCGATCAGGTCCAGCGCCTGCTCCACCTCGTGAAAGCCCGATCCCTGGATGGTGTGACCCAGGAAATGCTTGGTGCCGAAGTCGTGGCGGGCGGGATTGAATTCGAACAGCCCGGCGCGGAGGTAGAGCGGCTGGAGCTCGGGTCTCAGCTTGGGCGCGTCGGGTTTCTGGTCGACGCCAACCCCGGTCAGGATGCGCGCCAGCTCCTGCACGTCCTGCTGGCTATAGCCCGAGCCGACGCCCATGGAGTGGAGCTCCATGATCTCGCGCGCGTAATTCTCGTTGATCTTGCCACGCGCATTCTGGTCATTGTCCAGATAGCGCAGCATCGCCGGGTGGCGCAGCGTCGCCTCCAGCAGGTCGCGATACCGGCCCAGCGCATGGGCGCGGATGGTTTCCTCATAGTCGCCGACCATGGCGCGGATGTCGCGCTTGCCCGCCTGGACGTTAAAATGGTTGAACCAGAACCATGTCATCCGCTCGCGCAGCTGGTCGGGCGAATAGAGCGCGCGCAGGACGAAGCGTTGCCGGGCTTCGTCGGCCAGACCGTTCATCGCCTTCTGATAGGCTTCGCGCGCGGCCTTTTTCTGGTCGGGATCGGTGATCGCCTTCAGGTCGCGCTGCATCGCGTCAGTCTCGACGACGAGCGCGGCGACGCGTTCCCGGGAGATGCGCATCGCATCGATCTGCGCCTGGACGGCGGGGGGCAGGGGGGCGGGCCGCTCGCCCAGCTGTTGCCGCAGCCAGGCGTCGCTGCCCGGCGCGGGGCCGCTGGTGGGCGCGGCGGAGGGACCCCAGCCGAGCCGTTCCGCCCAGGCCGCGTCGCGGGCGGGATCAGCGGCGTGCACGGGGGCCGCGACCATCAGCACCGGGGCCATCATCACAAGGCTGGCGGTTCGCACCATGCACCGCTCTCCATTTCTGCCCGACGCCAATCGGGTGGCGTAGGCTTCCTCGGAAGATCATGTGATGGAAAGAGGCTGAACCCCGGCTTGCCCGGAGATGAAAAGGGCGTCAGCGGACGGCCATCAATCCTCCCCGCTTGCGCGAAGGGGGACCACCGCGCAGCGGTGGTGGAGGGGGATCGCTACACGGGACACCCATGTGGAAGCCTCCCTCCGTCAGCGCTGGCGCGCTGCCACCTCCCCGTGCCGGGGAGGAATGTTATTTACTGCGGCAGCTTGCACCCGACAGGCTGCGTCACCGGGTTGCAGCGTTCCATCACCCCGCCGGGCAGCGTCACGGTGAAGCCCTTGGCCCAGCCCCGCGTCGGCGCGCCGGGATAATAATCGGTCGACACCGCCTGTGCGCCGCTGTCGATCGCCGCCTGTTGGCGCGTATGATCGTTGTCGCGCGCTTCCCTGGTGTCGGCGTCGCTGCGGGTGCGGACGATGAAGCCCTGTTTCACCCACTCCTGGATCTTCGCCCCGTCGGTGCGGGGATCGCCGACGATCTCGACCGAGGCCTCGGGCTGGTCAGTGTCGTACCAGCCGAAGATCGGGCGGCCCTTCAACGAAGGATGCCCGGCGCGGTAGAGGTCGGACACGTCCGATGGCGTGTCGAGCACGAAGTAGATTTTCCCGCGAGCGCTCTCCAAGGTGGGCCAGCCGTTGGTGGTCACCGCCTCGCGCAGGGTCTTCGCATTCCCGCGCACGTCATCGGGCGTGATCATCCGATTGGGCTTCAGCACGTCGCGAATCTCGCCGTCCAGCGCGTCGAGCAACGGTGCGGTCAGCGGCAGCGGATCGGTGACGCCGGGCTTGTTGATCGGCCGGTCGGCGGCGTTGATCGTCACCATGATCGGCAGGTGACGCGGATGCGCGCGCGACCAGGCGTCGATCTGGCCGATGCACTGTTTGAAGGTGCCGCAGGAGCGATAATCGACTTCCGGGATGTGGAAGACCTTGAAGCCCGGCTTCATCATCGCCGCTTCGTCGAAACCGGTCTGCTCACTCGCCGCCTTCGCGATCGCCTCGCCCTTGGGATGCGCGAAACGGCCGCCTTGCGGGTCGGCGAAGATGTCGATCTCCAGCTGGCGCACGCCCCGGTCGAGCTGCTGCGCCAGGGTCAGGTGATCATAATCCAGCGCGGCGGCGAGCTTCGGGTCACGCCGCTCCAATTCGGCGAAGACCGCAGGCGCGATCCGCTTCTTATAGCTGTTGTGCGAGCCGACCACCTGGATGTCGTTCATCCGAAGGGACGCCCGCGGCCCCGGAGCGGCGGCGGTCGCGAGGACCGCCGCCAAGGTGAGCAAAGCCTTCATCAGAACTCCGCCCGCACGCCGAACAGGATCGTCCGGCCATAATAGTTGATCTCGCCGAAGCGCATCTTGCTGTCGTTATAGGTGTCCTGATGCGCGCCCGCGATGTTGATGCCCTCCAGGCTGAGCGTCAGGTTCTCGGCGGCGCGCACCGACAGCTGGCCGTCGAGCGAGCCGAAGGCCGCGACATAGGTCGGCGCCTGCACCGTGCTGCCCGTGCTGGACAGATACTTGTCGCGCCAGACATAGGACAGACGCGCCGACAGCGGGCCCTTGTCGTAGAAGCCGACCAGGTTGAAGCTGTTCTTCGACAGGCCGATCAGCTGGTCTTTGATGTTGCGCGAACCCGCCGTGTAGTCGGCCTTCACTTCGGTATGGGTATAGGACCCCTGGACGCCGAAGCCGTCGAACGGCGCGGGCAGGAAGGTGAAGACCTGGCTGTATGCGGCCTCCGCGCCGTACACCTTGGCATTGCCGCCATTGACCGAGCTGGAGAGGCGGACGGTGCCGCGACCCGGAATGTTGATCTCGGTATTCGACTGGGTGATGTAGTCGTCCATCGCCTTGTAGAAGACCGCACCCGACAGCATGCCCGACGGTGCGAAATACCATTCCAGCGACCCGTCGAACTGGGTGGCGAGGAAGGGCACCAGCTGCGGGTTGCCGCCGCTGGCGGTCGGGGCGTCGGTCGACACGGTGATTCGCGGCGCGGTGTCGGTGACGTTGGGACGGGTCAGCACCCGGCTGGCGGCGAGGCGACCGACCAGCTTCGGGGTCAGGTCGGCGCGCAGGTTGAAGCTGGGCAGGACGTTGTTGAAGGTCTTCGGGTAGCTGACCGGGGTGGCGGTATTGCCGCTGGTCAGCGTGCCGCTGGCCACCTGATCGGTATGGACATAGCGGACGCCCAGATTGCCGGTGACGGGCACCGACCCTGCATCGAACTGATAATCGGCGCGGACATAGGCGGCGGCGATCTTTTCCGACACGACAAAGGACGAGCGGAGGTCGCCATTGGTCAGCGGCTGTGCCTGGACGGCGGGCGTGAAGAAATTGCCGACATAGGCCGCCGTCGTCGGGACCAGCCAGTTGCGGAAGGCATTGCCCGACACACCCGACAGGAAGTCGTCATAGGGCAGCTGCTGATAGGCACCCGAACCCAGCGTGGTGAGCGGCGTGCCCGCCGCCGGGTTGATGATGAAGTCGCGGCGGAAATAGTCGCGCTTGCGCCAGTGATATTCGCCGCCCGCGGCCAGTTTCGACAGGAAGCCGTCGAAATCATGGCCGACGTCGAGCCGCGAATAGAAATCCCAGTCCTTGCTGTTCTTGGGCGCGATGTTGAACGGATACAGCCTGTAATTGGCCGGGTTGGTGACGTCGACCGGCGTGGTGAAGGTCGGCATGTTCTGATAGCCCGCCGACGCGTCATAGCTGAGCGGCCCGGTGAAGAAGGCGCGGCTGCGCACCGTGCCGGTCTTGTAATCGGGGTGATAGCTGTGCGCGGCCGACCAGTTGACGTTGGCGGCAATATGCCAGCGATCCGGGTTCCAGGTCTGCTTCAGCCCAACGGTCAGCAGGTCGTGGCGGTTGAGACTGTATTCGCGCGACGCCATGAAGCGGGCATTGGCGATGGTCGCCTTAGTGATCGTGTCGCCGACCACGGTATAGCCGGGCTGCAGCACCGTGCCGCCATCGTCCGGATAGATGTCGAGGCCGAACTCGTCATAAGCGACGTCCAGGCGCGTCGCGACCACGTCCAAAGTCGTCTGGAGTTCGGGCGTGGGCTGCCACTGGGCCGAAACGATGCCCGAGATGCGCTTGCGATCCTCGGTCTCGACGGTGGGGCGGGTGCGGGTCGGCGAATAGAGGCCGGTGGGCGCGCCGCCCGCCTGCGGCGAGGTATAGCGGTTCAGCAGCCAGCCGAAGTTCATGAAGCGGTCGTTGCGGACCGTCTTGCCCCAATATTGCGCGCCCGCCAGGATGCCGAAGGTGCCGTCGCTATTCTTCGCACTGGTCAGCACGGTGACGTTGGGGCGCACCTGCTTGGTCTGGGTCGTATAGGTGCCGCGGATGTTGACGGTGGTCTTGTTGCCGACTTCCAGCGGACGGAAGGTCTTCACGTCGATATTGCCGCCCAGCGCGCCTTCGCTCATGTCGGCGGTCGGGGTCTTCACCACGTCGATGCTCGAGGTGAATTCGGCGGGCAGCATCTCGAAGCGGAACTGGCGACCGGCCGCGCCGCCATTCTCGATCAGGTCGTTCAGCGCGATGGTGCGGCCGTTCATCAGCGTGTTCTGGAACTGCGGGCCCAGGCCACGGACGCTGACGTACAGGCCCTCGCCGCGCGGGCGGGTGATCGAGACGCCGGGCACCAGCTGGAGCGCTTCCGCAACGTTCTGGGTCGGGAACTTGCCGATATCGGTCGAGCTGATCGAGTCGACACCGTAGGCGGCATTGCGCTTGGTTTCGATGCCCGCCGCCAGGCTGCGCGCATAGGTGCCGTTGACGACGATATCCTCGCCCACCGGATCCCCATCGGTCGCCTGCCCGGCCTGCGGCGCTGCGGCGGCGGCACCTGCGCTGTCCTGCGCATGGGCGGCGAGCGGGCCCGTCACCAGTATAAGCGAAACCGATGCCTTCAGCAGGCCACGAAACGTCAGCATGTCTTGATCCCCCATCGGCTGTCTTGCCGGTTCGGCGGGGGCGGTAGGATCGGTTGGTGTCAGCTTGGCGTAAAAATGATGACAACTGTGTGAAACAAGCCGAACGCGTCAGAAAGTCATCAAAATGATGCGGGGATGGCGATCGTCAAAAATCCTCCCCGGCACGGGGAGGGTGTGCGCAGCGTGGTGGAGGGGGATCGCCGCAAAGGACGTCCTCTGTCGAAGTCCCCTCCGACAGCCCTTTGGCCACTTCCCCGTACCGGGGAGGATCAGTCGGCTTTCGCCTGCGGCATGGTCTGGGTACCGGTCACCTGCGGGCTCAACCGGCCGATGGTGCGGGCGGTGCGTTCGGGATCGCGGAGCAGGACGCGGCCCGATTTCCACATCAGGTCGCCGTCACGCCGCGCCTGCTGGATCATCCGGTTGACATGGACCGGGGTCAGGCCCAGCGCATCGGCCAGCATTTCCTGGGTCAGCGGCATTTCGAAGCTGCCGCCCACGGTCAGCCCGGCGAGCGACAGGCGCTCATAGATTTCGAGCAGGAAGTCGCCGATCCGCTCCTGCGCGTTCAGCCGGCCGAGTTGGACGACATGGCCCAGCAGATAGGCCTCGTCCAGCGCCTCGCCGACCGCATAGGCCTGGGCCAGTCCCGATGCGGCGGGGGCGGCCGGGGCGGGGCAGGCGACGCATTCGGTAATGGCCACCACCGTCGCCGAGGCGATGGGGCGCGCATGATGCGCCGAGCCGATGACGTCGCCGGGCAAGTAGAAGCTCATGAACTGACGCCGCCCGTCGGGCAGGATCCGCACCCGCGCGGCCCAGCCCTGCAACAGCAGCAGCGGCTCGGCGACCGGACGGCCGATCGTCTGGAAGGTGTGGCGCACCGGATAGGTCAGCGCCCGGTCGGCTGCGGTCTCGAGCAGTGCGCGGTCCGCATCGGCCAGCGGCGTCAGCGCCGTCAACCGACGGATCGCGGCGGCGGCGATCGCCTCGGACGCGGCGGCCGGGGACGGGGAGGACGACAGGGCGGCGGAGGAAGAGGTCATGCGCATCCTTTGTCGGGGATCAGGGCGCCGATCGCGCGGATGATGCGATCGGGCTGGAACGGCTTGGCGACGATCGAGGCCGATCGATAGGGGGCGGGCAGCGCCCATTCGTCATAGCCGGTCAGGAAGGTCCAGGGCACGTCGCGCGCTGACAGCCGATCGGCGATCTCGAAGGCGCGTTCGCCCGCCAGATTGACGTCGAGCACCGCCGCGTCGAGCGGCTGGTTCTCGGCCAGGTCGAGCCCCTGTTCCAGCGTGGCGACGGGGCCGACCACGATCGCATCGGCGGCACGCAGCGCGCGCTCCAGGTCGCGGGCGATGAAATATTCGTCCTCGACCACGAGGATACGCTTGTCGGCCAGCGGCGATCGGCGGTTCATCCCTTGGTGCTCCGGTTCAACGCGTCGGCGTCGTCTGCGGCCCATGGTAGCGTTATCACGCACAAGACGCCGCCACCGCGAAATTCCAGTCTGGTCCGTGCGCCCAGCCCATAAGGCAAGGCCTCGCGGATCAACTCGGTCCCGAATCCCTGACGTACAGGCGGGACCGGCATTGCTGGTACACCCGTTTCATCCCATTTTACAATCAGTTCGCATTCGCTGTTTGATTTAAGTTCGATCGCCCATGCGATCGACAGCCGTCCGGCGGGATGGCGCAACGCCCCATATTTCAGGGCATTGGTGGTCAGTTCGTGGATCGCCAGGCCCATGGTTTCGGCCGTATCGGCGGGCAGCGAAATGTCCGGCCCCTCGATCGACAGCCTATCGTCCTCGATTGCGCCCACGCCCAACAGCTCGTCCCGGATCAGGTTTTCCAGGTCCACCCGGCCCGATCGTGTCTGGGTCGCGACCACCTGGGTACGCGCGAGCGAGTCGAGTCGTCCGCGGAAATGGTCTGAAATCTCATCGATCGGCCCGCCGCTTTCGACGGTGCGGGTGAAGATCGAACGAACGATGGTCAGGATGTTGCGGACCCGGTGCTGCAATTCGGCGACCAGCGTCTCCTGCCGTTCGCG
Source organism: Sphingomonas yabuuchiae (assembly GCF_001477495.1). Classification (GTDB taxonomy): domain Bacteria; phylum Pseudomonadota; class Alphaproteobacteria; order Sphingomonadales; family Sphingomonadaceae; genus Sphingomonas; species Sphingomonas yabuuchiae_A. The sequence goes on from NZ_LDTF01000038.1 coordinate 16,407, forward strand.
AAGACGGCGCAGCGTGTCGATGTCGGTCGATGTGCCGAACCATTCGACGATATTGCCGTGGTCGTCGCGCACCGGCGTCGCGCGTGTCTTGAACCAGCGATAGCGGCCGGTCTGGCCATGGCGCAGCCGCCCCTCCATCGCCAGCTCGCCATGTTCGCTCGCGCCGTTCCAGAAGCGAAGCGCGGCATCGCGGTCGTCGGGATGAACGGCGGCCAGCCAGCCATGGCCCAGGCTCTCCTCGACGCTGAGCCCCGTCATGGCGACCCATTGCGGGCTGACCCAGGTCCATTGCCCGTCGCGCGTCGCCGTCCAGACCAGCTGCGGGATGCCCTCGATCAGGCTTAGCAATCGCCGCTGGCTGGCGCGCGAAGCCACCTCGGCGCGCTTGCGCAGCAGCGCCTGAACGATGGCGGGGGCCAGTTCCTCGGCAATGGCGCGCTCGCGCTCGGTGAAGCCGGTCGGGTGGTTGCCCAGCGCGAACATCGCGAAGGTCTCGCCGTCGCGGCGCAGCGGCACGCCCAGGAAGTTGTGCAAGCTCGGATGCCCCTCCGGCGTGCCCACCCGGTCGGGATGGTTGGCGGGGTCGTTCACGATCATGCTGCGGTCCTGAAGGATCACCTGGCCGAAAATGCCATGAATTTTCATGCCGTTGGGCAGCTGGCGCTGGCTGAAATCGGGGTCGCTGCCCGCATAGGCGGCCCAGCCGCGCTCGCTGATCGCGATGTGATCCAGCCGGTCGTGCGAGTCCCGCCGCTCGCCGAAAAAGCTGAACGCCGCGCCGGTCAGGTCCTCGGCCACCGCCAGGCAAAGCTGGCCGAGTTCCTCTTCGGTCGAGGCGCGCAGGGCTTCCTGCAGGATGCGGTTGATGCCCGCCAGCACATGCGAGTCGTGCGGCAGCGGTCCCCGGGGGGGAGCGGACAAGGGCGTTTGGCCGTGGAGGGAGGCGAGTTCAGTCATGCACGAATTGGTCCGATCGGCGTCAACGATCCCGGCCGGTGCGGGCTCCCCGATACACACGATTTCGGATCAACTGGCAAATGTCCGGGATGGACCGACTGGAAACGCGGAACCGTCAGCCTCTCGCCTGACCGACGGCGGGGGGTTATGAGCGTGCCCCATGTCCCGGTCCTCTCTCGCGCGGTCCTGTCCCGTGCCGTCCGCCGTCCTGCGCTTCCTCGTCCTGGCCTGCATCATGGTCGGGCTGGTCGGAACGGGCGTGCCGGTATCGGCGCAGGGCAATCCGGCGGCGGCCTCCGCCACCCGTATCGCCGAGGCCGAGGCGGAGGTGCGCGCGGTCGACCGGGCGCTCGATTCCAAGGTCGATGATGACGACCGGCGCGAATTGCGGGACCGGGCCCAGGGCGCCAAGGACTCGACCGACCAGGCGGTGTCCGACCTGACCGAGCAGCTGGCGTTGGTGAATGCGCGGATCACCGGGCTGGGCACGCCGACGCCGGGCGAGGCGGAGGCTCCGGAGCTGGTCGCGCAGCGCAAGGCGCTGTCGCTGCTGCGCTCGACCATCGACGCGGCGATCAAGCGCGGGCGGCTGGCGGGGGTCGAGGCGGGGCAGCTGGTCGACGAGATCGACCAGAGCAAGGCCGCGCAGTTCAACGAGAAACTGTCCTCCAAGACGCCGTCGCCGCTGAGTCCCGCCTTCTGGGCCATCGTGCTGGAACAGGCCCCGCGCGACTGGCGGCGGGTCGGGCTGTTCCTGAAACAGGGCGGCGAACAGATTGCGCAGCAATGGCGCGGCGGCATCCCGTGGCAGGCGCTGCTGGGCTTTGCGCTGGCGGTCATCCTGATCGGCCCGGTGCGACTGGGCGGGCACCGGCTGGCGCAGCGCCGCCTGATCGCCGAGGCCCCGCCCAGCCGGGTGCGGCGCTCGGCCTATACCTTCTGGCGGGTGGCGGTGGGCACGCTCTGCCCGCTGGCCGCCGCCTTCGTCTTTGTCCAGGGGCTGCGTTGGGCGGGGCTATTGCCGCAACGCTGGACGAGTTTCCTCGACGGCTTCGTCTTCGCCTCGGGTGTGGCGGGATTCACCGCGGCGGTGACCGGCGCGGTCCTGATGCGCAGCCAGCCCTCGTGGCGGATCGCGCCGCTCGACAATGAAACGGCGCAGCGGCTGCGGCCTCTGTCCTGGGGCCTGACCCTGCTTACCTTCATCACGACGATGGTGATGTCGTTCGAAGGCGCGATCGGCAGCAGCCGCAGCGCGGTGATCGCCAGCCAGGCGGTCGAGGCACTGCTCCATCTGTTGCTGATCGTCGCGACGCTGGTGGTGCTGGGCCAGCTGCGCGCCCGCCGCGTCGCCCAGGCCGATGCCGCCACCCATGCGGGGGTCAGCGCGGGATTGAGCGTCGCGACGCTGATCGCCTGGATCGCGGTCGGGGTGGCCGGGCTGGCGCTGCTGGTCGGCTATATCTGGTTCAGCTGGTTCGTCGCGCTGATGATCGGGTGGACGGTGCTGCTCGGCTCGGCGCTCTATCTGATGCTGGTGGCGGCCGACGATATCGCCACCTCGGTCTTCGTGCGCGACAGCAAGGTCGGCGTCACCCTGACCCGCGCGCTGGGCGTGCGCGGCAGCATGATCGACCAGTTCGGGCTGGTCCTGTCGGGCATGATCCGACTGGTGCTGGTGCTGCTGACGCTGGGCGTGCTGCTCCAGCCTTTCGGGGCGAGCGGCGATCCGGGGGCGGTGTTCGACCAGATCACCAGCGTCGCCGACGGGGTCAAGATCGGCAATGTCTGGATTTCGCCCGGTGCGATCCTGCGCGGGTTGGCGGTGCTGTTCGTCGGGCTGGGGCTGGTGCGCCTGTTCATGCGCTGGCTGGAGCAGCGCTATCTGCCCGCGACCGATCTGGACGGGTCGGGGCGCAACTCGGTCAGCCTGGTCGCGCGCTATATCGGCATCGCGCTGGCGGTCATCTGGGCGCTGGCATCGCTGGGCATCGGGGTGGAGCGGATCGCGCTGCTGCTGTCCGCCCTGTCGGTCGGCATCGGCTTCGGCCTTCAGGCGATCACCCAGAATTTCGTGTCCGGCCTGATCCTGCTGGCCGAACGGCCGATCAAGATCGGCGACCTGATCCGCGTCGGCACCGACGAGGGCGACGTCAAGCGGATCAGCGTGCGCTCGACCGAGATCGAGCTGGCCGACCATTCGACGCTGATCGTCCCCAATTCCGAACTCATCACCAAGTCGGTGCTCAACAAGACGCTGGCCGGGCCGTTGGGGCGGGTCCAGATTCAGTTCTCGGTCCCGATCGAAACGGATGCGGATATGGTGCGCGGCATCGTGCTCGACTGTTTCACGGCCGAGGAGGCGGTGTTGGCCGATCCGGCGCCCAAGGCGTTCATCGATTCGATCGTCGATGGGCGTATCCATTTCAACTGCTTCGCCCATGTCGAAAGCCCGCGTGCGGCCTATGGCACACGCAGCGCCGTGCTGTTCGCGCTGCTGGGAGCGCTCAGGGGCAAGGGAATCGAGATCGGCACCCTGCCGCAGAAGATGGAGCTGGTGCGCCATGGCGGGACGGCAACGCCCCCCGCCGCCACCCAAGATGAAACGAGGATGAAATGAACAAGTCCCGATTGGTCATAGAAAGGTAACACCAGCTTCTTGGAGTACCCCTATCCGCGCGGCCAGCGACGACCGGAAGGTCGATCGGGGGATAGGGATAATAACCACCATGAACACCAATTTCGTTCGCGCCGCGCTGCTGGGCGGTTCCGCGCTTCTGGCACTCGCCGCCACGCCGGCCTTTGCCGCCGACACCAAGGCTGCGGCCGATCCGGTGCCCGCCGCCGCGGCGACCGATCCCGCCACCGATTCGGGTGAGCTGAAGGACATCGTCGTCACCGCCACCAAGCGCGAGACCAGCCTTCAGAAGACGCCGATCGCCATCTCGGTCATCGACCCGACCGTGCTGAAGGACCGCCACGTCCAGAGCCTGCTCGACCTGGCCGACGGCACCGTGCCGTCGCTCCGCGTCGCCACCTTCGAGGCGCGCCAGTCGGCGCTGACCGTCGGTATCCGCGGCATCGTGCCGTTCGACCAGAACCAGACCGCGCGCGACACCGGCGTCGGCGTCTATTTCGACGGCGTGTATCTGGGCCGGTCGCAGGGCCTGAACGCCGCGCTGTTCGACATCGAGCGCGTCGAAGTGCTGCGCGGGCCGCAGGGCACGCTGTTCGGCCGCAATACCGAGGGCGGCGCGTTGTCGATCGTCACCGCCAAGCCGACCGGCAAGTTCGGCGGCTCGCTGACCGCGGGCTTCGGCAATTACGGCGCGTACAACACCGCCGCGCACGTCAACCTGCCCGAGTTCAACAACATCTCGGTCAAGCTGGACGGCGTGATCCAACACCAGAATCCGTTCGTGAAGAACCCGCTGCCGGGCAGCGTGGGCTGGGGCGCGTACAACCGCGTAGGCGGTCATGTCGCGGCGCTCTGGAAGCCGGTCGACGGCTTCTCGGCCGAACTGTCCTATGACCAGGCGAAGGACGAGAACTCGCCCTTCTACAGCCAGCTGCTGAACTACAACCCGCGCGGCCTGCCGGTCGCGACCATTGCCCAGATCAACGCCAATAACGGCAAGCTACCGTCGGGCACCATCGCGCCGCTGTCGCCGCTGGTCGTCGTGTCGGGCGACAACCGCATGAAGACCGCCGATATCGGCGTGCCGCAGCAGTACAGCGTCGACCGGACCCACGGCTTCTCGGCCAAGCTGAACTATGACGTGGCGCCGGGCCTGGAGCTGCGCTCGATCACCGCATGGCGCGGCGTGTCGACCGACCAGTGGGACAATTCGGGCGGCGCGCACCGCACCGTGTTCCTGCCGAACGGCAAGTTCAGCCGCTACAGCCTGTCCTTCATGCAGCAGCACCAGTTCAGCCAGGAATTCCAGGCGGTCGGCAGCCTGCCGCAGCTCGATTACGTGGCGGGCCTGTTCTACTTCACCGAAAACGCCCGCGAGACGGCGGCGACCCCGTCGACCAACCAGTGGAATGCGGACGGCACCGGCTACACCATCCTGTCGCAGACTGCGCTGGGCACCATCGGTTCGGGCAACCAGGGCTGGGCGCCGGGTTCGTTCTTCCTTCAGCGCGGCAGCTTCGCCCGCGCCTATAGCTATGCGGCCTTCGCGCAGGCGACCTATACCCCGGCGGGCTTCGATGCCTTCCACCTGACGCTGGGCGGCCGCTACACCCACGACAAGCGCAACGGCACGCTGTATCTGGTGCAGGGCAAGTCGACCAACTTCCCCTTCACCTTCGACAACAGCCGGTTCGATCCGATGGTGACGGCGGCGTTCGACGCGACCGACACCGTCCATCTCTATGCGAAATATTCGACCGGCTACCGCGCGGGCGGTGCCAACGACCGGTCGCAGACCTTCGCCGCGTTCGGCGCCGAAGCGGTCAAGTCCTATGAGATCGGGTCGAAGATGGACCTGTTCGACAAGCGCGTCCGCCTGAACCTGGCGGGCTATATCATGGACCGTACCGGTACCCAGATCGACTTCGACAATGTCGACACCAACCCGGCCAGCCCGACCTACAACCTGCACACCGAGGAAACCCGCAACGCGCCGGGCACGTCCAAGATTCGCGGGGTCGAGGCCGACATCACCACCAACCCGATCGAGGGGATGACGGTCGGCGCGTCCTATGCCTACACCTATACCAATGTGCCGCTGACGCCGAACCCGTTCCTGGGCAACGCGCTGACCCAGGTGTTCGTGGTCTATACGCCGCGCAACGCCGCCTCGGCCTATGCCGATTACGAGGTGCCGCTGGCGGGTTCGGAGGCCAAGGTGCGTTTCCACCTGGACGCCAACTATGCCGACCCGGCGTACAGCTTCCAGAACGAGACGACGCGCACCGACAAGACCTTCGTGATGAACGGCCGCATCGCGCTGGCCGACCTGCCGCTGACCGAGAACGGGACGAAGATGACGCTGTCGCTGTGGAGCCGCAACCTGCTCAACAACAGCTTCGTCTATCGCCGCTCGGCCGCCAATGCCGCGACGCTGGGCGATTACGGCAACTTCAACCCGCCGCGCACCATCGGCCTGGAAGGCACGGTCCGCTTCTGATCCTGATCCCATACCCCAACTTCAGGGCCGCCCTTCGGGGTGGCCCTTTTTTGTTGAAGCCACTGCGTGGTTTCAATGCGAGCCCCTCCCCTTCAGGGGAGGGGTTGGGGTGGGGCTTCGCCTCAAATCCTGCGCTCGCGGAAACGCCCCACCCCCGGCCCCTCCCCTGAAGGGGAGGGGTGATTTCGCCTTATGTCGCTTCGCCTATCGCCCGGGCAGGATCAGCGAGACCGCCAGACCCGGCGCGGCATCGCCCAGTTCCAGCCGCCCGCGATGCAGCCGTGCGATCGCCTCGACCAACGGCAGGCCCAGGCCGTGCCCTCCAGCCGCTTCCCGCGCGCTATCGAGCCGTCCGAAACGGCGTAGTGCCCGGGCTCGATCCTCGGCCGCGATGCCGTGGCCATTATCCGCGACGCGCAAGGTCACGCCCTCTTCGCTGGCGTCGAGCGACACGGTGATCGTCTTGCCGCCATATTTGATCGCATTGCCGATCAGGTTGACCAGCGCCTGGGTCAGCAACTGACGGTCGCCGACGAAATCCGTCACCGTGGCATTCACGGCCACGCCCAGACGATGCCCGGCATCCTCGGCGACGGGGATCATCATCGTGGCGGTATCGCGGACCAGCGTCGACAGGTCGAGGGAGGCAAAGCCCGCCTGACGATGTCCCGCCTCGATCTCGGCGATGCGAAGGAGCGCGGCGAACATGGCGAGCAGCGCGTCGCACTGGGCCAGCGCGGCGCTGGCCCGTTCGGCCTGGGCGGGATCGCGGGCGTCCTCGACGAGGCGCGCCAGTTGGCCGCGCAGCCGCGACAGGGGCGTGCGCAGGTCATGGGCGATATCGTTGCACTGGCTGCGCATCGCGTCCATCAACTCGGCGATGCGGTCGAGCATGTGGTTGAAGGCGGCGGCCTGGCGGTCGAATTCGTCGGCCGATCCGGTCACCGGCACGCGGTGGCGGATATTCCCGGCGATGATCGCCTCGACCGTGGCGCGCTGGTCGGCGATGCGGCGGCCGACCAGCATCGAAAAGGCGACCATGCCGCCGACCACGATCAGGATGATTGATCCGAACCCGGTCAGATAGATGCGCGTCCGCGTCGCGCGGTAGCTGTCGAACGGCTCGGTTTCCGCCACCACGGCCAGCCGCCGCCCTTCGCCCGCATCGCGAACCAGCGCGCGGCCATGCGACAGGCCGATGATCCCGTCGCGCTGGCGCAGGTCCGACCGGCCCATCGGCAGGGTGGAGCGCGGGGCGATATTGCCGCCCAGCCGCCGTCCGTCCGCCCCCAGCAGCAACAGGCCGATATCGCCGGTATCGCGCTGCGTCGACAGGGTGGCGATCCGCGCGAGCAGCAACGGGGTGGAGAGCCGCATCTCGCCCGCGTCCCGCTCCAGCACCAGATCGGCGATCGCCTCGATCCGGCGATCGACCGCACGTGCGACCGTCACCCGGTTGGCGGCCAGGATCGAGATGCCGGTGGCGACCGTGGCGATCAGGAACAGGGCCAGGACGGCGATGGTCAGCCCGCGCAGCGACAGACGACGGATCGCGCGCTTGATCATGGTTTCAGCGAATAGCCGATTCCGCGCACCGTTTCGATGGGATCCTCGCCGCCATTCTCGGTCAGCTTGACGCGCAGGCGCCGGATATAGACGTCGACGATATTCGTCTCCGGCTCGAAATCATAACCCCAGACCCGCTCGATCAGCATGGCGCGGGTCAGCACCTCGCCCGCATGGCGTGCCAGTTCGGCCAGCAGCTTCAGCTCCAGATTGGCCAGCGTGATCGGCTGCCCGCCGCGCCAGGCGCGAAAGCTGGTCGGGCTGACCACGATGTTCCCTGCGCGGATGGTGTCGGTTTCGCTGACCGTCCAGCGGCGACCCCGGATCACCGCCTGAATGCGCGCGACCAGTTCCTGCGGTTCGACCGGCTTGACGACATAGTCGTCCGCGCCCGCCTCCAGTCCGTCCACCTTGTCCGAGGCCATGGACAGGGCGGTCAGCATGACGACCGGCACCGTGATCCCGCGCGCGCGCAGCGTCTCGACCACCGACAGCCCGTCCAGGCGCGGCATCATCCGGTCGAGGATCACTGCGTCATACTGCTCGCGGTCCATCGCGGCGAGCGCCAGCCGTCCGTCGCCGACATGCTCCACCCGGTGACCCAATGCGATCAGGTCGGCGGCGAGCCCGCCCGCATATAGGGCGTCGTCCTCGACCAGAAGCAGGTGCAGGCTCATCGATATCATCCAGACCGTGATGGCATCCGCCCTACCGGGCAAATGCGCGGTGGCAAGTCCTGCCCCGCCGATCCTACCCCACCGATTTCATTGGGCCAGCGGTGCCAGCCGCTCGCGGAACAGCTGCACGAAACGATCGAGCGGGCAGGGCGCATCGGTGGGGCATCCGCGCGCCGTCACGGCCCGTGTCGAGACGGCGGCGGCATGGGCGCGGATCTGGTCGGGCGACTGGGTGCGATAATGGACGGTGACGAACGCACGATCCTTCGCATCATGCCAGCGCTCGATCAGGATCGCCCCGCCCGGCGCGGCGTCATTGGTCGCATAGCCCGGCGCGACCAGATCGAAGCCGAGCAAAGCGGCCAGCGCGGTGACGTTGGTGTCGTGCCCGACCAGCATGTCCACCTTCGCACCGTCCTTCGCGGTCAGCGCGTCGATCATGTGCCGCCCGAACGCGGCCGACTGGTGTGCGGCCATATAGGGCGAGCGCGAATAGACGTCGAACAGCGCGGCATGGACCGTGCCCAGCCGTGCCAGCGTCCTGCCGTCGACCGGCATGCCGCCGACCGAGGGCGACAGCCCTTCGGCATATTGCAGCAACAGCACCTGTGCCGTTCCCGACGCGGTGCGGATCGGCCCGGTCAGGTCGATGCCATGGCCATCGGCCGAAGGCGTCAGCCGCGCCGGTCCCGCCGGATCGCAACCCCTGGGGTCGCCGCAGCCCAGCACCTGGTCCAGCAGCCGAAGCGCCGGACGGTGGCGCGCGACCAGCGCGTCCATGCCGCCGATGAAGCGGTCGATGTCCGCCACCGCCGCGTCGGCATCGAAGCGGGTGGCACGGGCGCGCAGCGGTTCGAACAGCGGATCGACCTGGCCCATCGGATTATGCGCGACAGGCACGGTGCAGCCGGGGGCCAGCGCCTTGGCATAGGCCTCCCCACTGGCGATCGTGCGGGACGAGCTGTTGGTGCGGATGCGGATGCTGCCCGGTGTGGGGCAGCCCTGCGGCAACAGGCCCCGCGCGACCCAGGCGGCGCGGTCGGCCCGCGCCTCGGCCGCCAGCGCTTCGGCACCGTGCGGGGTCAGTTCGCTTTCGGGCGTCGTCCAGATCGGCCAGGGCTTGGCGGTGCGCGTGCCGTGCGGCACTTCTCCGTCCAGCGGCGCGCGGACGCCGTGCCGCATCAGCACCACCACCCGGTCGAGCGTCAGCCCCTTGGGGGCAGGGGCATACTGCGCCGCGACCGGCGCGGCCAGTGCGGAGAGGACATACAGGGCGAGCGGCGCGATCAGGCGGCGGGGAAAGGCGGTCATCGCGCGGCTTTGGACCGATTTCGGGTCAGAACTGTGACATTGTCTCCCGCTTCATCGCGCTTGACCGGTACCTTGGGAAGTTTTTTCGAAAGTCATCAAAAATCGGTCAATAAGTCATCGCGCTGTCACACGTCGCCCCTAGCGGAGCCGTCGAAGGCGTCCTGGGGGGCGTCGCCATCAATATCGATCCAGGGGAATTCCATGACCGTTTCGGCCAAGCGGGCGCATGTCGTGCGCCTGTTGTGCGGCACCGCCGCGACCTTGCTGATTGCCGCACCGGCGTTCGCCGCCGATCCGATCGTCGCATCGGACGAACCGGCGGTCGCGGCCGCCGACCCGCAGGCGGGTGAGGACGTGGTGGTGAAGGGTCATCGCCAGGCGGTGGTCGATGCCCAGGACGAACAGCTGCGCAGCCAGTCGCTGGCCACCGTCGTCTCGGGCGAGGAGCTGCGGCTGCAACCGCAGCAGAACCTGGCGGACCTGCTGACCCGCCTGCCGGGCATCAGCTCGTCGGTCGACCAGTCGCGCAACGCGGCGGCGACGGGCGAGGCGCAATATGTCTCGATCCGTGGTCTCGACACCTCGTACAACGCCTATTCGTTCGACGGCGTGCGCCTGGCGCAGACCGATGCGCGCACCCGCGCCATCTCGATGAACCTGTTGTCGCCCTTCTCGCTCCAGACGGTGCGCGTCGACAAGGCACCGACCGCCAAGTACGATGGAGACGCGATCGCGGGCATCATCGACATGGTGCCGATCACCGCCTTCGACCTGCCCAACCATCGTACCCAGATCCGCCTTCAGGGCCAGCTGGCGGGCCGTGCCGATGCGCGTCGCCAGGACCCCTGGGGCGGCACCGCGCAGGTCGAGACCGCCCAGCGCTTCGGCGATTTCGGCGTCTATGCCTCAGCCTATTACGGCCTGAAGCACGTGCTGGGCGAGTCGACCGCCGTGCAGCATGACTGGGAGAAGTATAACAACAATATCTCCGGCATGATCCGCGACAATCTGGACAACCTCTTCGCGCGCGGCGCCCAGTGGCAGTCGTTCCGCAACCGCATCGAGCGGATGGGCGGTACGCTGAACCTCGACTGGAAGGGCGAGGGCACCGACCTGTACCTGCACTCGACCTATGGCCGGTACAATCTCAAGAGCTGGATGGACCAGACCGCGCTGCGCCAGACCAGCCTGGCACCCGACCAGATCAACCCGAACCCCAACAAGGGTTCGTATGACGCCGCCGGTTATCGCGCCGATTACGGCCTGACCGCGACGCATTATTTCCGCACCGAGCACAGCAAGCAGGAACTGGTGACGACCAAGCTCGGCGGCGAGACGCGCTCGGGCGACTTCACCTTCGACTATCACGGCGCCTATTCGCGCGGGTCGCAGAATTACCCCTTGCGTATCCAGTCGGGCTTTGCGGGCCGTCCCTATATCGGCACCGCCGACAACACGGGCACGGCGGCCTATCGCATGGTCACCTCGATCGGCCAGCGCACCTTCCCGCAGGTCGTCCTGACCGACGCGGCGCGGGCATATCTGACCGACCTCAGCAAGCTGCGCCAGTGGTATGTCACCCAGCAGTTCGAGAACACCTGGGAACGCCGCCTGGAGGGTCAGTTCGACACGACCTGGCACCATGCCGACCAGGGGCTCGTCTCGATCTCGGCGGGGGCCAAGGTCGAGGACGCCAAGCGTTACGCCAACGCGCTGGGTGACGACGGCGCGCTGCAATATACCTTCCCCAATGCCGATGGCAGCAACTCGCCGCGCTATGCCGCGACCGGCCCGGCCCTGACCTCGCTGCCCGGTCGTCTGCTCGGCGGCTTCATGAACAATGCCGCGCAGGTGCCGATCTATCTGATCGATACCGACTATATCGAGAATCAGGTCCGCCAGCTCTCCAGCCCGAAGATCGCCGGTCTGGACCCGGTGAAGCTGAAGGAAAACCGCCTCGACGGGCGGGAGAACCGGTTGTCGGGCTATGTCATGGCGACGATGCAGTTCGGCGATCTGCAGGTCGTGCCGGGCGTCCGCTATGAGTATAACCGCTTCAAGGGCACCTATTTCCAGGAGCAGGGCAATAGCGGCGCGTTCGTGACCTCCGACCGCCATTACGACCAGTGGCTGCCGAGCGTCATCGCCAACTACCGCCCCAATGACGCGATGGTGATCCGCGCCTCGATCCGGAAGAGCTATTCGCGGCCCGCTTTCGACCTGCTGCTCGGGCCGACGCAGGTGACGCGCAACGACCTGGGCGAGGTGACGGGGGTGTTCATCCCGAACCCGAACCTCGATGCGCAGACCTCGTGGAACTACGACGCCTCGATCGAATATAAGGGGCAGGGCACCGACTTCTTCTCGATCAGCCCCTTCTACAAGGATCTGAACCACGTCCTGTTCGCGACCGGCACCACCAATGCCAGCGGCGACTACAACATCTGGGGCGCCCCCCAGTCGGAACAGCAGGGCGGGGTCGAGGTGTCGAAGCTGACCACCGACGCCACGGGCAAGATCTACGGAGTCGAACTGTTCGGTCGTTATTCGCTGAAGGGGCTGCCGGGGCTGCTCGACGGGCTGGGGCTCCAGGCCAATGTCACGGTGCAGCGGGCCAATGCGCGGGTCTTCGTCAACGGCCAGATGCGCGACCAGCGCATGACCCAGGCGCCGAAGATCATGTACAATGCCGCGCTATTCTATGCCCATGGCCCGCTGTCGGCGGAGTGGAACTATAATTACACCGGCGACCGCTTGTACGATCTGCGCTCCAGCCGTCCGGACACCTATATCCAGCCGACGACCATCTCGAACCTGATCGTCAACTATGTCCTGCCGTCGGGCCTGACGATCGGCGCGTCGGTGCAGAACCTGTTCGACGAACACAGCTATTGGGCGACGACCAGCGAGCGCAAGGCGTACCTCTCGAACGACCGCAAGGGCGGCTATGTCGAGACGGGGCGCATCTACATGCTCAATCTGACCTACGCCTTCTGATCCTACCCTCTCCCCGATCCGGTGCCCGTCCCCATGGGCGCCGGAGCGCACCTACGCCGACGGCGCATCCTTGTGCCGTCGGCGATTTTGTGTGGGGTTCCTGACCACCTGGTCACACGCTAGCATGATCCCGAAGAGAGGACCTGCCAGACATGATGAAACGCCAACGCCGCCAGCATGAGATCGTGGCGTATCTTTCCGAGGGCGGGTTTCACGGGATCGGCGAACTGGCCGAGGCGCTGTCCGTGTCCGAGGAGACGGTCCGGCGCGAGTTACGCGTGCTGGAGGCATCGGGTGCGGTCGTGCGCGCCCACGGCGCGGTGCGCATCGCCAAGGTCGAGACCGAGGGCTCCTTTGCCACCCGCCTGCAACGCCATGCCGAGGCCAAGCAGCGCATCGCCGCCGCCGTCGCACAGGTCGTGGCGGACGGACAGACCATCTATATCGATGCCAGCACTACCGGCCATTATGTCGCGCGGGCACTGCGCGATCATCAGGGGCTGACCGTGGTGACCAACGCGGTCGGCGTCGCCGCCGAGCTGGGCGGGCGCAACGACAATCGCATCATGCTGGCCGGCGGCGAGATGGATTACGAGTATCGCGCCTGTTTCGACGCCACCGCGCGCGAATATCTGAGCATGTTCACGCCCGCGCTGGCCATATTGTCGGTCGAGTCGGTCAATCTCGATCACGGCTTTGCCGATTATCACGCGGGCGAGGCGGCATTGTGCCGGATGATGATCGCCCGCTCGCGCCGCACGCTGATCGCCGCCGACCAGAGCAAGTTCGACCGTCCCGGCACCATCCAGGTGGCGGCGCTGGACACGGTGGCGATGCTCGTGACCGATGCGCCCCTCTCGCCCGCCTATGCCGAGGCGCTGGCCGGGGTGGAGGTGGTGGTCGCCTGATCACGCGGGATCAGGAGCGCGATCGTGGCGCCCGCGATCCCGAAACCGGCATGGATCAGCCAGAAATGCGGCTGGTCCATGCGGGGATAGAGCGTGCCCAACTGCCCCACGGCCAGATGCGCGACGAAGCCATGGAGATAGAAGAGCCCGGTCATCAGCCCGCGTCGTGACGGCGGCGCGGCGGCCGCGACGATCGCCAGCGCCGAGGGCCAGGACAGGACGACCCCGATCGACAGCAATGCGATCGCGCAGACCGCTCCGATCAGCCCGACCTGCGCCGCCCCCCCGGACAGCCCGGCGAGCAGGATATAGGCCAGCGTCATCGCCAGCCCTCCGGCGGCCAGCTTCGTCGCCGGACCCGGTTCGCGGCGCAGGCGCGGCCAGAGGCGATAGGCGAGCAGCGCCAGCGCGATGGTGAACAGCCCGTCCGCCGCCGCCAGCCAGCTCGGCGGGATCGTCATGGTGCCCAGCGTCAGGTCGACGCGCTGTTCGGCCCAGAGCAGCACCATGTTGTTGAGTTGCTCATAGGCGCAGAAGCACAATGTCACGGCGCTGATGGCGAGGATGACGCGCGGCCAGTCGGTGCGGCGATGGTCCGCCTCGCGCGCTTCGATCAGGCGAACCGGCGGCGCGGAGCGCAGGGTCAGCATCGCCGCGATCATGCTGGCGGCCATGACGACAAAGGCGGCGGCAAAGCCGAACCGCAACGCCAGCCAGCCGCCGATCAGCGGCCCCAGCAGCGCGCCGCCGTTCAGGAACGCCAGATACGCCGCATAGAGCCGCTCGCCCTTCGCTCGCCCCCGCAACGCCCCCACTTCGGCGGCCAGATTGCCCTTGAGCAGCCCGATCCCGCCGATCAGCAGCACCAGCCCCGGCAGCGCCCAACTGCGGCTGGCCAGCGCGAGCAGCCCCAGCGTCATCAGCATGGCGCCTCCATACATGGCGCGCCGCCGCTGTCCGCTACGATCCGCGATCCAGCCGCCCAGCGGCAGGACCAGATAGGTGAGCGCGCCGTACAGGCCGTAGAGCTGCGAGGCGAAGGCGATGTCGCCATGCGCCCCGGTCATCGCCTCGATGCCGCGGCGCAAGGCAGACAGCGCAATCACCCCCCGGCCGTGCACCAGCAGGTCGGTGACCAGGAACAGGGTCAGCAGCGACTTCGCGCCCTGGATCGCACAACGCTCCCACCCCTCGACGCTGGCCAGCGTCCAGAAACCGGGGGCGGGCGGGGCAGTGTCCCTGTCGCGCATGATGTCGATATCGGTCCGTCTTGGGCTTGGGGGGAAGCGACGGCTCCCTAGCGTCGGTATGTGACGGGTTCGCGGCGCTCGACAAAGCATCCGCCACACGGCACCACGGGGTCATGGACTTGTCCGCGATCGTCGCCGATATCGCCGCCGAGATGGCCGAAGCCCCCGACCGGGGCACGCCCGCCGATTATATCCCCGCGCTGGCGGACATCGATCCGCAGCGCTTCGGCATCGCCATCGTCGAGGCGGACGGCCAGTGCCATCTGGCGGGCGATGCCGAGGAGAGCTTTTCGATTCAGAGCATTTCCAAGGTCTTCGCGCTGACGCTGGCGCTGGGTGCGGTCGGCGACCAGCTGTGGCGGCGGGTCGGGCGCGAGCCGTCGGGGACCGCGTTCAACTCGATCGTGCAGCTGGAGACCGAGCACGGCATCCCGCGCAATCCCTTCATCAATGCGGGTGCGATCGTCGTCGCCGACGTGCTGCTCGGCGGCTACGAGCCGCGCGAGGCGATCGGCGAGATGCTGCGCTTCGTCCGTGCGTTGGCGGGGGAGGAGGATATCGTCATCGATGCCGCTGTCGCGCAAGCCGAGATGGAGACGGGCCACCGCAACCAGGCGCTGGCGCACTACATGCGCTCGTTCGGCAATCTCCATCACCCTGTCGACCGGGTGCTGGGTGTCTATTTCCACTTCTGCGCGCTGGCGATGAGCTGTCGGCAGCTGGCGCTGGCCGGGCGTTACCTGATGGCGCGGGGCGTCAATCCGGGGACGGGGCGCTCGGTCGTGTCACCGCAGCGGGCGCGGCGGATCAACGCGCTGATGATGAGCTGCGGCCATTATGACGGATCGGGCGAGTTCGCTTTCCGTGTCGGCCTGCCGGGCAAGTCGGGGGTGGGCGGCGGCATCCTGGCGATCGTGCCCGGCCGCGCATCGATCGCCGTTTGGTCGCCCGGCCTCAACGCGCGCGGGAATTCGCAGCTTGGTACGCTGGCGCTCGAACGGCTGGTGCAGCGGACGGGCTGGTCCGTGTTCGACCCGCAAGCCGGTTGACCGCCCGCAAGGGCGCAAAGGCCGCCTGCGCGCGCACCGACAGGATCAGGTTGAGCGCGACGCCCGCGATCGAGGCGGCGCCGAACAGGCGCACGATCCGCTCGCCCGTGACCGCCGTGCCGCAAGCCGACAGCGCCAGCAGCAGCACCGCGCCGCCGAGCAGCTTCAGGCCCATGCGCAGCCGCGCGTCATGCAGCGTTCCCGCCTCCCTGGCATGGCGATAGGACCCGGCGGCGAGCAGCCAGAAGCCGACGAAGCAAAGGGCGATCGTATCAAGCATGGGCAGGCTCCATGGACCGGCGCGACCGGCCGGGGGTTTTGGGGGCCGTCTCTTATAAACATCTGACGCTGCCGACGAAGAGGAGAGTGTAGATTTTGGGGGTTGGCGTATCATTAAAAAAAAAAAAAGAAAAAGATGTTATAGAGGGAGTGAGGATCAGAATAAACAAAGCATAAGACAATGCATAGAATAGAAGCAACAGGCACATCGTGGTGAGAGCAAACACTACACAAAAGAGACGCATAAGGACTCCAATAAACATACATTAATATCTAACATAGTAAACCA
>NZ_LDTF01000039.1 GCF_001477495.1 Sphingomonas yabuuchiae
CGCCCCACCCCGCCCCCTCCCCTGAAGGGGAGGGGCTTGCTTGGATCCATGCCATGCCTTCTTTTCTGTCGACCTACGAACCCGCAACCGGCACATTGATCGCCGAGCTTCCCATCGGCGATGCCGATACGGAGGTCGCCGCCGCGCGGGCGGCTTGGGCCGGCTGGGCGATCACGCCGCTGGCCGAGCGGATCGAGATGCTGCGCCGCTTCGCCGAGATCGTGCGGGATCGCGCCGACGATTTCGCCGACCTGATCGCGCGCGAGACGGGCAAGCCCCTTTGGGAGGCCAAGACCGAGGTCGACACCGTGATCGCCAAGGTCGCCATCTCGATCACCGCGCAAGCCGAGCGCGCTGGGACACGTTCCACCGACCAGCCGGGCGGCGGGCGGATGGCCCTGCGGCACAGGCCCCACGGGGTGCTGGCGGTGCTGGGGCCGTATAATTTCCCCGCGCATCTGCCTAACGGCCATATCGTGCCCGCGCTGCTGGCGGGCAATGCGGTGGTCTTCAAGCCCTCGGAAAAGACCCCGGCGACGGGCGCGTTCCTGGTCGAATGCTATCACGCGGCAGGCGTGTCCGAAG
This sequence comes from Sphingomonas yabuuchiae, assembly GCF_001477495.1. GTDB lineage: Bacteria > Pseudomonadota > Alphaproteobacteria > Sphingomonadales > Sphingomonadaceae > Sphingomonas > Sphingomonas yabuuchiae_A. The sequence continues at coordinate 586 of NZ_LDTF01000039.1, forward strand.
GGGTCGTGCGGCTGCTGATCGGCGGACCGGATCAGGGCCGGGCGCTGGCGGGCCATGAGGCGATAGACGGCCTGCTGTTCACCGGCTCGGCGCGCACGGGCCTGGCGCTCAACCGCCAGTTCGCCGAGCGGCCGGAAAAGATCCTGGCGCTGGAGATGGGCGGCAACAACCCGATCATCGTCTGGGACGACCCCGATCTCGACGCCGCCGCCGCGCTGATCGTCCAGTCGGCCTATACGACCGCCGGGCAACGCTGCACCGCCGGGCGGCGGCTGATCGTCGAGGACCGGCTGTTCGATCCGCTGATGGCGGCGCTGACCGGGCTGGTCGACCGGCTGATCCTCGGCGCGCCGCATGACGCGCCCGCGCCGTTCATGGGGCCGGTGATCGACAATGACGCGGCGGACCACCTGCTTGCGCGAGTCGAGCAACTGGCGGCGAGCGGCGCCAGGCTTATCCGTCCGCTGGCGCGCGTGACGCCCGGCCTGCCGCTGCTGCCCCCCGCTATCCTCGACGTCGGCGCCGTCGCCGAGCGTCCCGACGACGAACTGTTCGGCCCGGTCCTGCAAGTCACCCGCGCGACCGATTTCGACGATGCGCTCAGTCAGGCCAACGCCACCCGCTACGGCCTGTCCGCCTCGCTGATCTCGCCCTCGCGCGAGCGGTACGACGCCTTCTGGACCGGCATCCGCGCCGGGATCGTCAACTGGAACCGCCCGACCAACGGCGCGGCCTCCAGCGCACCGTTCGGCGGCATCGGCTGGTCGGGCAACCACCGCCCCAGCGCCTATTACGCCGCCGATTACTGCGCCTATCCGGTCGCCAGCGCCGAAAGCGAAAGCGCCGCCGCGACGATCGCGATCGGCTTGCGCTGATGGAGAAATGGCCCGGAACCGAGGTCCCGGGCCATCCCGTCGTTTAGAAGCGGGCGGAAATACCGACCCGCAACGTGCGTCCCCGCACCGTGTAATAGTTCGGGAAGGTGTTGAAGCCCCCGCCGATGGCATATTGGGTGTCGTAGCCGATCAGCGGCGGGTCCTTGTCGAACAAATTCTGGACATTGAACCGCACATCGATCCCCTTCACCAGCGTGACGTTGGTGTTGAAGTCGAAATAGCTGTAGCCCGGAATACGGTTGACCAGCGGATAGGTCTGGCCCGGTGCGGCGGCCAGCACCGTGTTGGTTGACAGCTTCGACAGGTTGCTCGGGCCAGTGTAGCGCCAGGTGAAGCCCAAGCCACCCTTGATCCAGGGAAGCTGCCAATTCACGCCCGCGACATGGCGCCAGCGGGGCATCGGATCGCCACAGGCGAAGCCGAAATAGCCGAGGCAAGACCAAGGCGTATTACCCGGCGCGAATTGCCGTTCATATTTCGTCGTCAGCGTGCCGTTGAAGTTCAGGCTAAAGGTGCCGACGTTATCGGTGATGCCGAAACGTTTCGGATCGAGCGCGTAGTTGGCACTGAAGTCGATCCCACTCGTCGCGTTATAGCCGGAATTGTTATAGCGCGCATCCGCGACTAGCAGACGGCCGGTCTGCGGATCACGTTGATAGAATTGGCAGAAAAACTGAACCTTGTTGTCATAGCATTGGTTGAACGCCATGTTGATGCGGGTCCATTCGAACGCGCCCTCAATATTGATGTCGTACCAGTCGACCGATGCCGTCAGGCCGGGGATGAAGCGCGGCTGCATCACGACACCCAGAGTCTTGCTGCGCGAGCGTTCCGGCTGCAGATTCGAGTTGCCGCCATTGACCAGCGTGGTTGGGCAGAAGCCATTGGAATCACAGCCGGTATAGCTGGTCAGCGCGTCATATTGCGCCCGCGTCATGCCGATCGAGCATTGGTCGAACGTATAGCGCTGGACACCCTTGCCGTTCGTCGCGGCGCGCGGCGGGGCGCACAGGTCGAGCATCGGGGTGTTGGGATAACGATTCTCGCCCTCCAACCGCTGCTGCACGCCGACGCGCACCGCGCGATTATAGCTGCCCCGGAACCGGATACCGTCGAATGGCGACCAGCTAGCCTCCGCCTTCCAGCTGCGAACGAGCTTGTCGTAAATGTCGTAATCGGAAATCCGATAGCCGCCATTGACGCTCAGTTCCTTGAAAAACGGCTTATTCTCGATCAGCGGGATGTCGATCTCACCGCCCAGCTCCTTCACGCTGGTACGGCCATCGAAGGTGGTGAAGTTCGACCACGCCCCGTAGCCGGTCGACTGATTTCGATATTTGCGATACTCGCCGGTGATCGCAAAGCCGATGCCGCTCTCCGCCCAGGGGCTCTTCAGCCCATAATCCTCCAGCGTCCCCGACACGATGCCGTTGATGACCTGCAGATCGTTCTGCTGACGGCGACTGCCGGCCCCGGACAGCCAGTTATAGACCGCGTCGCTGACCGACGTGTTGGACGAAAAGGCATCAACGGGCTGGCAGCTGGGGTCGGTGCCGTCGATCCTGGACAGGCAGGTCGGCACGCCGCTCACGTTGCGCACCTGAAGCCCGCGCGCCAGGCGATCGGCCTGGTCGGGCAGCCACATATGGTCGCCCGAGCCATTCTGGATGTTCCGGGTCTGCTGGTAGCTCAGTTCGAACCGGATCTTGTCGACGATCATACCCGACAGGTTGAGCGAGCCGCGCCAGTCATCCGTCGTGTTGCGGAAATTCTGGATCATGCCCGGCCGGAACAGCGATAGCGCAATGGGGTTGCTGAGTGCGGTCGTTCCGGCTGCCGCGCCGCAAATGGCCTGCGCCTGCGCTTGTCCCAGAAAGGGATTGTCGCAATTGACCTGAGCGCCCGGGGTATAAATCCCCCCATCGACCGAGTTGAACCCGCGCTCGACGATCTTGCTATACAGGAAGCTGCCGGTCAGGCGCATGCCAGCGGGCAGGTCCGCCGTCAGGAAGCCGCCCGCATTGACCGTCTCGCTACGCCGCTGGACATTGTCGACACGCTGGACGCGCACCTCGTCCGCCGTATCGTAGGGGCGGAAGCTACGCGAGCCGTCGCGCGCGTTGCTCAGGTCCTGGTTGTTGACGTTGAAATAGTTATACGGGTTGTAGGTCGTGCCGTAGCACGTCCATTTCGTGTTGCCCGCGTCGATATTGTTGGGGTCGAACATCTGTAGCGGACAATTGGTCGTATCCAGATTGCGGAACTGGATCGGGTCTGCTTTTTTGTACGTCGCGAAGGCGCTGATGTTCAACCGGTCACCCAGAAGGTTCTGGCCCGCCGCAACCGACGCGAAATAGTTGCCGCCGCCCAGATAGGACCCACGGGGATAGGTATAGCCCGCATCCTGCGCGACCTTGGCCAGCAGCGGGCTGTTGTTATTGTGGTTGAAGCCGCTGACCTCGCCGTCGAAGGCGATGCCGTTAAACTTGCGTTTGACGATGAAGTTGACGACGCCCGCGATCGCGTCGGAGCCGTAGACCGCCGACGCTCCGCCGGTCATGATGTCGATCCGCTCGATCAGCGCGCCGGGAATGATATTGACGTCATTGTCCATCCGCTGCCCGTTGAGCAGCGTCAGCGTACGGCCCGCACCCAGATTGCGCAGTCCGACCGGCGCGGAGCCGGAGGTCCAGCTCTGACCCTGCAAGCCCAGCATCGGCGTGACCTGCGGCAGCTGCGCCAGCGCGTCCTCGACACGCGCCAAGCCACGCTCCTTCAGATAGGTGGAGTCGATCGTCGTGATAGGCGCATTGCTGGTCATGTTGGGCCGGACGATACGCGTTCCCGTGACGATCACGTCGCCAGGATCGGCCTTTTTCTCCTTCGCGTCGATCTTATCTGTGGATGCCACCACGCCGGTCACGGCAGGAACCTCGTCCTGCGCTGGTTTCGTAGGCGCACCCGTCGCCACCTGTGCCGACGCAACCCCTGCCCACATGAACGCCACCAATGATGCGCCAAAGGCATATTTTCGGCTCGATGATTCCAACAAGACCCCAGCTCCCCGCTTTTTGTGTCCCTGAAGCCATCCAATCATAACTCTAGGCAACGCACAATATATTATACGATAACGCTGATGGCAGGATGAAGCTGATCTACCCCCGCCCCAAGCATCGCTCAGTTGTCGATTGCGGTCGGGGGGATCATCTGTGGAGCATGGCTAGTCTTCTCGATCCCACCGCGCGTGGCCGCGTGATCCTGGTTGGTGCGGGCCCCGGCGATCCGGGCCTGTTGACCGTGCGTGCGGTCGCGGCGCTGAAGACCGCCGATGTCGTCGTGCATGACGGGCTGATCGATCCGCGCGTCCTCGACCTCGCGCCGCCGCAGGCCCAGCGCATCTCGGTCGCCAAGCGGCGGGCACGGCACACGCTGTCGCAGGATGCGATCAACGCGCTGATCGTCGCGCATGTGAAGACCGGCGCGATCGTCGTACGGCTGAAGGGCGGCGACCCGTTTATCTTCGGGCGCGGCGGCGAAGAGGTGGAGGCGGTACGTGCCGCCGGGCTTCCGGTCGAGGTAATCCCCGGCGTCTCGGCGGCGCTCGGTTGCGCGGCGGAGGCGATGCTGCCGCTGACCCATCGCGACCATAGCTCGGCCGTGTCCTTCGTCGCGGGCCAGTGCAAGGGGCTCACCGATCAGGACTGGTCGGGGCTGGCGGGCCAGGGACGCACGCTCGTCATCTATATGGGCGTCGCGACCGCCAACGGCATCGCCGACAAGCTGATGGCCGACGGCGTCGCCCCCGACATGCCGGTCGCGGTGCTGGAGCGCGGCACGCTGGAGGGGCACCGCGCCATTCGCACGCTGCTCGCCGATCTCGGCCCGATGGTCGAGCGCGAGAAGGTTCAGAGTCCGGCGATCATCGTCGTCGGCGAAGTCGTGACCCTGTCGGATGCCGAAGACAAGCTGGCGCGTTGGGCCCGCGTGGCGGAAGGAATGAGCGCATGAAGCTGTTGACGGGCAATGACTTGAGCACTGGCGACGTCGTCTGGTGGACCGGGCGCGACTGGTCGCGCCATGTCGAGGATGCGGTCGATGTCGGCGGACAGGGCGAGGCGATCCTGCGCGCCGAGGAAGGCGCGCGCCGGGTCAATGTGCCCTATCTGATCGACGCCGAGGCCACCGAACAGGGCCCCCGTCCCGCCCATATCAAGGACCGTATCCGCGCGCTTGGCCCCACCGTGCGCCCCGACCTGACGCTGAAGCCCGCCGATGCGGATGCCGGCGCCTGGGTTATCTGAGAGAACCGCCATGTATCGCTATGACGAATATGACCAGAGCATCGTCGATGCCCGTGTCGAGGAATTTCGCGACCAGGTGGAACGCCGCCTGTCAGGCGCGCTGACCGAGGATCAGTTCAAGCCGCTGCGGCTGATGAACGGCCTCTATCTCCAGCTGCACGCCTATATGCTGCGCGTCGCGGTGCCCTATGGCACGCTCGACAGCCGCCAGATGCGGATGCTGGGCCATATCGCGCGTAAATATGATCGCGGCTACGGCCATTTCACCACGCGTCAGAACATCCAGTATAACTGGATCAAGCTGGCCGATGCGCCCGACATCCTGGCCGAGCTGGCAACCGTCCAGATGCACGCCATCCAGACCTCGGGCAATTGCATCCGCAATATCTCGTCCGACCAGTTCGCCGGAGCCGCCGCCGATGAGGTCGCCGATCCGCGCCCCTGGGCCGAGCTGCTGCGGCAATGGTCGACCTTCCACCCGGAATTCACCTATCTGCCGCGCAAGTTCAAGATCGCGGTGATCGCGGCGGACGAGGATCGCGCGGCGATGCGGCTGCACGATATCGGCATCCAGCTGCTGGAGCGCGACGGCGTGCTCGGCGCGAAGATTTTCGTGGGCGGCGGCATGGGCCGCACCCCGATGATCGCGCATGAGGTGAAGGACTTCATCACCGCCGACCATCTGATGAGCTATCTGGAGGCGTGCCTGCGGGTCTACAACCGCTATGGTCGCCGCGATAATATCTACAAGGCGCGGATCAAGATCCTGCTGCACGAGATCGGCGTCGACGCTTACCGCGATCAGGTGGAGGCGGAGTTCGCCGCCATCCGCGACCTCGGCATCGACCCGCCGCTGGCCGAGCTGGCGCGGATCACCGCGATGTTCGCCGGTCCCGACTTCGCCAGCGACGCGCCCGACTCGGTCGACCGCTCCGACCCCGATTTCGCGGTCTGGCTCGATCAGAATGTCGCGGCGCACAAGCAGCCGGGCCATGCCATCGTCACGATCAGCCTGAAGCCGATCGGCGGCATCCCCGGCGATGCCTCGGCGGATCAAATCGACCTGATGGCCGACCTCGCCGAGCGCTACGGCCATGACGAGCTGCGCGTCACCCATGCGCAGAACATCGTCCTGCCGCATGTCCGCAAGGCCGACCTGTACGCCATCTGGACCGCGCTTCGCGACGCCAGGCTGGCCGAGGCGAACCTCGACCTGATCTCCGACATCATCGCCTGCCCGGGCCTGGATTATTGCAGCCTCGCCAATGCTCGCTCCATCCCGCTGGCGCAGAAGATCGGCGAGCGTTTCGCCGGGCGGCAGCGCGAGCTGGGCGAGTTGAAGCTGAAGATTTCGGGCTGCATCAACGCCTGCGGCCACCATCATGCCGGGCATATCGGCATCCTCGGCGTCGATAAGAAGGGCACCGAGAATTACCAGCTGCTGCTCGGCGGATCGGGGGCGGAGGACGTCTCGCTCGGCAAGATCACCGGCCCCGGCTTCGATGAGGACGGCGTGGTCGACGCGATCGAGCGCGTGACCGACCGCTATGTCGCATTGCGCGAAGCGGACGAGCGCTTCCTCGACACCTATCGCCGCGTCGGCATGCAGCCGTTCAAGGAAGCGATCTATGGTTGATCCCATCACCGTGAACACGAATGCGGGCGAGACGCTGCTGCGTTTCCGCGACGATGTGGTGCATGACGAACCGGCGGTCACGCTGGACGCCTTCCTGGGCCAGACCAACGCCACCGCCGTCCGGCTGGAGGCGGGCGACGATGCCCGCGAACTCCTGCCGCATCTGGGACAGATCGCGCTGGTCGAGATCAGCTTCCCGACCTTTCGCGACGGTCGCGGCTATTCGGCGGCGCGGATTTTGCGCGAGGCGGGGTTCGAGGGTGAGCTACGCGCGGCGGGCGATGTGCTGGTCGACCAGATTCCCCATATGCGCCGCTGCGGCTTCGATAGCTTCGCGCCGGAAAAGCCGGTCGATGCCGCAACGCTGACTAAGCTGCTCGCGCTCTATCCCCAACCCTATCAGAAGGCCGCCGATGCGCGCGTGCCGGTATGGAAGCTGCGCCATGGCTGAGCGCGCGCTCGACCGGATCGACGCTCGGCCCGCTTACACGGCGGAAGACGCTGCGGCGTATGAAACGCGGTTCGCGGGCGTGCCCGCGCCGGAGATGCTGCGCATCCTGCTGACCGGTGAACTGCATGGGCAGATCGCGGCGGTGTCGTCCTTCGGCACCGAGTCCGCCGTGCTGCTCCACATGGTCGCGCAGGCCGATCCGGCGACCCCGGTGGTCTTCACCGACACGCTGAAGATGTTTCCCGAGACACTGACGTACCGCGACACGCTGGTCGAGCGGCTGGGCCTGCTCGACGTCCGCGTGATCCAGCCCGACGCCTCGCTGCTCGCGGCGAAGGACCCGGACGGCATCCGCCACGGCTATGATCCCGATGGCTGCTGCGACCTGCGCAAGGTCGAGCCGCTGGCACGCGGCCTTGCCCCGTTCGAGGCGTGGATTTCGGGCCGCAAGGGTTTCCAGGCGGGGACCCGCCGGGCCCTGCCTCGCTTCGAGGTCGAGAATGGCCGGTTGAAGCTCAACCCGCTGGCGGACTGGGACAAGGCGGCGTTGGACGGCTATTTCGCCGCCCACGACCTGCCGCGCCATCCGCTGGAGGCGGAAGGCTATCTCTCGATCGGCTGTGCGCCCTGCACCAGCAAGGTGAAGCCCGGCGAAGACCCCCGCGCGGGTCGCTGGCGCGGCTTCGACAAGGTCGAGTGCGGTATCCACCAGCCTTTTTCGGCAGGCTGAACGGGGCCACGACCGACTTCCGCTTCATCCTGTCTTAACCGCGCCGCGACAGAAGGCGCCGGGCAGGATGAGGGATCACCCATGTACAAAGTCACGGTCGACCTGGAACGCGGTTATTTCGAGGTCACGACCCACGGATTTTGGACCCTGGACACCATGGCCGGCTTCACCCGCTAACTGGAACGGACCGCCCGCCGCATCCGTGCCACCGGCCGTACCCCGGTCAGCCTGTGCGATCTGTCCAACGCGATGGTGCAGAGCCAGGAAGTCGTCGCGGCCTTCGTCCAGATGATGGAAAGCCCGGCCGTCCGCTCGGGGCGTGTCGCGGTCTACACCTCGGGCGCGCTCACCAAGTTGCAGGCGGAGCGGGCCAATCAAGACCACGACGAATTCCGGTTCTTCACCGACAAGGACGAAGCCCGCGCTTGGCTGCTCGCGCCGACGGGGTAAGGTTGGGGCGCGTCCGCTCACGTACCCCCGCCCCCGTTCGCACTGAGCGAAGTCGAAGTGCACGCCCCGGATTATGTGCCAGAGATTCCCCTGGCTTTCGACTTCGCTCAGGCTGAACGGAGGTGGGGGAATTACCCCGCCTCCGTTCAATACCCCGCGAAGTCCGTAAACCGTGTGATCGTCGGGTCGAACTTCATCACCACTTTGCCGGTCGCACCGTGGCGTTGTTTCGCGACGATCAGTTCGGCCAGGCCATAGACCCGCTCCACCTCGGTCGCCCACTTCGCATGGTCTTCGAAGACCTTGCCGTCATCGCCTTCCATCGGGCGCTTGGGCTCGCGCTGCATCATGTAATAGTCTTCGCGGAACACGAACCAGACCATGTCGGCGTCCTGCTCGATCGAGCCGGACTCGCGAAGGTCGGACAGCATCGGGCGCTTGTCCTCGCGCTGTTCGACTGCACGGCTCAGCTGCGACAGCGCCAGCACCGGCACGTTCATGTCCTTGGCCAGCGTCTTCAGCCCGCGCGAAATCTCCGAGATTTCCTGCACGCGGTTGCCCTCGGACGACTTGCCCGAGCCGGTCAGCAGCTGGAGATAGTCGACCACGACCAGACCCAGCTCGTTGTTGAGCCGCCGCTGGAGCCGCCGGACACGGGTGTGCAACGCCGAGATGGTGAGGCCGCCGGTATCGTCGATGAACAGCGGCAACTGCTCCAGCTCGGCGGCGGCGGCGGCGAGTTGCGCGAACTCGTTGCGGCTGATCTTGCCCATGCGCAGCGCTTCGGAGCTGATCCCCGATTGCTCGGCCAGGATACGCGTCGCCAGCTGGTCGGCCGACATTTCGAGGCTGAAGAACGCGACCTTGGCACCGACCGACTCGGAGGGCGGGATGCCGTCGGCCATGTCGCGCATCCAGCGGCGCGCGGCGTTGAACGCGATGTTGGTGGCGAGCGAGGTCTTGCCCATGCCCGGACGGCCCGCCAGGATCATCAAGTCGGACCGGTGCATACCGCCGATCTTGGCATTGACCGAATCCAGACCCGTGGTGATGCCCGAGACATGGCCGCCGGAGTTTAGCGCGCGCTCGGCATTCTTCACCGCCATGGTGGTGGCCTGGGAAAAGCTCTTCACCGCATTCTCGGAGCCGCCATCGGCCGCGACCTTGAACAGCTCGTTCTCGGCCAGCTCGATCTGCGCGCGCGGGTTCACCTCTTCCGAGGTGTCCATCGCCCGATCGACCAGCGTCCGCCCGACCGTCACCAGCGCGCGCAGCATCGCCAGGTCATAGATCTGCGTCGCGAACTGCCGCGCGCCGATCAGGCCCGCGCCCGACCCGGTCAGCTGCGCCAGATAGGACGGGCCGCCCAGCGCCTTCATGCCCTCGTCCGCCTCGAACATCGGGCGCAGGGTGACGGGGGTCGCCAGCATGTCGGTGGCGCGCAGATTCTTGATCGCGGAAAACACCCGGCCGTGGACGGGCTCGAAGAAATGCTCCGGGTCCAGCCGGTCGACCAGATCGTCGGCCAGCCGGTTGTCGATCATCATCGCGCCCAGCAGCGCGGCCTCCGCCTCGATATTGCGGGGAAGCTGCTGCGGCTCGGTGGCGGCAGCGGGGTTCTGAAATGCGAGGGTGGCCATTTCGTCGGCGTTAGCGCGGAGTGGCGGCGGAGGAAAACACATTGCGTCGATCAGCAGGGGATTTGCGGCGCACGCGCTTCGCGACTATCCCCGTGCCATGGCCGATCCCCGGATCATATCCATCGATCTCGACGAGCGCAGCCTGGGCTGGCGCTCGGCCGATGTCGAGCAGGAACGGCGGATCGCGATCTTCGATCTGATCGAGGAAAATTACTTCGCGCCGCAACGGCCGCAGGCGGACGGCTATGCCGGGCCCTACCGCATCAAGCTGGAGTCGGAGGAAGGGCGACTCGGCATCCATATGCACCGCGAGGACGGCACGCATATCGAGACCCTGGTGCTGGCGCTCGGGCGTTTCCGGCGGCCGATCAAGGATTATTTCGCGATCTGCGACAGCTACTACCAGGCGATCCGTGCCGCCACGCCGCAACAGATCGAGACGATCGATATGGCCAGGCGCGGTATCCATAATGACGCCGCGCAGATGCTGAAGGAGCGGCTGACCGGCAAGATCGAGGTCGACTTCGACACCGCACGTCGCCTCTTCACACTGCTCTGCGTCCTGCATATCCGCAATTGATGGCGATTCTTTGGAAAATCGGCGCTGGGCTTCTGGCCCTTGGCGCGATCAGCGCGGGCGGGCGGCATTGGGCTACCCATTGGCAGCCGCCGACCGAGCGTTACGCCCTGCAGGGCATCGACCTGCCCGAGAGTCCGCCCGCCGTCGAGTGGCGCACGCTGCGCGCGAATGGCGCGGACTTCGCCTATCTGGTCGCGACCTCGGGCACCGACCGGCGCGATCCGTCGTTCGAGGGCAATTGGGACGCCCTGCCCGAGGCGGGAATGCGGCGTGGCGCGGTCCATATCTATTCGCTGTGCCAGCCTGCCGCGGCCCAGGCCGATGCCTTCAACATCTTCGTACCGCGTGTCGGCGACGCGCTGCCCACGGCGATCGACCTGTCCTTTCACGACGATTGCACCGCCCGGCCCGAGCGCGCGCAGCTGGTCGCGGACCTGACCCGCTTCGTATCGATGGTCGAGACGCACACGCGCAAGCCCGTGATGCTGCGCGTGTCCAAGGCGTTCGAACGTGAATATGACATCACGGCCGCGATCGACCGTCCGGTCTGGGCGATCGGCAATCTGTTCAAGCCCGATTACGCCGCGCGCCCCTGGCGCATGTGGCGTGCCAGCGATTTCCGCCGGGTCGAGGGGGTGGAAGGCCCCGTCAACTGGGACGTCGTTACACCATGAATGCCACCAATACACATGCCCTGATCGCCGCCGCCCGCGACGCGGCGCGCCACGCCCATGCGCCGTACAGCCGCTTTGCGGTCGGCGCGGCGCTGCTGATGCAGGACGGCTCGGTCATCACGGGTGCCAATTTCGAGAATGCGAGCTACGGCCTGTCGCTCTGTGCCGAGACTGTCGCGATCGCCACCGCCTCGGCGGCGGGGCGGCTTCGCGAGATCGTCGCGGTCGGCGTGATCGGCGGCGCGATGGACTCGAACGGTGTACCGACCGGCGCCAGCCCGGTCAGCCCCTGCGGCCGCTGTCGCCAGGTCATCAACGAAGCCGCCCAGATGAGCGGCCGCGACCTGCCCGTTCACTGCGGCGCGGCGGAAGGCGACGCGGTGCGGACCTATCGCCTGTCCGAGCTGCTGCCGGATGCCTTCGGCCCGGCGGATCTGGGGATCGGCTGAAATCGCGCGAAGGCGCGGCTATTGAGTTCGCGCAGAGGCGCGTAGATCGCAAAGGGGAAGTCTACAGTTCTTCTCATTTGGTAGCGGCCAGTAAGCTCACGCCCCCCCCTCTGCGCCCTCCGCGCCTCTGCGCGAACCAATTTTGAAACTTGGCGGCTTCGCGCGAGCACATAGCTCGGTGCCACCGCTGATTTCTTACGCAAAGGCGCGAAGACGCGAAGATTTTTTCGCGCGGAGACGCGGAGGCGCGGAGAGGAAGAGTTTCAGTCTCCCGAACCCGGGCGATAACCGGCATCGCTTATGATCGGATACGCTCCCCTCCGCGTCTCCGCGCCTCCGCGCGAGCATCATCCTTCTTCGCGGCGTCGCGGCGTCGCGTGAACAAACCGCCTCAGCCCCCCGGCTCTTCGCCCCGCGCCCGCATTGCTGCACCGGCGGCCTGAATGAACTGCCACACATCGGCCGAAAAGCCGGGATCGGCCTGTCCATCCCAATCCGCGCGATTCTCGTGCAGCCGAGTCGCGCCCGCCCACATCTCCGGTGACGCCACCGCACGGAACGGCGCCAGCAGCGCGAACCATTCACGCACAAAGCCTCGTGCCGCCTCCGAATCCGGGTCCATCGGCATTGCGGCTGCGATCCGCTGGCCCAGATCGGCCCAGCGCGCCTGATATGCATTCAGGTCGAAATCTGGCCCGAGTGTCTCCATTCGCGTCGCCCAATGCGCCTGTTCTTCCTCGGTGAAATGGCGGTCGACCACCAATTTCCATTGTGTCGTCGTCATGGCATTCCCTTTTCGGATCAGCGAGCAGAGCGTCGCGACGTCGATGCGCTCGCCGGCATCGATGCGGGACTGGATGGATGTCAGGAGCGCGGCGGTCTCGGCCAGCGCCCGGCGTTCGGCGTCCACCGCCTTTGCCTGGGCCGCGATCATCGGCGCCAGTGCCGCGCCCGGCCGGTCGAGCATCTGCCCGATGGCCGCCAGCGTGAAGCCAGCGCGTTTCAGCGCGACGATGGCGTGCAGCCGCTCCAGCTCGCCCGCACCGAAGATGCGCCGCCCGCCCTCGCTCCGCAGCGGTCGGATCAGCCCACGCGCCTCGTAGAAGCGTAGCGCGCGGCTGCTCAGCCCGGTCGCGCGGGCAATGTCGGTGATGTCGAGCATGGTGGACATGGACAGGACCGTACCGCTTGACGTTGCGTCAACCGCAAGTCCCTTTTTGGCGGTTGCCGCTTGCCCTCCCCCCGCGATCCGGCGATGAGCGGCCAAACCTGAAGGAAATGAAGATGTCGATCCTGTCCGACCGCTGGATTCGCGAAGCCGCGCAGACCCAAGGCATGATCGAACCGTTCGTCGAGAGCCAGCGTCGCGACGGCTGCATCAGCTATGGCCTGTCGTCCTATGGCTATGATGCGCGGGTCGCGGACGAGTTCAAGATCTTCACCAATGTCGACAGCGCCGTCGTCGACCCCAAGGACTTCGCGTCGAACAGCTTTGTCGACCGCAAGACCGATTGCTGCATCATCCCGCCCAACAGCTTCGCGCTGGCGCGGACGGTCGAATATTTCCGAGTGCCGCGCGACGTGCTGGTCATCTGCCTCGGCAAGTCGACCTATGCGCGGTGCGGGATCATCGTGAACGTCACGCCACTGGAGCCCGGTTGGGAAGGCCATGTGACGCTGGAATTTTCCAACACCACGCCGTTGCCCGCCAAGATCTATGCCAATGAGGGCGCCTGCCAGTTCCTGTTCCTGAAGGGCAATGAACCCTGCGAGACCAGCTATGCCGACCGGGCGGGCAAATATATGGGTCAGCGCGGAGTAACGCTGCCCCGCTTGTAATAAGGCTTTGAACAAGGGCGCCGGGCTGGTGCGGTTTACCGTCGGTCCGCGCCCCGCTGGTCGGGCCAGTCCGGACGCAGGAGCATCCGGACCTGCCCTTGTCGATTTACCGCGCGGCGATCGTCTGCGGCAAATGGCGCAGACCTGTGCGGGCCACGGTGTGCGACGACAGGATCGCGCCCGACGGCATGTCCATCGCAATGGCCTTTTCCTGCAACACTGCATCATACAGCGCGCGCGCATCGGCGGCGCGGCCGGTCTTGGCATAGACCGCGGCCAGGTTGAGCATCAGCTCCGGACTGTTCGGATCGGTGCGACGTTCTTCGAGCAGAGTCCGCTCAGCGGCGACGAAATTGCCCGCCGCAATCTCCCGAAACCCCGTGCGCTGCGGCCATGAATCCTGGGCGATGGCCGGGGCTGCCATGCCCGCCGCCGCCACAAGCAACACCGAAAACATTCCACGCATATCCCATCTCCTATGTTTCACTTTTGTGACTTGAGAGTGTCACTTTTGTGAAACGTGCGCAAGCGGCGAAAGATGCGCAATTTTGAGGCGATGGGAGCGGGTATGGGGCGGTGTTTCCATATACCCGCTTCGACAGGGCGTAGAGGCCGCCGGTCGTCCTGGATATGTCTGGCCATCGATGTGTTCAGCATGAGCCGAGCCGGTTTGTGTCGCTGCTTCAGCGCCCCGCCTGTCTGGCGATCATCGTGTGTTGTGGAGCATCGGGTAGCGCGGGGCGTGGCCTTCGACTTCGCTCAGACTGAACGGAATTTCGGGTACGAGCCTATCAGCCACGGAGGGGGGCTCAGCTTTAGGCCCTGACCACAATGCCTCGATTTGCCACGAGCCCCTCCCCTTCAGCGGAGGGATTGGGGTGAGGCCTCTCCGCCAGCGCCACGCTTGAGGATACGCCCCACACCCGGCCCCTCCCGTGAAGGGGGAGGGGGCAATCCGTCGCACGGCATCCTGCTTCAATCTTGGGCTTTGGCCGGGTCTGGGGCTCTGGCCCAGCCTCAGGCTCAGGCCCCGCCCTCCGTTCAGCCTGAGCGCTGTCGAAGGCCACGCCCTACGGCCACCATGCCCCCACCCCGCCACAAACGAAAAAGGGCGGCCTCCGGAGAGACCACCCCATTTCATCACCGACCTGATCGAGAGGATCAGAAGTCGTTGCGATACTGCTCGTTGCCGATGAAGCCGAGCTTCGTCACCGCCGAACGCTTGATCACGGCCAGGGTCTCGTCGACCTTGGCGTATTTCGCGTCGGGGGCTGGCTGGAAGTGCAGTTCCGGTTCCGGGTTCATCGCGGCGCTCTGGTCCAGGAACTGGCGCAGCGTCACCTCGTCGACCGGGGCACCGTTCCAGGTGACCGTGCCGGCAGCGTCGATACCGATCTTGTTCTTGTCGGTGTTCACGACGGTCTGCGGCGTGTTCGAGTTGACCGGCAGGTCGACCTTCACCGCGTGAGTCTGGATCGGGATGGTGATGATGAACATGATGAGGAGCACGAGCATGACGTCGATCAACGGCGTCGTGTTCATGTCCATCATCGGCTCGCCATCATCAGATCCGGCGCTCATTGCCATGGCGTGCTAACTCCTATTCTGTCCGCCCGGCCGATCAGGCGCGGGGGTTGCCGCCGGGGGGCGGCTCGGAGATGAAGCCGACCCGGGCGAAACCGGCCTGCTGCATCGTGAAGATGGTGCCGCCGATGCACCGGTACGGCGTGTTCACGTCGCCACGGATATGCGCTTCGGGCAGCTGGTCGGGCGTGATGTTACCCACACCACCCAGCCGTTCGACCTCGGCCTTCAGCTTTTCGACCGCACGGGTGCGCAGTTCGTCCGAGCTGACCGGGGTCAGGTTCCAGTACACCTTGCACTGGCCATTCTCGCTGGTGACCGAGAGCGACACGTTTTCCGGCTTCGTCGTGGTCGGATCGAAGCGGACGTTCGGCAGCTTCAGCGGAACGGTCTGAATCACGACCGGAACCGCGATCAGGAAGATGATGAGGAGCACCAGCATGACGTCCACGAGGGGCGTCGTGTTGATCTCCGACATCGGTTTCTCGGCGGAGTCACCGCCAACGCTCATCGCCATGAGAGAGCTATCCTATCCATGCATTCTTGCGCCGCCCCGAAATGGGCGGCGGGGGGTGGCGGAGCGACGATCCGGAGACCGCCGCCCCGCCCCCTTAAGCTCAGGCGCGGGTCTGAACGCCACCGGCCTGACCGGCGGTGGTGGTGCCAGCCGGAGCCTTGACGGCGGCCGGCTTGGCCGCACCGGCAACCGCCGGACGAACCGCACCGTTCGAAGCCAGGAAGCCCAGCACGTCGTTCGAGAACGACGACAGGTCTTCCGCGATGCCCTTGTTACGACGCTGCAGCCAGTTGAAGGCGAGCACCGCCGGAACGGCGACGACGAGACCCAGAGCGGTCATGATGAGCGCTTCACCGACCGGACCGGCGACGGCGTCGATCGACGCCTGGCCTGACGAGCCGATCTTGATGAGCGCGCGGTAGATGCCGATAACGGTACCGAACAGACCGATGAACGGCGCGGTCGCACCGACGGTCGCGAGGAAGGCGAGACCACCGCCCAGCTTCGAGTTGATCGCGGCTTCCGAGCGGGCCAGCGAGCCGTGCAGCCAGTCATGCGCTTCGACCGGATCGGTCAGCTTCGAGTGCTGGTCCTGCGCGGCCAGACCGTCGTCGACGATCTGCTTGTAGGCCGAGTTCTTCTCGAGCTTGGCCGAACCCTCGCGCAGCGAGTTCGCCGACCAGAAGCCCTGACGGACGCGCTTCGCCTGGTTGATGATCTTCTGCTGCTCGAACAGCTTCGAGAACAGGATGTAGAACGACACGATCGACATCAAGCAGAGGATGGTGAACACCGACTGCGAGATGAGGCCGCCTTCCTTGAGAGCCTGGCCGAGACCGTAGGGGTTTTCGGCACCGGCCGCGGCGCCGCCCGCGGCGAGGATGGTGGTGAGCATGGTTGGTTAGGTCCTCTGACTAAAGCGTTAAATTTTTAAAGGTGGCCTGAGCCGTTATTCCTGCGGCAGCTGCCAGCGTACCGGAAGCGTGTAGGACGACGTGATCGGGTTGCCGCCCTGATCGAGCGCGGGCGAGAAGCGCACGCGCGCCTTCGCGATCCGGCACGTCGTATCGTCGAGCGCGCGATTGTTGCTGCTCGTCGTCACGACGCAATCGGTGACGCGTCCGTCGGTGCCGACCGTCAGCTTGGCGACCACGCGACCTTCCGCGCCTTCGCGCTGGGCCGAGGGCGGATAAGCGTCGGGACCGAAGAACTGGCCCGGATTGCCCTTCAGGCCAGCAGCCTTCGACTGCACCGGCGCGGGGGGCGGAGCAGGCGGAGCCGGCGGCGCAGGCGGGGCCGGCGGCGCAGTGGGCTGGCTCAGCGGAATCACGGTCGTCGTCGCGATCGTCGGCGCCTGGGTCGGCACATTGACGATCGGCGGCGGCGTCACAACCGTCGTCGGCGGCGGCGGAACATTGGGCTGTTC